>NZ_JACCQA010000050.1:0-40703 GCF_015712215.1 Burkholderia sp. 9779_493
CGCTGATGAACGTAAGCGCCCTGCTGCTTCAGGCTCGGCGCTTCAACGTTAAAGGATGGAAAGACCGATGAAACATGCGACATCTGTATTTAGCTGGCGCTACGACATCTGAATCCGGGTATGACATTATGTTGTAGTGGCTAGATTGAAATGTCCGCTTTTCGACCCGTCGCAAGCTATCCAGCGTCGCTACTCGTCGCATCCAATCACGCGACCGACCTCGGGCCGATCCCAACTCGCGACCAAGCGCCCGGCATCGTCTTCATGCGCTCGGTTTCGTCGTGATCAGGCGACGCCACACGGACGCAGGATGAAGTCGCCATCCATTCCCACGCGAACGTGAGGATTTCCGCCGGCATCGTCCGGCGCGTGTGGCGACCCGAGCGAATATGACGTCCGCCGACGCTCACCATCCGGCCGATATCCAGCCAATAAACGCAGCCGCACACGGCTGCCTGTCCGATTCCCGCAAGTATCCGGAGGCCGATATTGGCCGTTTTATTGACCTTGTCGCAAACGTGTACAGTGAACGTGCCCCGGAAAACAACGGCGATCGTTCGATGTCGCGCCCCGGGTTTCCCCGCATACGCAAAGAAGATTCGCCATGCCCAATGCTTCCTTGCCGATTGAGCCGACCCTGCTCCGTCGATACCGCTATTTCGAATCGGTCGATATCGACGACACGCGTGAACGGATCGCCGCGGTGCTGCAGCCGCATCGACTCATCCCTGGCAGCTCGCGTGGCGGCTATTCCGCGTACATGGACTACGTGCGGATCGACAGCGTCGGGTTCGGCACGATCGGTTACGACGTCGCGATGGGCGTCGATGCCGGGGAAATCGAGGATTACTATCTCGCGATCCTCAGCCTCGGCGGCTATGCGGACGTGAGCGTCGGCGGCCGGCGCGTGATCATCGGGCCGGCGCAGGGCGTCATCGTCAGCCCGGCCAGCCATTTCGGCGGCACGTTCTCCCGCGACTGCGAGCAGTTCTTCGTGCGCGTCGACAAGCGCGCGATCCTGGCTCACACCGGCTACGACCATCTGCAGATCGAGCCGGTGCTCGATCTCTCCCGCTCCGAACTCTTGCCGTGGCTGATGCAGTTGCGCGTCATGGCGTCGTCGCCGGAGACGGTCGCGCTCGCGCAGCGCGACCGCCGTATCGCACTCGAATTCGAGCGGCTCGTGATCTCGCTCCTGCTCGCCGGGCAGCCGCATCACTGCCAGACGCGGCCCGGCGGAACGGCGCTCGTGCCGCGCACGGTCAAGCGCGCGGAAGCCTATATCGACGAGCACGCGTGCGAGCCGATCACGCTGGCCGATATCGCGCTGGCGGCCGACGTGCCGGTGCGTACGCTGCTCGACGGGTTCCAGCGTTTCTCGCGCGGCAGCCCGATGCAGCTGGTCCGCGAACGGCGTCTCGAACGCGCACGCGACCGATTGCTGCAAGGCCGCGAAAGTGACCGCGTGGCCGACGTGGCGCTCCGTTGCGGCTTCGCGAATCTGGGCCGCTTCGCCGCCCTGTACCGCGAAACGTTCCGGGAATCGCCGTCGGATACGTTGCGGCGCGCGCGCCAGTCCGCTGGCTGAGCGGAAATTCTGCGCGCGCCGGACAGGCGCTGCGCTCGCCGGATATTCGCGGCACATTCGCCCGCATACAGTGGCCTCCTCTGAATTCAACGGAGCCGCTGGATGTCCCCGCTCAGAATTCGCGTCGAGCGCATCGATGCGCTGACGCCCGCAATCCGCCGATTGCATCTCGTCGCCGCCGACGGCGGCCCGCTGCCCGGGTTCACGGCCGGCGCGCATATCGGCGTGCACGTGCCCCTCTCCCCTCGTTCGCAACGGCGTGCATATTCGCTCGTGAACGCCGGCGGCCGCGCCGATTCGATCGATCGTTACGAAATCGCGGTGCTGCACGCAGCGGCCGGCAGCGGCGGTTCGCAGTGGATGCACGCCTGTGCGCCCGGCGACGAATTCGACATCGATCCGCCCCGGAACGATTTTCCGCTCGTCGCGCGCGCACGCCGGCACTTGCTCGTGGCCGGCGGCATCGGCATCACGCCGATTCTCGCGATGGCGCGCGAACTGGCGAGCAGCGGGCGGCCGTTCACGCTGCACTACGCCGCGCGCGATGCCGTGTCGATGGCCTATCGCGACGAGGTTGCCGCGCTACCGGGTGCGACATGCTGGTTCGACGACGGCGAACCGTCGCGCGGCCTGCCGCTGGCCGACGCGATCGGCGCGCCCGAGCGCGGCACGCATCTGTACGTGTGCGGGCCCGCCGGGCTCATCGAGGCGACGCTCGCGGCCGCGCGGCATCTTGGCTGGCGCGACGACGCGCTGCACTGCGAACGCTTTGCCGCGCCGGTCGCGACGGCGGAAAACGCCACGGTCGAAGTGCGTCTCGCCGGCTCGGGGCACGTGCTGAACGTGCCGCCCGGCACGTCGATTCTCGACGCGATGATCGAAGCCGGCCTCGATCCGCTCTACGACTGCCGGCGCGGCGATTGCGGCGTGTGCGCGGTGCGCTTGCTCGACGGCGATCCCGATCACCGCGACATCTGCCTGAGCGACGACGACCACGCGAGCGGCGCGTTCTGTCCATGCGTGTCGCGCGCGCACGGCGCGCATCTCGTGCTGGATCTTTGACCCTTCCCATCGAGGAAACCCCATGAGCGTTACCAACGAGATGCTGGCCGGGCTGGTGCGCCCCGACAGCGTGCACAAGCGCCTCTATACCGATCCCGCGATCTTCGCGCTGGAAATGGAACGGATCTACGGTCGTGCGTGGATCTACGTCGGCCACGAGAGCCAGGTCAAGACGGCCGGCGACTATCACACGACGCGTATCGGCGACCAGGACGTGGTGATGGTGCGTGCATCCGACGGCACGATCCACGTGATCTACAACCGGTGTCCGCACAAGGGCGCGAAAGTCGTACCCGACGGCGACGGCTCGGTCGGGAAATTCTTCCGGTGTCCGTATCATGCCTGGACCTTCAGGCACGACGGCACGCACCTGTCGGCGCCGCTGCGCAACGGCCTGCAGAACACCTGCTTCGACCCGAAGCATCCGGATTTCTCGATGCGCCGCGTCGCGCGCGTGGACAGCTATCGCGGCTTCGTGTTCGCGAGCCAGAGCGACGACGGCCCGGATCTGCGGACCTTCCTGAATGGCGTCGTGTCGTCGATCGACAATCTGTGCGACCGTTCCCCGGTCGGCGAGGTCGAGGTCACGGGGGGCGTGTTCCGCGTCCTGCAGCGCTCGAACTGGAAAGTGTTCTACGAGAACCTGCACGACACGATGCATGCGCCGGTCACGCATGAATCGTCGGTGATGTCGGCCCGCGCGCAGGCCGAGGAAATGGGCGCGATGCCGTTCGAGCTGCTCATCATGGACGGCAACGGCGAGCCGTACGAATTCTGGGAAAAACTGGAACTGCGCGCCTACGCATACGGCCACGGCTACATGGAAGGGATTTTCGATCCGGCGGCGGCCGAACGCGATTCGGTGTCGAACGCGCATTTCGCGGTGCTCGCGCAGGCTTATGGCGACGAACGCGCACGCCGGATTCTTGGGATGAATCGCCACAACACCGTGATCTACGGCAGCGGTTCCCCGCATACGGTGTTTCAGCAGTTCCGCGTGATTCGTCCGATCGCGGTGGACCGGACACTGGTTGAAATCCAGCTGTTTCGCCTGAAAGGTGCACCCGACGCGGTGTTCGATCGCGCATTGACCTACGCGAACGTGATCAATTCGCCGTCGTCGAACGTGATGCCGGACGACGTCGAAGTCTACGCACGCTGCCAGGCAGGCAATCAGACCCGCGGCGGCGAGTGGGTGAGCATGCATCGCTACGCGGGCACGGATCGCGCGACGGACGACGGCTTCGTGTCGATCAACGGCACCAGCGAATTGCCGATGCGCAACCAGTTCGCCGCGTGGAAACGCTTCATGGTCGACGAGGCCGCCCCACCCGCGCGCACGCGCGCAGGAGACGCCTGATGCTGCACGATCCGGCTTTCGACCTGTCGACCGTCGCGGTCGACGCCCCTGCCCTCGCCGCCGACGCGGCGCTGCACGCGCAGGCGGCACAGTTTCTGTTTCGCGAGGCGCGGCTGCTCGATACGCGCGCATTCGACGCATGGCTCGACCTGTGGACGCCCGACGGCATGTACTGGCTGCCGCACGAGCCGGGCCAGACCAGCCCGCGCGACCATATCTCGCTCTTCTGGGAGGATGCGACGCTGCGCGAAGTGCGCGCGGCCCGCGTGACGAACCGGCGCAACTGGTCGCAGCAGCCGTCGACGCGCACCGCGCGCATCGTCGGCAACGTGATCGTCGACGGCCGCGATGCGGCCGGCCGGCTGGTGGTCCACTCGACGCTGATCGTCAACGAATGGCGCATCGGGCAGCGCACGCTCGCCGGGCTCGTCACGCACAAGCTCGATACGCGCGGCCCGGACTGGAAGATCTATCTGAAGCGCGTCGATCTCATCAACTCGACCGATGCGCTCGCGAACCTGGAGGTATTCGTGTGAACGCCACATCGCAGTCGATACCGCTTGCGCGCACCGCCGTGATCGCGCTGCATTACCAGAACGACGTGCTCGATCCGCGCGGCAAGATTCGCGTCGGCTTCGACGCGGACCGGCCCGACCGCGCGGCGGTGCTCGACGCGGCCCGCGCGCTGCTGGCCGGCGCGCGCGGGCTCGGCTTGCCGATCGCGCATGTCCGCATCGCCTTCCGCGAGGATTACGCGGACTTGCCGCGCAATGCACCGATTTTCGTGCGCACGGCCGAGCTCGGCGCGCTACGCGACGGCAGCTGGGGCGCGCAGTTTTACCCGACGCTCGAACCCGATCCGGCGCGCGCGCTCGACCATGTCATCCATCACCAGTGCACGAGCGGCTTCATCGGTACGCCGCTGGAACGGATCCTCGCGGCGCACGACGTGCGTCACCTGATCGTTGCCGGCGTCGCCACGCACTCGACCGTAGAAATGACCGTGCGCCATGCCGCCGATCTCGGCTATCGCGTGACCGTCGCGGCCGACGCCTGCGCGTGCGCGGATCGTCGGCAGCACGATGCATCGCTCGAGTCGATGCGCTTGATCGCGGGTATTTCCAGCGTGGCGGAGCTGTTCGGCCACGCGTCGCACACGGAGGGCACATGAACGTCTCGCACGCTTCCGAAGCGTCCTCGCAGACGAGCCCGGCTGGCACGCGCGCACGCCTCGCGGGCAAGGTCGCGATCGTCACCGGCGCGACGCAGGGGCTCGGCGCCGACATCGCGCGCGCCCTCGCGAGCGAAGGCGCCGGCGTGCTGATCGCGGGGCTCGATGACGCGGCCGGCCACGCGCTGGCCGCCTCGATCGGCACATCGGCGCGCTTCGCACACACCGACGTCACCGACGACGCGCGACTCGACAGCACGATCGCGACTGCCCTCGCCGCGTTCGGCGGTCTCGACATCGTCGTGAACAATGCGTGCAGCTACGACGATGCAGGCCTCGCGTCGACGCGCGAACAATGGTCGCGCCTGCTCGACGTCAATCTCGTGTCGGCGGCGATCCTCGCGCAGAAGGCCGCGCCGCATCTGCGGCGCGGTGGCGTGATCGTCAACCTCGGCAGCGTCGGCGGCAAGTTCGGCGCGGCCGGCCGCGCGCTGTATCCGGCGTCGAAGGCCGCGCTGCTGCAACTGACACGCAATCTCGCCGTGGAGCTGGCGCCGCATGGCCTGCGGGCGGTCAGCGTGTCGCCCGCCTGGACGTGGTCGCCGTCGCTGGAACGGCTCGCGGGTGGGTCGGTCGACGTCGCGGACCGCGTCGGCCGGCCGCTGCATGCGCTCGGCCGCGTCGGTCGCGGCGACGAGATCGGGCGAGTCGTCGCGTTTCTCTGTTCGGACGATGCCGCGTGGATCACCGGGATCGACGTACCGGTCGACGGCGGTTTTTCGATCCTCGGGCCGGATCAGGGCCGCTCGCCGCGCGAATGGTTCGAACGGCGCGCAGCGCAGTAGCGAACCGTTCGGCTCGCATTCCTTCCCCCTCTTCCATCGGGACTTCAACCATGAAGAAGCACATCAGAATCGAACGGGGCGACACGGCGTTCGACGCCTATCTCGCGCTGCCGGAAGCGGGCCACGGCCCGGTCATCGTCTTGCTGCAGGAAATCTTCGGCGTGAACGCCGAGATGCGCAAAGTGGCGGATCTCTATGCGGCCGAGGGCTACGTCGTCATCGCGCCGGACCTGTTCCACCCGTTCGGTCCGAACATCGAACTTGGTTACGGGGACGCCGACCATGCCAAGGCTTTCGACTATTACACGCGCCTCGACGTGGCCCGCGCCGTCGACGATATCCGTGCGACCATCGCCCATGCGCGCACGCTGCCCGAATCGACCGGCAAGGTCGGCGTGCTCGGCTTCTGTCTCGGCGGCAAGCTCGCGTGGCTCGCCGCGGCGCAGGGCGACGTCGATTGCGCGGTCGGCTATTACGGTGTCGGCATCGAGCAGTCGCTCGAACTGGCCGAGCGCATCGCGTGCCCGCTCGCACTGCATTTCGGCGCCGACGATCCGCTCAATCCGCCCGCGACCGTGACGGCGATCCGCGCGGCGCTGGACGGCAAGCCGAACCTGAAGCTTTACGCGTACGACGGTGCCGGCCATGCCTTCAGCCGTAGCGGGCCGACCTTCGTCAAGGCGGCCGCGATGTCCGCGCACACACGCAGTCTTGCGGTGTTTCGCAAGGTGCTCGGCCCCGACTACGATCTGGGCGCGCTCGCCGATCATCACTTCCATCTGGAATTCGCCGCGCGCGATCCCGAGGAGACGATGCGGACCATGGTGCCCGAACCGTACGTGAATCACGTGCCGACCATGACGGGCGGCACCGGGTACACGGAACTGAAGCGCTTCTACACGCATCACTTCATCCACGGCAACCCGGCCGACATGGCGATGGCGCCGATCTCGCGCGTGGTCGGCGTCGATCGCATGGTGGACGAGTTCATCCTGACGTTTACGCACGACCGGGAGATCGACTGGCTGCTGCCCGGCGTCGCGCCGACCGGCAAGCGCGTGGAGATTCCGATGGTCGTCGTCGTCGAATTCCGCGGGCCGAAGCTCTACAACGAGCACATCTACTGGGACCAGGCGAGCGTGCTCGTGCAGCTCGGGCTGCTCGATCCGCACGGGTTGCCGGTCGGGGGCGTCGACGTCGCGCGCAAGCTGCGCGACGAAACGTTGCCGTCGAATACGCTGATGGTGCGCTGGCGCGAGAGCGAACCGGCGCGATAGCGGCGCCTGTCGGCCACGACGCGCCCTCCTTCGCCGGTGGTGACGCTGCCATCGGCGGTTTTCGTGACCGGCAGCGGCGCGTTTTCGAATCGGCCAGTTTGTAAACTGAATCGAGCTATTGTGATAAGAAAAGTTATCCTGATAGCACCATCATATGCTCCAACTACGTGTTCCTCGATAAAAGGATCGGCGCGTTAAACCACCGGAAAACCGGTTCCGTCGATGCGTTCCCACCACGCGTCGATATTCGCGCGTAGCGCGTCGACGCGCTCGCGCGAACACAACGTCGAGCGCCGCTTTGCCGGGCAGCAGACGCAACAGGCAGCCGTCCGCTGACGGGTACCGGCCATCCGCCATCGGCTTACGCGGCAACAGCCGCAGACCTTCGATTCACCTGCCCTGCCGCGAACCGGTCGAAGCGTCCGCCGAACCCGTCCGGCTGCGACCTGGCCACCTACGCCGCCGACGATCCACTTTTCCGAATCAGCACGTCGGGCGTCAACGCGCTGCATCGCCCGACGCCCAGCATCGCCATGTTCCGGTCCACTTCATCGTGCAACAGGCCGATCGCATGCAGCACACCGGCTTCCCCGGCCACGGCCGCCGCGTAATTGAACGGCCGCCCGACGAACACCATGCGCGCGCCCATCGCAACCGCTTTCAGCACATCCGACCCGCGACGAAACCCGCTGTCGATCATCACCGGATAATCCGCTCCGAGCGTCCGGACCACGTCAGGCAGGATCCGCATCGGCGACACCGCGCCGTCCAGCTGGCGGCCGCCGTGGTTCGACAGGATGATGCCGTCGGCGCCGATGTCGCGCGCGATCACGGCATCGTCCACGCTGAGAATCCCCTTGATCACCAGTTCGCCCTTCCATTCCTGCCGGATCCGTTTCAGGTGGCCCCAGTCGAGATGGTCGCGCGCGGAGAAATCCCGCAGCACGGTCGACGACAGGATCGGCGCGCCGCGTGTCGCAAACGAGTTTTCGAAATGCGGCATGCCGTGCGCGAGCAGCGTCCGGGCGAAGGTGCCCGCGAGCCAGCGCGGCCGCGTGATGCCGTCCCAGAACAGGCGCGGCCCGGGGCGCAGCGGCGTGGTGAAGCCGGTCCGCACGTTGTTCTCGCGATTGGCGGACACGGGAATGTCGACCGTGATCACCAGCGTCCGGTAGCCGGCGCGCGCGACGCGTTCGAGCAACGCGGCAATACGATCGGGATCGCCGGGCAGGTACGCCTGGAACCAGGTACCCGGCGCGGCAGCCGCCACCTCTTCCAGCGGGATCAGCGACGAGCCGCTCATGATCGAGGCGATGCCCGCGCGCTGCGCGGCCCGCGCCAAGACGACGTCGCCGCGATAGGTCGACAGCGCATGGATACCCATCGGCGCGATGCCGAACGGCGACGCATAGCGCCGTCCGAATAGCTCGACCGTCTGTTGCCGTTGCGAAACGTTGCGCAGCACACGCGTCGCGAATCCGTACTCGTCGAACACGGCGCGGTTGTCGTCGCGCGTGCGGTTGTCCTCCGCCGCGCCGCTGACATAGCCGAAGATCGGGCGCGGCAGCACACGCCGCGCCGCCGCCTCGAAATCGTGGAGGCTCAGCATGTTGCGCAGCACGCGCGGCGGTCGCGTATCGGCCAGCGGACGGCTGGCTGCGGGACGGGATGAGGCGGACGGGGTCATTTCTGCGGCCTGTTGTCGAATCGATGCAGGAATTTTAGGGTCGCGCGAGGCGCTTAAAAAGCGATAATCTTCCAAGGAATTTGTTCGATAAAAGCGAAAGATCATGGCGACTCCGACTCTCAAGCAACTCGACGCGTTTTACTGGGCGGCGACCTGCGCCAACTTCTCGACCGCCGCGCAACGGCTCCATCTGTCGGTGTCGTCGTTGTCCAAGCGCATCAACGAACTCGAACAGGTGGTCGAGCGCACGCTGTTCGACCGCAGCGGCCATCGCGCCGTGCTGACCGACGACGGCGAGGCGTTGCTGCCCGCCGTGGTGCGGGTGCTCGAGTCCGTCGCCGCGTTGCAGGAATCGGTCGCGCGGGACGAAGGGTTGAGCGGCCGGCTGCGCTTCGGCGTCGGCGAGTTGTCGGCGCTCACGTGGCTGCCGCGCTTCGTCGCGGCGGTCCAGAAGCTGCATCCGAAGCTGGCGCTCGAGCCGTATGTCGACGTGGGCGCGGCGCTGGAGGAGAAAGTCGACGCCGGCGAGCTGGATTTCGCGGTGATCGCCGGCCGTTCGTCGCGCGGCAGCGTGATGTCGCAGCCGGTGGCGGAAGCGCGGTTCGCGTGGATGGCGGCCGAGACGCTGGTCGGCAGCGAACGCGATCTGACGCCGGCGCTGATCGCCCGTCATGCGCTGGTACTGCTGCCGTCCGGTTCGGGCGTGACGCGCATTCTCGACGACTGGCTGCTGGCATGCGGGATCAATCATGCGCGCCGGATCGCGTGCAACAACTGGAGCGCGGTGGCCGGGATGTTGAGTGAAGGCGTCGGCATCGGCTTCCTGCCGGTCGACTGGGCGCGTGCGCGCCTGGGCGGCGATCTCGTCGAACTGACGAGCGAGCCGCCGCTGACGCCGCTTCAGTATGCATTCCAGTGGCGTCGCGGCGACGTGCGCGGGTTGATACCGTCGATGCTGTCGCTGGTGCGGCAGTATGCGGATTTCCGCTGATGCGCGATTGGCCGCCGCGCGTCACGCGCGGGCGGCCGGGAACGGGCGCGTGGCCGTCAGGCTTCGTCGATGCGCGAGACGCGCTTCGGGTCGGGCATCCACAGGTAGCAGAGCAACGACACGAGCACGCATCCCGACACGTAGTAGAAGAACCACGCTTCGTGTCCGATGCTCTTCATCCATAGCGCGACATACTCGGCCGTGCCGCCGAACAGCGAGACGGTGATCGCGTAAGGCAGCCCCACGCCCAGCGCACGCACGCCGACCGGGAACAGCTCGGCCTTGGCCACCGCGCTGACCGACGAATACAGGCTGACGATCAGCAGCGCGCCGATGATCAGCGCCAGCGCGCTGCCGGTCGTCTCGACCCCGCGCAGCGCCTGGAAAATCGGCACCGTGCACAGCGTGCCGAGGATGCCGAACGCGATCAGCAGCGGACGACGGCCGATGCGATCGGACAGGCTGCCGAAGATCGGCTGCATCGCGACGAACGCAAGCAGGCTGAGCACGGAGACCATCGACGCGTCGGCCTTGCTCATCCCCGCGCTGTTGACGAGGAACTTCTGCATGTACGTCGTGTACGCATAGAACGCCACCGTGCCGCCGAGCGTCAGGCCGGCGACGATCAGGCATTCGCGCTTGTGGCGAAACAGGTCGGCGAGCGACGCGTGGCGACGCTTGCTCTGGTGATGCTGCTCGAACGAGGCCGTTTCCTTCATGTTGCTGCGCAGGAAGATCGCGCTGCAGGCGAGCAGCGATCCGAGCAGGAACGGGATGCGCCATCCCCAGCTTTCGAGCTGCGCGGTGGTCAGGAAGAACTGCTGCAGCACCACGAGGACGCCCATCGCGAGCAACTGACCGAGCGACAGCGTCGCGAACAGGAAGCTCGAATAGAAACCGCGGCTGGAGGGGGCAGCCATTTCGCTCAGATAGGTCGCCGAACTGGCGTACTCGCCGCCGAGGCTCAGCCCTTGCAGCAGCCGCGCCATGACCAGCAGCACGGGCGCGGCGATGCCGATGGTGTCGTAGCCGGGTGTCAGCCCGATGATCAGCGAGCCGATGCACATGGCCAGCACCGACACGAGCAGCGCGGCCTTGCGCCCCTTGCGATCCGCGTACATGCCGACGAGCCACCCGCCGATCGGACGCATGATGAAACCGACGGCAAAGATGGCCGCCGTGTTCAGCAATTGCACGGTCAGGTTGCCGTTCGGAAAGAACGCCTTCGCGAAGTACAGCGAAAACGCCGAATAGACGTACCAGTCGTAATACTCGATGAGGTTGCCTACCGATCCGCTGAAGATGGACCGCAGGTTCGCGAGGGTTCCGGTCGGCCGGGAATCCGTGGCCGTTGCAAGAGGGCTGGCGCGCGACACGTAATGTCTCCGTTTCGAATGTGCTCGTTGTCCGTGCAAGCGCTGGCCGTGGGTGGGCCGCTCGCGATCGGGTCCGGCAAGGTTAGAAGAGACGGTGCGTTGTAGAAAGCGAAATAATGACAAGGAGCCTGTTCGCTTTCTGGAAACGTCGATCGGCGGGCTACCCTGCTCTCCCGCTGCCTTTCCGGAATCGGTCGCCGTTCGTCGATGCCCGGCCATCGATGTCGAATCGCCGGAAAGCCTTGTCCCGCGAGGCGCTACACGATCCGGATACATTGAAATACAAAATATCGCATGCGATTTAATCGAATCCGCTTGACGTGGGTGGCCGTCAGGCGGAAACTGCGTCGCATGCGATCGAATCGCATCTGAGACAAACCAACCGACGGAGCAAATGATGAGCAAGATCGACAAAGTGCTGTACACGGGCAAGACGCATACGACTTCCGGGGGCCGCGACGGCGCCGCGCGCAGTTCCGACGGCCGCCTCGACATCCAGTTGTCGTCGCCGGGCAGCGCCGGCACCGGCACCAACCCGGAGCAACTGTTCGCGGCCGGCTGGTCGGCCTGCTTCATCGGCGCGATGCAGCTTGCGGCGCGCGCCGCGAAGGTGACGCTGCCGGCCGATCTCGCGGTCGACGCCGAAGTGGATCTCGGCACGGCGGGTAACGCGTACTTCCTGCAGGCCCGGCTGAACGTGAGCGTGCCGGGGCTCGAGCGCGACGTCGCGCAACGCATCGTCGACGCTGCGCATCAGACCTGCCCGTATTCGAAGGCGACGCGCGGCAACATCGACGTCGACATCCGGATCGCCTGAGCGTTGCATCGGGCGGCCGAGCGCCGCCCTCCCGAATTCCCGATTCCTTTTCCATCGAGGTGAAAAAAATGAAAGTCCAACTGATCGCTGCCCTTCTCGTCGCTGTTTCGTCTGCCGTTGCCGCTCCGGCGTTTGCCAATGAAGCCACCGTGACGCGTGCGCAGGTACGCGCCGAACTCGCGCAGCTTCAACACGTCGGCTATCCGCTGAACCGCGCGACCGACGCGACCTACCCGAACGATCTGCAAGCCGCGCTGACGCAGATCCGCGCCGACGATGCCGTCGCGGCCAACGCACCGGCGGCCGGCTACGGCGGCAACGGCGACACCGCGACGCAATCCGGCCGCCGGCATGTCGTCAGCGTGGCCGAGCGCTCGGTGTACTTCGGTCACTGAGCGCCCGCCCGGTACGTGAACCTGATTCCCTTTATCGCTGATTCCATTTTGTCGAGGTGCATGATGAAAACCCGCCTGATCGCTGCCCTTCTCGTTGCTGTTTCCGCTTCCGCCGCCGCACCGGCGTTCGCCGACGAAGCCGTCGTGTCCCGCGCCGAGGTACGCGCCGAGCTCGTCCAGTTGGCACAAGCCGGTTATCGGCCGGGCCGCGCGAACGATCCGCACTACCCGGACGATCTGCAGGCCGCATTGACGCGCATTCACGCGAGTCCCGCGGTGGCGGCCGATACGTCGGCATCCGGCTACGGCAGCGATGCCGCCGCTGTTACGCAGTCGGGCAGCCGGCCGGCGACGCGAATCGCCGAACGCTCGATCTACTTCGGTCATTGAACGAACGCGCGAACGACGCCGATAGTCGGCGTGTGGTGCGCAACTCCCGAATTCCCGAATCCTGTCGAGGTAAATGATGAAGACCCAACTGATTGCCACCGTTCTCGTTGCCGTGTCGGCCGCCGTCGCCGCGCCGGCTTTTGCAAGCGAAAGCACCGTCACGCGTGCGCAGGTGCGTGCGGAACTGGCCGCGCTGCAGCAAGCCGGCTACCAGCCGAATCGTCCCAACGATCCGAACTATCCGGACAATATCCAGGCGGCGCTGAACCGGATTCGCGACCACGGTGCCGTCGCGGCCGACACGCAGGCAGCCGGTTACGGCAGCGATGCCGGCGGCGCCACGCAGTCCGGCAGCCGCAACACGGTGCGCACCGCCGAGCGCTCGATCTATTTCGGCCATTGAGCGCGGTACGGCGAATTCACTCGCCGACCTCTGCCATATAAAGCGCATGCGATGTAATCGCGTGCGCTTTTTTATTGGTATTGTCCCGGACCGTATCGCCAGCGCTACCCGTTCGCCCTGTCCGGGATTATTCTGTGCGGCTCCCCATCTTCCACCAAGGAGCCGCCGATGCCGGACGCCATGACCGGAAACGCGACAGCCGATGCGCACGTGCTCGACCGGGTCGTCTGGCATGCGCTCACGGGCAGGCAGCGCCGCTTTGCGCTTGGCGAGGGGCGCGCGCGGCGGTTCCCGACGGCCATCGCGCCGTTTGCCGCGATCGACGACACGAGCCCGGCGTCGTTCGACGCGCTGTGCGAGCTGATCGCCGCACACGGGCCGGCGGCGCTCGTCACGCCGGACGAGATCGAGGCGCCGGCGAGCCTGTCGGCGATCCGGCGCGCGACGTTGCTTCAAATGACCTGGCAAGGAACCTTGGACGCGGCGCACGAAGCGGAACCCGTTCCGCTCGGCGCAGCCGACGTGCCGGACATGCTCGCGCTGACCGCCGCCGCGCAGCCGGGCCCGTTCGGCCCGCGCACGTTCGAGCTTGGCCACTACATCGGCGTGCGCAGCGAAGGCCGGCTGGCCGCGATGGCCGGCCAGCGGATGCAGGTCGAAGGGTATACCGAGATCAGCGCCGTCTGCGTGGACGCCGCGTTTCGGCGGCAAGGGCTGGCCGCGCGGTTGGTCCGGTCGTTGATCGCGACGATCGGCGCGCGTGCGGAGACGCCGTTCCTGCACGTCCTCACGACGAACCAGGTGGCGATCGAGCGCTATCTCGCGCTCGGTTTCGTCGTCCGTCGCGAGATGCACCTGCTGGTGCTGGGCGACGCGCACACGTGACAACGCGGCCGGCGCGATTCCCGCGCCGGCCGTTGGCCGGGCCTGAGCGTTCTTATGCTTCGGTCGACCGGATCAGGTTGCCGCGCAACGTGACGATCGCCTTCTGCACTTTCGCGAATTCGTCCGGCTTCAGCCCGGTGGCTTCGACGAGGTTCATGTCGAGCCCCTTCTCGCGCACGCGGCGGCCGCTTTTCGTCAGGCTGACGAGCACCTGGCGTTCGTCGGACGGATCACGGTGCCGCTCCAGGTAGCCCATTGCCTCGAGCTTCTTCAGGATCGGCGTCAGCGTGTTGGATTCGAGGAACAGCTTCTCGCCGAGCTGGCCGACGGTCTGGTTGTCCTGCTCCCACAGCGCAATGATCGTGATGTACTGCGTATACGTGAGGCCGAGCTCGTCGAGGATCGGCTTGTACGCCTTGCCGAACGCCAGGTTCGCCGAGTAGATCGCAAAGCACAGGAACTCGGACAGCTTCGGCGCGGCGGGCGACGGGGTTTCGGTCGGTTTCATGGACTTCCTCCAGCGACGCGAACGGTCGCAGACAACCGCATTATATATCGCATGCGATCTTATCGGAAGCATGATAATCGGTCTCGATCGGCTGACGCGCGCCGCGCTCGCTCAGCCCGGCTCGCGGCGCTTGCCGGTTGGCTGACGGCTGACCGACAGCAACGTGCACTGCACCGGATGCGCGATTTCGGTCGCGAGCCCGCCTGCGGCAAACAGCAGGATCATCAGCCAGCGTTTCATGCGTCCTCCACGACCGAGAGGCTTGCCCCATCGGCGATCGTCGCGTCGAGCGCATAGGGATCGACGCCGTCGAGGCAGCCGAGATTGACGCGCCAGCATGCCGGGTCCTTGCGGGTCTGGTGGAACGGATAGACGCCGCACCGGCTGCAGAAATAGTGACGGGCCGTGTGCGTGTTGAACTGATAGCAGGTCAGCGCGCCCTCGCCTTCGACGATCGTCAGGTTGGCGGCGGCGAACATCGGGCTCATCAGCGCGCCGCGCCGGCGGCACAGGCTGCAGTTGCAGCGGACGGCCGGCGCAATGGCCGCCGTGACTTCGAACTTGACGGCCCCGCAATGGCAGGACCCTTTGAACCAGGTGGCAGACATGACGGGCTCCGAAAGAGGTCATGCCTGCTTTATAGCGAAGCCGCGCGCGGGCGTTGTATCGCACTGTATCCGCGCGCGGCGCGGATACAGAACATTGCACATCCGCGGCAGGCGATCAGTCCAGCACGTGCTGCATCCGCTCGATTGCCGCCCGCGTTTCGCGTTCGAGCGCCGCGAACAGCTCGGCCGCCGGCAGCGCGCGGACCAGCGGCGCCGCCTGCCCCGCCCATTGCGCGCCGTAACCGAATTCGCCCTGCGCTTTCGCGGCCGCATGCAGCGCCTTGCCCGCATCGTAGGCGATCGGATACGCGGGCGTGGCCGGCGCGCGCGGGTCGTCGCCGAGCGCGGTCAGCCGGTTCGCGATGCCGCGCGCGACGCGGCCCGAGATCGCGTGCGTGAACGTGGTGCGGTGCGCCGCCTCGCCGAGGATCGCGCGGCGGTAGCCGTCGTCGATCGACGTCTCCGGGCACGCGACGAACGCGGTGCCGAGCTGCGCGGCCTGCGCGCCGAGCGCGAGCGCGGCGGCAATGCCCGCGCCGTCCATGATGCCGCCGGCGGCGATCACCGGCAGCGCGCATTCGCGCACGATCAGGCGCGTCAGCGCGAACGTGCCGAGGCGATCGTCGTGCGCGGTCGAATCGAACACGCCGCGATGCCCGCCGGCTTCGATGCCCTGCGCGACGATCGCGTCGATGCCGGCGGCGGCAACTTGGCGGGCTTCGTCGAGATTCGTCGCCGTGGCGAACAGCGTGATGCCCGCGCGCTTGAGCGCGGCGATCACGTCAGCGGACGGCAACCCGAAATGGAAGCTGACGACCGCCGGCTTTTCCTCGACGAGCATCGCCTGCATCGCGTGGTCCGCGACGAAGCTCGTGTAGATCTCCGACAGCGATGCAGGCGGCGTCGCGCCATACGCGCGGAACGCGGGGGCGAGCCAGTCGAGCCACGCGCGCTCGACGGCCGCGTCGGCTTGCGCCGGACGGTGGCAGAACACGTTGATGTTGAACGGCCGGTCGGTGAGCGCGCGCGTGTCGCGGATCATCTTGCGTGCGCCGTCGGAATCGGTTGCGCCGACGCCGAGCGAGCCGAGCCCGCCCGCGTTCGAGACGGCGGCGGCCAGCGCCGGCGTGCTGACGCCGGCCATCGGCGCCTGCACGATCGGCGCGCGGATGCCGAGCGTGCGCAACAGGGTTGCCCGGCGGTCGGTCGGTTGATGCATGGTGCTGGTCTCCTGGTGGCAGCCGAAATGCCGGCCGCACGTATCGCATTGCCGGTTTCATCCCTAGAATAGCGGACGGCGAAACCGCGTCCAAGGCCGTCACCGTGCAGCGTTCGTCGAACGCTTCACCCGACATTCATGCGGTTTGGCCGAATAATGAACAACACCATTACACCATCCATGAAAAGAAGAACATTTCTCGCGCTGCCCGCCGTGGCGGCGTCCGGCATGCTGGCCGGCTGTTCCAGCGCCGACCTGGGGCCCGTCACCCATCGCCTGATGAAGGACCCTGAATACCGGGAAACGCTCTCGGCGTTCCTGATCAGCGCGGACGGGAAAAAGCTCGTCGTGATCGGCAAGCAGTATCACTACATTTTCGATGTGCCGCCGGCCCTCGCCGTCAACCTCACGGCACCCTACCGTCCCAAGTTGTATACCGACTTCGACGATTTCGAGACGCACGGCGATACGATCTCCGGGCGTTACGTGCTGCGGCTTGCGCGCGAGGATGCGCCTCCCGGCTCCGAGCTTCGCGAGCGTGCGCTCGCGGACGGTTTCAAGGACCAGCGCCACCAGCTGACGGAGAGCGGTACGATCAGCGGCAAGCGCTACCAGCCGAACGACGTCACGCCGTCGTCGCTCCCGCAGGCGTTCAATCACGAGTATGACGTCAAGGTCATCGAGCGGCCATCGGTACTCGGCAAGGGCGCCAAGCTCGCCCTGTCGCCGATCACGATGGCGGCGGACGGCGCGCTGGGCCTGCTTGGCCTCGCACTGTTCCCGATTGCGTTGACGGCCTTCATCGTCATCGCGAGCTGAGGGGAGTCCACGATGACATCCCCTGCACGACAACTGCTCCGGATCGCCTGCGCGGCCGCTTGCCTGGCATTCGCGCAACACGCCGTGGCCGACGACGACTGGGACGCCGCCCGCAAGGTGCGCACTTCCTGGGTATTCGCGTCGATGAAGGAAAGCGACGTGCGGCCGACGCTCGATCGCACGCTGAAGGACCAGCTGCGCTGGGCCCGTCTGCCCGGCAACGCGCCCGATGACGGCGCGTTCCGCTGCACGAAGCTCGCGGTGCCGCCGCCGTCGGCCGCTGCGCAGGCGGCGTTCGCCGCGGCGCCGTCGTCGCGCGGTCGCGATGCCGACAAAGCGTACGCGAAAGCCGCGTCGCTCGGCGCGTGGCGCGCGGCGGCGCGACTCGTCAACAGTTCGCTCGAGGACGAGGATTGGGAAGGCGCGCAGCCGGCGGTCGCGTGGCTGCTCGCGCATCAGGTACCGGCCGGATACAACAAGCTCGCGGACGTGATGCAGGCGATGTCGGGCTACGACGGCGAAACGCCCGGCGAACGCGTGAGGGGGATGATCGCGTCGTTGCGCTGGCGCGCGGCGCGTGAAGGCGATCCGGTCGCGCAGATGGAGATGGCCGATCTGTTCGAGAAGCTCGGCAACAGCGAGCGCGTGGCCGCGCTGCGCGCGTGCGCGACGCAGCAGAATCCGGAACTGAAATGAGGTGCGCCGCCGGTACGCCGCGGTGACAGGCGGCGTACCGGCGTGCACGACGACATCGCCCGTCAGACTTCGTAGCGTACCGCATGCGCTTCGGTCGGCAGCGGCAGATCCCAGCGCAGCAGCATCGCCTCGAGCGCCCGGTTCGTCAGCGACGTGTCGCGCCGCGCATTGCGGCGCAACAGTTCGGCGCGCGGCCGTTCGAGGTACACGAGCGTCACGTCGGCGCCGTATGCATACAGCAGGTCGAGCGTCTTCTTGCGCATCAGCGGCGACAGGTTCGTCGCATTCCACACGAACGGCCGCCGGTCGCGCAACAACGCCTTCGCGGCATCGACCGCATGGTGCGCGACCGCGCCCTCGTTGCGACCGTGACGCAGTCCCAACGCATCGCGCGCATCGTCGAACGACACGACCGGCAGATCCGGATGATGCCGCGCGACCCACGTGTTCTTGCCCGATGCCGGCAGGCCCGCCATCACGACGACCGGCGAGCCCGGCGTGCGAAACAGCGGATAGTCGGGATGCACGTCCGCGCCGCGGAAGTAGCTGAGTGCGGTATGCGCGTCGGCGAATGCACGCGGCTGGCCGTAACAGCCGTCCTCCCGCGCCAGTTCGCGCCACAGCTCGATATTGTCGAGCACACGCTGCGTGTCGTTGCAGATGCGCCCGCGAATGTCGGCTTCGGCGAGCAGGCACAACAGCGGCAGGCTGACCTGCCACGACAGCTCGCGCGCGATGAACTCGGGCGTGCCGCGGCGCGAGCCGCTCATCGCGAAGAACGGCACCTGGTGCACGGCGATCATCCGGCAGATGGCCTCGCGCACCGCGAACGGCACGCCGGCATCCCACAGCGCGATACGCGCGTCGATCGCCCCTTTGCGCGAGTGGCCGGGATGACCGATCGCACCGGTGACGGGATCGACGGCCGTCGTGCTCGACTTGGCGATGTCGTGCAGCAGCGCGGCCAGGAACACGATTTCCTGATCGGCGCGCGACGCCGTCCGATAACCGGGCAGCGCGAGCAATGCATCGATCACCATCATCGTATGCGTCCACACGTCGCCTTCGCCGTGATGCGC
Source organism: Burkholderia sp. 9779_493 (assembly GCF_015712215.1). Taxonomy (NCBI): domain Bacteria; kingdom Pseudomonadati; phylum Pseudomonadota; class Betaproteobacteria; order Burkholderiales; family Burkholderiaceae; genus Burkholderia; species Burkholderia sp. 9779_493. The sequence goes on from NZ_JACCQA010000050.1 coordinate 19,177, forward strand.
GGGCTCCTGCGGGGTGGTTTTCGCGTGTTCCAGCGCGGGGAACGCCGCGAGGCATGCGCGATAGTCCGGCTGCCGGCCGGGCGCAGGCACGAGCGCCTGCAGATGTTCGTACTTCATGATCGAGACTCCTGTCGAAGCGGCAGGCGGCCGCTTCGCATTCATTGGTTCGGATGCGCAGCCGGGCTCGGCCCCCACGTCACCGTCGGACGCGGTGCATACAGGTCGACACCCGGCGCGAGCAGGTTCGGGATGAACGGCTGCTCCGAGTGATGGCGCGCGGAATCGAGAATCGCCTGCACGAAATCGTGGCGCACCCACTTCAGGCGCGCGGTCGTCGTGTCGTCGGTCTCGATCTTCACGTAGAGCCCTTCGGACTGCTCCGACTTGTCGCACTGCTGCCACGCGCGCGCGAGGTCGAGCCCCTGCCGTCGCACGGTGTGCTCGAACGCGTGACGCCAGTCCGGCGTTTTTGCGAGCGACGGGCCGAGCAGCGCCTTGAGGTCCGCGAGCCGCGCCGGCGCCACGCCCTCGTACAGCACGGGCACCGACAGTACGGGGCCGTCGGCGAGCAGCGCGCGCCGCGCAGGCGTCGACAGGAAGCGGCCGGTCGCACGGTCGAACACGTCGAATTCGAGAAAATGATGCGGCAACGCGTCGTAGAACACCGCGTGCTTCTTGCTCATCGTCTCGCCGTACATCACGTAGCGATCGCCGAGGCGCTCGAGCAGCCAGCCGGCATGGGCCGCCGCCCACGTCTTCACGAAGCCGAACTGCCGCTCGCGGCCGCCGCCGGCCAGATAGTGGCCGCGCGACTGCAACAGCAGTTCGCCTGCCGGGCTGAAGCTGATGCCCGTGTTCGCACCGTCGAGCTTTTCCTCGACGACGAGGTGCGCGCCCGCGAGGGTGCGATAGGGAACGTGGTCGTGACCTTCGTCGCCGTCCTGCAGGCGCGAACCTTCAAGGTGCGGCGTGCGCGGGTAGCGTGCAAGGTCGAGCGATTGCGCGTAGGCGCGAAAATCCAGCGTCATGGTCTTTCTCCGGAAACAGGGAAAAAGCCGACGACGTGAACGAACGGACAGGAGTGCGTTGCGGTGTCAGTGCGAGTCCGGCAGCGGCCCTGCGATCACCGTTCCGGCGCGATGGCGCGAGCGGAACCGGGCAGGACGACGCGGCCGGGATGGCAGTCGTCGGCGTATCAGGCGAAGGGACGAATGATTGCGGGCACTTGGATCACCGATTCGATGAGGGTTCAGGGATGAAGCAGGCGGATGCTACGAAACGATTCCGGCGGTGTCAAGCACGACCGGACGAGTTCGTTACGGCCTTTCGAACGCGTTGAGCGCCTGCTGCGACGCGCCGCACGCGTGATCGATGCATGAATGATCCGGAATCCTATGTGTATGTTTTTCGCCACATCGGGTGCCGAAGCGATCGCCGGCATCGTGCCGTTCGCTTGCTGCGTCGGTCGCGTGGCCGTCGGCGGCGGTTGCGCCGGCGGCCACGCAACCGACGTCATGGTTTTCCCGGCCCGCAGGATGGCGCGGGGGGCCCATCGTTTTCGATACGCCCCCGCCCGCCACGCAGGCTGCAACGGTCTGCCGGGCGAATACGGGCTGCCGCGGGCGCCCGACCCTTTCTGCTCAGGAAAGGACGCTTGAAACATCCGCAATTATCACGTGCCGCCGATTTGCCCACCATGTGTCGGACGATCGGCGCAGCCGGCATGACCGGCGCTTGCACGAGTCCGGCGATGCGTGCCGTCGCGTCGCGCGGCCGGCGCGTGACGCCGGTCGCGAACGGCCGGGCCCCGCGCCCCGGCATATCGATAATCAGGAGACACGATGAACAGCCAATCCCTCGACCTCGGCGGCCATGCCGGCGGACCTGAATCCGCGCGGCCGCCGGCCGCTTCAGCAGGCGCCGGCGCCGATGCAGCGGCCCTTCCCGGCCGCCGCGTCACGCTCGGCGATTTCATGGACGATCTGCCGGTCGGTGCGCTGCACCGGTTCGTCGTCTGGGTGATCGGCATCGGGCTGTTCTTCGACATGTACGAGATATTTCTCGTCAGTACGATCGGCTCCGCGTTGCAGCATGAATACGGGCTGAGCCGGCAAAGCGCCGATTTCAAGCTATTGCTGGCGTCCGCGTTCATCGGCATGTTCGTCGGCGCGATGTGCCTCGGCAGCCTGGCCGACCGTATCGGCCGGCGCAAGGCGTTCCTGCTCACGCTCGGGTGGTACAGCGCGTTCTCGCTGGTCGGTGCGTTTTCGGTGAACGCCGACATGCTCGTGGCATGCCGGTTCCTGACGGGCATCGGCGTCGGCGCGATCTATCCGGTCGCCGACAGCTTCCTGTCCGAAATCCTGCCGAAGGACAAGCGCGGGCGGCTCGCGGCGTGGGCCTACACGACTTCGTATGTCGCGGTGCCGCTCGTCGGCTTTCTCGCGCTGTGGCTGAACCCGCTGCAGGTGGCGGGCGTCGCCGGCTGGCGCATCATCCTCGCGATCGGCAGCCTCGGCGTCGTGTACGTGCTGTTCATCCAGCACCGGTTGCCGGAAAGCCCGCGCTGGCTGCTCGCGCAAGGCCGCACGGCCGACGCGCACGCGGCGCTGCGGCGTTTCGCGGATAGCGCCGGCGTGCGCGTGCCCGAACACTTCGCGGCACCGGTCGAGCCGCAGCGGCCGCTCGGGCTCGGCGAGCGCATCGCGCTGCTGCGCCGCCAACCGTACGGCGCGCGCTACGTGATGCTGGCGATCTTTCACCTGCTCCAGGGCTTCGGCTATTACGGATTCGGTACGCTGGCCGGCACGGTCGTGAAAAGCCGCGGTTTCGACGTGACGGACAGCACGCTGTTCATCGCGCTGTCGTTCATCGGTTACCCGATCGGTTCGCTGCTGTCGATTCCGCTGCTCAACTGGATCGAGCGCCGCACGCTCGTGATCGTGTCGATCCTGTCGATCGCGGTGTTCGGGCTGTGCTTCGCGTATTCGGGCAATACCGTGCTGATCGTCGGCTTCGGATTCCTGACGACGTGCGCGTCGAACGTGTTCAGCAACGCGTATCACGTGTACCAGGCCGAGATCTTCCCGGCGCGCGTGCGCTCGACGGCGATCGGCAGTACCTATGCGCTGTCGCGCATCGTCAGCGGCGCGCTGCCGTTCGTGCTGCTGCCGGTGCTCGGCCACTACGGCGCGGGCGCGATGTTCGGCGTGATCTCGGTCGCGCTCGGCATCGTCGCCGTCACGCTGCGCGTGCTCGGACCGCTGACCACGCGGCGCAGCCAGGACGACATCAATCCGGTTTGACGGCGATGTGGGGTATGGGAAGATGGCGCTCCTGAATGAGCGAGCCGGCGACGCCACGGCTACCGGCGGAACATGAGGCCCAGCATAAGGACCGTACAGAACACCAGCCCCACCCCCCCCTGGAATCGGGTGATTCGAACCATCGTGGCCGACATGATGTCTTCCGGAGACATGTTGTAAAAGAATTTGTACGACCATCGCCAGGCCTTCGATCTGCAATAGAAAGCCAATATCCGTTCCGGACGAAATGCCATGATTGCGGATATCCCGATGCCATAAGTTAAGCAGGCAAAGGCGATAATGATGCGGTAGCTCGATTCGTTCATTGGGCGGCCCCAGATCAACCTTTCGAGGAAATGAGCAGAACGTCTGAAACAGGCTCGAACGCGAACCGATGATCGCGTTCCCGGGCGCCCGCACCGAACCGTTTTAACCGCGGGCAGCTCCGCTTCACCGCGCCGACATGAAATCGAACAGCTTCGCGACGTCGGTCGTCAGCACGGTGCCAGCTTTCACGCCGACCCACAGCGTGCGCGTCGCCCACGCGTCGTCGAGCTTCACGACACCGAGCCGCGCCGCGCGTTCGCCGGTCACCGCATCGCGCGGCAACACGCCGATGCCGAGCCCCGCCTCGATCATCCGGCTCACACCGTCGAAATTCGATACCTGGATCCGCAACTTCAGCGAGCGCTCGGCCGCGAACGCGGCGTCGGTCATGCGCGCGAGCAGCGAGCTGCCGTCGCTCAAGCCCACGTAGTCCTCGTCGAGCGTATCCGCGAAGCGGATGCCGTCGCGCGCGGCAAACCGGTGCGTGCGCGGCACGAGCAGCACGAGCTCGTCGCGCCGGTAGAGCCGCCGTTCGATGCCGGGCGCCGGCACGTTGTCCGCGAATACGCCGAGATCGGCCTTGCCCGACGCGAGCGCGTCGACGATCTCGTGGCTCAGCCGCTCCTCGAGGCTGACCTTGATGCCGGGGTTGTCGGTGAGGAACGCGGCGAGATCGGCGGGCAGGAACTGGACGATCGCGGACGTGTTGGTCCAGACGTGGATATGGCCGCGCACGCCGGCGACGTAGTCGCTCATCTCGTGCGCCATCCGGTTGACCTGCTCGATCACCTTCGCCGCATGATCGAGCAGTGCCCTGCCCGCGGGCGTCAGCTCGACGCCGCGCGCATGCCGGACGAACAGCGCGCTGCCGGTCACGCTTTCGAGTTCGGCGATGCGCTTGCTGACCGCGGACAGCGTGAGCTGGCCGTGTTCGGCCGCCTTCGTCAGGCTGCCGTGCTCGGCGACGAGCGCGAACACGCGCAGCGACTGCAGATCGAAATGAAGCGGGTTCACCATGTCGTGGAATCCTGGAAGGCCGTGCGCGGGACGCCGTCATCGCGCCGGCCTGACGCCGATCATACGCCCGGCCGTGCGCGTGCGATACGGCGCGGCTAACGCGGCGCGATGGCGTGCAATGCGGCGAGCATCGCGCCGTCGGGTGTCGCGAGATCGTCGAGCACCGCGAAGTGCTGCATGCCGGGCAGCCACGTGCGGGCGATCCGCTCGCCGGCGGCTTCGCACGCCGTCGCGTATTCGTCTGCCTGCCGGACGAGTTCGGGCAGTTCGGCCTCGCCCACCGCCACGACGGTCGGGGCGCCGGGCCCGATGTGATGCAGCGGACTGTATGCGTCGACTTCGTGCGCGGTGAGTTGCAGCTTGTCGTTCAGGCAGCACAGTGCGATCGGTTCGAGATCGACGAGCGGGCTGATCGCAAGCGCCGACGCCACGGCCGGGTGCGCGCGATGCATCGCCGTCAGATGGCCGCCCGCCGAATGGCCGCTCAGATGGATCGGTCGCCCCGCGATGCCGAGGCCGTCGCGGTCGGCCGCGAGATGGTCGAGCAGCGCGCCGATCTCGCCGACGATATCGGTCATCGTCGCGACCGGCGCGAGCGTGTATTCGGCGAGCACGACGTCGTAGCCGCGCGCGAGCGGCCCGCTCGCCGCATACGCGAAATCCTCTTTCGTGCAGTGCTGCCAGTAGCCGCCGTGGATGAACACGAACAGCGGCGCGTCGGGCTGCCCGCACGGCAGCCAGTCGAAACGCTGCGCGGGTTGCGCGCCGTAACGCAGGTCGCGGCGGCCGGGCGTCGCTGCGTACAGCGCCGCACTGCGCGCCTGGCATGACGCGAGCAATGCGGGGAAATCGGGAACGGCCTTCGTGTTCAGGTACGCGGCGTCGAGCGCCGCGCGGTCCATACCGCGATAGAGGATCGTCATTCGGGAAGCGCCTGGATCGGGTTGCGGAAGCGCGCGGCACGGTCGTCCCGAGCGCGCGGCGAAGGCGGCGGCCTGGCCGACACCGTTGCACCATTATCCGCAGCGCGGCCGCGCGCGGCTATCCGGAATCGGCGGGCGCGGCGCGTGCCTGTCCGCTTTCGGCGAACGAATATGGCGGCGTGCGCGCAACCGCATCCGGCAGGTCAGATCGGCTCGGAGATTTCGATCAGGTTCAGGTCGGGATCGCGCACGTAGATCGAACGGATCTTCTGCGTCGCGCCCGTGCGTTCGACGGGCCCTTCGACGATCGGCCAGCCGACGCGCCGCAGGTGCGCGATCACGTCGTCGAGCGGCACCGACGCGATGAAGCACAGATCGAGCGCGCCGGGCACCGGCACATGCGCTTTCGGCTCGAACTCCGCGCCGCGCACGTGCAGGTTGATCTTCTGGTTGCCGAACCGGAACGCGAGCCGGCCCGCGCCGAAGGTTTCGAGCTGCATCTGCAGCACCTCGGTGTAGAAATGCCGGGTCCGTTCCGGATCGACGCAGGTCAGCACGAGATGATCGAGGTGGTCAATCAGCGCCATGGAATTCGCTCCTGTTCCTGTGGTGGTTCACGATTCACGAGAAAGCGCGTTGCGCGGGCATGTCGCCGGCGCCGGCGCACGGCGGCGGATGAAGGTCCGAGCGGCGGCCGGCCTTCAGGATCTGGCTCGGCACGTCGTGCCCGATCAGCGCGGGCAGCCGTGCCGACGCGGCGAGCACGGCCGCGAGGTCGATGCCCGTATCGTAGCCGTCGAGCTCGAGCATGTGCACCAGTTCCTCGGTGCACACGTTGCCGGTCGCACCCGGCGCGTACGGGCAGCCGCCGAGCCCGCCGAGCGACGCGTCGAAGCGGTCGATGCCGGCGTCGAGCGCCGCCAGCGTGTTCGCGAGCGCCATCCCGCGCGTGTTGTGGAAGTGCAGCGTGAGCTGCAGCGCGCGGAAGCGCTCGCGTGCGCGGCGGGACAAATCGCGCACCTGCGACGGGAACGCCATGCCGGTCGTGTCGCACAGCGTGAAGCCGTGCACGCCGAGCTCCGCGAAGCGCTGCATCCACGCGAGCACCGTTTCGGCCGGCACGTCGCCTTCCATCGGGCAGCCCATCGCGGTCGACAGCGACACGTTGATCGCGACACCCGTGCCGCGCACGGCGTCGATCACGTCGCGCAATTGCGCGAACGACTGCTCGCGCGTCATCCGCAGGTTCGCGCGGTTGTGGCTCTCGCTCATCGACATCACGAGGTTCACCTCGTCGACACCGCACGACAGCGCGCGCTCGGCGCCGCGCACGTTCGGCACGAGCACCGTATAGACGACGCCCGGTGCGCGCGCGATGCCATGCATCACGGCTTCCGCGTCGCGCAGCGCGGGAATCGCCTTCGGCGACGTGAACGACGTGACCTCGATCTTCGCGTAGCCGCATGCGCTCAGCGCGTCGACGAGCGCGATCTTGTCGTCGGTGTCGACGAATGCCGCTTCGTTCTGGAAACCGTCGCGGGTCGCGACTTCGTGGAGATGGAGTCGGTGCGGATGCAGGTTCATGTCTTCGTTCCGGTGGCCGTTTCAGATCACGCCGCGCGTGCGCCAGTCGTCGCGCGTCGCCGCGTCGATGCCGAGCGATTCGAGTACCGCGTCGGTATCCGCGCCGAGCGCGGGCGCCGGCCGCTCGATGCGTCCGGGCGTCGCGTCGAGTTTCGGCACGATGCCCGGCACGAGCACCGGCGTGCCGTCGGGCAGCGCGGCGTCGACGATCATGTCGCGCGCACGGTAGTGCGGATCGGCCGCGATGTCGGCCACGTCGTAGATGCGTCCGGACGGAATGCGCGCGTCGTTCAGCGCGGCGAGCACGTCGTCGAGGTCGTGGCGGGCGCTCCACTCGCCGATCGCCGCATCGATGCGCGCGACCTGCGCGACGCGTCCGTCGTTGTGCGCGAGCGCCGGATCGTGGCCGAGATCGGGGCGGCCGATCAGCTCCATCAGGCGCCGGAAGATGCTGTCGCCGTTGCCGGCGATCAGCGCGTACTTGCCATCGCGGCAACGGTACGCGTTGGTCGGCGCGATGCCGGGCAGGCTGCTGCCGGCCGGCTCGCGCACCGCGCCGAACGCCGCATATTCGGGCAGCAGGCTTTCCATCAGGTTGAACACCGATTCGTACAGCGCGACGTCGACGACCTGCCCCTTGCCGCCCTGCTGCTCGCGATGGCGCAACGCGAGCAGCACGCCGATCACGCCGTGCAGTGCCGACAGCGAATCGCCGAGCGAGATGCCGACGCGCACCGGCGTGCGGCCCGGTTCGCCGGTCAGGTGGCGCAGCCCGCCCATCGCCTCGGCGATCACGCCGAAGCCGGGGCGGTCGCGATACGGGCCCGTCTGCCCGAAGCCCGACACGCGCAGCATCACGAGCCCCGGGTTGATCGCGGACAGCGCGTCCCAGCCGAGCCCCCAGCCTTCGAGCGTGCCGGGCCGGAAGTTTTCGATCAGCACGTCGGTGTCGGCGACGAGGCGGCGCACGACGTCCTGCCCTTCGGGCGTGCGCAGGTCGAGCGTGAGCGAGGTTTTGTTGCGCGACTGCGCGGCCCACCAGACCGACGTGCCGTCGTGCAGCAGCCGCCATTTGCGCAGCGGATCGCCGACGCCGGGCGGCTCGACCTTGATGACGTCCGCGCCGAATTCGGCGAGCATCCGGCCCGCGAACGGCCCGGCGATCAGTTGGCCAAGCTCCAGCACGCGGATGCCGTCCAGGGGGCGTGTCATGACTGTCTCCGATGAAATCGTGTTGTCGATGACGGCGATCATGACCGCGTTCGCGCCCGGCGAAAATCGATCGATGGTCAACCCGCCTTTCCGAAACGGAAAGGTGCGCGTTGGCGCGAGCACGGCGGCGGCCATGTGCGAGGCATCCGCCTTTCCTGGCGGGAAAGCGCGCTCGCGCAACGGTCAAACGACGGCGCGCGCGCCGCCGGCACAATCGATGCCGTTCCGCGCCACCGGCGCCTGCCAGCGAGACCCGCCATGTTTTCCGTTTCCTCTCCCGCGAAGATCGTGTTCCTCGACCGCGCGACGCTGTCGCCGCAGACGGTGCTGAAGCCGTTTCCGTTTCCGCACGCATGGCAGACGTTCGACCGGACAGCCGCGCACGAAGTCGCGGCGCGCATCCGCGACGCGGACATCGTCGTGACCAACAAGGTACGGCTCGACGCGACGGCCCTCGCCGGCGCGCGGCAGTTGCGGATGATCGCGATCGCGGCGACCGGCACCGACATCGTCGATCTCGATACGTGTGCGTCGCGCGGGATCGTCGTGAGCCATATTCGCGGCTATGCGGTGCGCACGGTGCCCGAGCACACGTTCGCGCTGATCTTCGCGCTGCGCCGCAGCCTCGTCGCTTACCGCGACGCGGTGCGCGCCGGGCGCTGGCTCGACAGCGGACAGTTCTGCTTCTTCGATCATCCGATTCGCGACCTGGCCGGGTCGACGCTCGGGATCGTCGGCGACGGCGTACTCGGGCGCGCGGTGGCCGCCATCGCGCGTGCGCTCGACATGCGGGTGCTGTTCGCGGCGCACGGCGACGCAGCGGGTGACGGTCATGTACCGCTCGACACGCTGCTGCGCGACAGCGACGTGATCACGCTGCACTGCCCGCTCACGCCCGCGACGCGGCACCTGATCGACGCGCACGCATTCGCGCGGATGGCGCGCCGGCCGCTGCTGATCAATACCGCGCGCGGCGGGCTCGTGGACGAAAGCGCGCTCGTCGATGCATTGCAGTCGGGGCAGATCGCGGGCGCGGGGTTCGACGTGGTCACGCAGGAGCCGCTGCCGGCCGCGCATCCGTTTCACGCGATCCTGTCGCATCCGGCGTTCATCCTGACGCCGCACGTCGCGTGGGCGAGCGACGAGGCGATGCAGGCGCTGGCCGATCAGCTGGTCGACAACGTCGCCGCGTTCGTCGACGGCGAGCCGCGGCACGTCGTGTGACACGTACAAACGGAACGGCCCCGCTCGATTGCTCGAAGCGGGGCCGACAGGATGCGGGGCTGCTCACGCCAGCGACCCGGCACGTAACGGGTTCGTGCATTCGCGCTGTCTTGCTGCGGGTTTCCGAATACGTGACGAGACGACTTCAGGGTATTCAGACCGGCAGTGATGTCGTGCAGGTCCGAAAAGCGGAAAGCACGCTCAGTAAGCGGACATCTCGACGCAAGGATCGACCTTGGACGGCGAGCAGATGACCGAGTACTTCGCGCTCTCGCGCATCAGCGCTTCGCCTTCGTGCAGCGCGATCTTGATCTCGGGGTGACGCTCGTACGCAAGGAAGGCCGAGCACACGACGGCGGACATCACAACGAGGGAAAACACAAATTTTTCAAGGGTTTGGAAACGTTCAGGCATGATGTGGACCTTTCTCTCAGCCCGTAATTATACCTTGAGATAAGGGTTTTCCCTATAGCCCTGCCCGCATACCGAGGATGCGTTCAAACGAGATGGAACCGAAGATTGCGCCCTTTTTTCAGGACATGCGGCCGGGGCGGCCGGCAAGGCCGAGGCGGGCTGCTCGAGGACGAGAAAGCGGCTTGCCGCGGGCGCGTTACCGGCCCGCTGCGTCACGTCACTCCGACGCCGACGCACCGCTCGCCGCGTTGCCGGGCCACGCCTTGCCGATATGGTCGATCAGCGACTTCGCGGTACCCGTCACGAGCGCCGCGTCGACGCCCGACGTCTGCCACGAACCGTCGGCCGCCTTCACGAAGGTCAGGTTCGCGCGCGACGGCGAGTAATCGGCGTTGCGCCACGTGACCACGACGTCGCACGAATACGTGCGATCGCCGAGTTTCTTGCAGTCGCCGTCGGGTTTCGCCGACACGACGTCGGCCGACACGGGCAGCGGCTGGCCGAACAGCGCGTTCAGGCCGCCGTGGTTTTCCGCTTCGAGCGCGCGGCGCACGGCGGCGTCGACGTCGCTCGATCCGGGGCCGTCGTGAAGCAGGTTACAGGCGGCCAGCAGCGTCGAGACGCCGGCGAGTGTCAGCAGCGTATGAAACTTCATGGATATCCGTCGATCGGGTGAACGCCGCGTAGTCTGCAACGTCCCCGGGTCGTGTGCGGTATCCATTTGTAACCAATTGCACGCTGCCCGGCGGCCCGGCGCGATCGTGCGACGCCCTCGCCTACTGCCGCTCCTGCTTCACGCGGCTCACGAGTTGCGTCGGACTGACGAACTGCAGCGCGATCACGACCCATACGAGCGTGATGGCCATGTAGATCATCGCCATCGCGTCGATCGACTGCGGCGCGCGCACGCCGGTCGAGAACACCGCGTAATACAGCGCGACGACGAGCGTCTGCGTGCTCGGGCCCGCGGTGAAGAACGTCAGCTCGAACATCCCGATCGTGCGCACCAGCACGAGCAGCCCGGCCGCGAGCATGCCGGGCACCAGCAGTGGCAGCAGCACGTAGCGGAAATAGCGCCACGTGTTCGCGCCGAAGATGCGCGCGGCGGCTTCGAGGTTCGGATCGATTTGCTCGATGAACGGCGTCATCACGAGGATCACGAACGGCAGCGCCGGCACCAGGTTCGCGAGGATCACGCCTGGCAGCGTGCCCGCGAGTCCGATCTTGTACATCACGGTCGCCATCGGAATCCCGTACGTGACGGGCGGCACCATCAGCGGCAGCAGGAACACCAGCAGCGCGAAGCGCTTGCCGCGGAACTGCACGCGCGCGAGCGCATACGCGGCCGGCACGCCGAGCGCGATCGACAGCAGCACGACCGCGCCGACGACCTCGACGGTCACCCACAGCACGCTCGCGAGCTGGAAGTCTTCCCACGCCTTCGCATACCAGCGCAGCGTGAAGCCCTGCGGCAACGGCGTGCCGAACCAGCGCGTCGCGACCGAGTTCACCGCGACGGTCGCGATCAGCAGCATCACGTTCAGCAGGAAGAACGCCATCAGCCCCCAGACGAGCGCCTTCCATGCGCGGCCGGCGAGGTGGTTGTTCATCCGCTGCGGTTTTCCGGTGTCGACGGGCCGCGCGTCGGGCGCATCGTGTTTCGGCGGCCACGTGCGAGCGGCATGATTGTCGGTCGCCATCAGCCCTTGCCTCCCGTCACCGCGCCCGTATAGAAGAAGCGGCGCGCGCCGAGCATCGACGCGACCACCAGCAACTGCACGAAACCCATCACGATCGCGATCGCCGACGCGAGCGAATAGTCGTAGCTTTCGAACGCGGCTTCGGCGGCCGCGATCGAGATCACGCGGGTCGGCCCGGCGGGCGCGCCGAGCAGCACGGCCGACGGAAACACCGAGAACGCCTGCACGAACGACAGGCACGCGGCCATCGTGAGCCCCGGCACGAGCAGCGGCAGGTAGATCTGCCGGAACTGCTGCCACGGGTTCGCGCCGAGCGTCGCGGCCGCGCGCGCGAGCGTCGGGTCGATGCCGCTGATGTACGACAGCATCAGCAGGAACGCGAACGGAAAACCCGACACGATCAGCGACAGCAGCACGCCCCAGTAGTTGTGCGTGAGGCGCACTTCGTCGGTGTACAGGTGCAGCCCCTGCAGCGCCTGCGGGAACCAGCCGTTCGGCCCGAAATACGTGAGCATCCCGTCCGCGACGAGCACCGTGCCGAGCGTGACGGGAATCACGAGCAGCGTCGTGACGAATTTCTGGTACGGCGAATTGCGGCGCAGCGCGAACGCGACGGGCACCGCGATGCCGACGTTGAGCAGCGTCGCCGGCACCGCGAGCTTCAGCGTGACGAGCACGGTCGGCCACATCGCGGTGTCGGTGAAGAACTGCACGTAGTTCGCGAGCGCGCCGCCGCCGTTCGTCGCGTTCGTCGGCTGGAACGACAGCACGAGGCCGTACGCGAACGGATAGATGAACAGCGCGGCGATGAACGCGAGCGCCGGCGTGACGAGCCAGGCTTTCGCGTCGCGCGGCGCGCCGCCGGTCGCGAGCGTGCTCATGCGGCCTCCGGGCGCGACGTCGCCGCGCATGCCGGTTGGCGCAATCCGGTCATCGGACGTCTCCCGCATAGACCAGCGTGCGCGCCGGCGCGACGCGCAGCCGCAGCGGTTCACCTTCCGTGAACTCGCCGGCCATACGGGCCCAGACCGCACCGAACGGCGTGATCGCGCGGATCAGCGAGTCGCGGCCGCCGTATTCGACCGTCTCGACGGTCGCGTCGAACGCGTTGTCGGCAACGGCTTCCGCGCGCTCGATGTCGTCCGGACGCAGCGCGACCACGACCTCCTTCGCGTCGAAGCCGGCCATCGGCACACCGGTGAGGCGCACGCCGCCCGACGTGACGTTCACGTACTCGCCAGCCATTCCTGCGAGCGTAAACGGCAGCACGTTGCGATAGCCCATGAAGCGCGCGACATGCAGGTTGTGCGGGCGCGTGTAGACGTCCTTCGGCGACGCGACCTGCTGCACGACGCCCTCCTTCATCACGACGATGCGGTCGGCCATCGACAGCGCCTCGTCCTGGTCGTGCGTCACGTAGATCGTCGCGCGTTCGAGCTGCGTGTGGATGCGGCGGATCTCCGCGCGCATCTCGATGCGCAGTTTCGTGTCGAGGTTCGACAACGGCTCGTCCATCAGCACGAGCGGCGGCTCGATCACGATCGCACGCGCGATCGCGACACGCTGCTGCTGCCCGCCCGACAATTGCCCGGGCAGCTTGCCCTCGTGGCCGACGAGTTGCACGAGTTCGAGCGCCTGCTGCGCGCGCCGCCGCGTTTCCTGCTTCGGCACGCCGCGCATCTTGAGGCCGAAGCCGACGTTGTCGAGCACCGACATGTGCGGAAACAACGCGTAGTTCTGGAACACCATCCCGAAACCACGCCGCTCGGGCGGCAGCACGTCGATGCGCACGTCGTCGAGCCAGATGCCGCCGCGCGTGAGCGGCTGCAGCCCGGCGATGCAGTTCAGCGCGGTCGATTTGCCGCAGCCCGACGGGCCGAGCAGCGCGATGAACTCGCCGCGCCGGATCTCGAGGTCGAGCCCGTTCAGCGCGGCGACCTGCGCGCCTTCCGTATTGGTGAAACTGCGGCATACACCGTCGAGCCGCAATTGTTCGAAACTGTGCTTCATTGCGCGAACTCCATCGACGCGGGCGCCGCGGCGCCCGCCGGTTCAGGCGTCATTTCGATTTTTGCGACCCGATCTCGCGATCCCATTTCTGGAACGCGGCGACCATCGCCTGCGCGTTGAGCGGCTGCACGTGCGGACGGTCGGCGAGCAGCTTCGCGTATTCGGGGCGGCCGAATTTCCTGATCACTTCCTGGCTGTGGGCGGGCGCCATCTCGAGCGTCACGCCCTTCACCGCCGGGCCCGGATAGAAGTAGCCGTCGTCGTAGGTCATCGCCTGCTGCGCCGGTTCGAGCAGGAAGTTCATCAGCTTGAACAGCACGTCCAGTTTTTCCTTCGGCACCCCCTTCGGGATCACCATGTAGTGCGCGTCGTTCACCCACGTCATGTTGTCGAACGCCTGGATCTTGAATTCGGCCGGCACGATGCCGAGCGCGCGCGGGTTGAGGTCCCAGCCGGTGACGGTCACGGTCATGTCGCGCGTGCCTTCGCCGAGCTCCTTCATCACCGCCGACGTGCCGCCCGGGTAATACGGCACGCAGTCGTTCAACTGTTTCAGGAACGCCCAGGTCTTGTCCCAGCCGTTGATCGGGTCCTGCGGATTCTTGTCGCCGAGCACGTACGGCAGCCCCATCAGGAACGTGCGGCCGGGGCCCGAGTTCGCCGGGCGCGCATAGATCAGCTTGTTCGGGTGCGCCTTGCACCACGCGAGCAACTGGTCGGGCGTCTTCGGCGGGTCGCTGACCTTCGCCGGGTTGTATTCGAGCAGCGGGCCGGCCGGCATGTAGGTGACTTCGAGGCCGTAGCCCTGCGCGAGATCCTGCATCTTGCGCGGGCCCGGCGCGTACTTGTCGAGCACGCCGGGGAGCGCCCCCGCGTTGTCGGGCAGGAGCTTTTGCCACAGGTTCTGCTCGATGCCGGCGGCCAGCGCGTCGGTGCCCGTCAGCACGAGGTCGATGTCGGAGCGCCCCGCCGCCTGCATCGCCTTGATCTTGCCCGGCAACTGCGGCGCGGGCGCATTCGTGAACGTGACGTTCGACACGAGGGTCGGATTCTTCTCCTTGAACGCCTCGATGGCCTTCTGCGTGAGCTGCAGGTTGCCGGCCACGTCGACGATGTTCAGCGATACGGGGGCTGCCACGGCCGCGGCAGCCGACAGCGTGAAGCCCAGGGCGAGTGCGATCCGGCGGACACGGCGAGCGATCGGGGTGGTGTTCATGTCTCCTCACTTCGGTCGGTGGATGGGACCTTTCTTGTCAGGAAATCATGACGGCGTTATACGATGTCGGTCAACAAAAAACCACGGATTGCGGGGCGGGACTTTCCCTGACAAAAACCTTCCGTTTGTTAAGGAATTGTGTGGCGACCGGCTTGCCGGGGACCACGGGATCGCGTGGTGCGGCGTGTTAAGACGTCGTATCTCAGCGCGTGGCGAAACGGTATCGCGTCGGGTCGCATGGCGGCCAGTGCGGCCCCCGGCCGGCGCGCGCCGCCCCGGTCGGGCCGGCGCACGGCGGATGGATCTTCCGTCAGGCCGCGCGAAGCGTCGCCACTTCCCCGATCCACCGCTCCGCATCGTGCCACTCGCCGTAGCCGGATGCCGGGTTCAGGTGCCCGACCTCGCCGAGATCGACGAGCCGGCTGCCCCACCCGGCCGCCAGCGTCTCGACGCGTTCGAAGCGCGCGAGCGGATCGTTGCGGCTCGCGGCGACGATGCTCGGAAACGGCAGCGGCCCGGTCGGCACCGGGGTCCAGCCGTGCGCGGCGAGCGCGCCGGGCGTCGGATAGCCTGCGGGCATCGGCGTATCGAGATCGGCCGGCGCCGCGAGCAGCGCCCCGTGAATCGCGCGAGTGGCCTGCCGCGCCCAGTGCACGACGATCATCACGCCCGCGCTGTGTGCGACCAGCATCACCGGCCCGTCGATCGCGGCCAGCGCCGCATCGAGTGCCGCGACACGCGCGGCGCGGCTCAGCTTGTCGGCGTCGAGCGGCGCGACGGAGCGTGCGTTCGGCAGACGTCGTTCGAGATGCGTCTGCCAATGGTCTTCGACGTGATCGCGCAAGCCGGGCACGATCAGGATGGTGGGGGCGGTCGCCAGGGTCATGCAGCCTCCAGGAAGCGGTCAGGAAGAAGGTTCAGGACAGTCGTGTCGCGCGCCGTTCGCGTTCGACGCGCGCGAGATCGGCCGCATAGCTCGCGCGTCCGATCGCGAACAGCACGGCCGCCGCGAGCGGCACGGCCGGAATCCATTGCAGTGCGTCGACGAGCCCGGCGCGATCGGCCGCCCATCCCGTCAGCAGCGGACCCGGCGCCATGCCGAGCAGGTTGTTCGCGAGCGTGAGCGTCGCGAACGCCGACGCGTGGATCGCGGCCGGCGTGAGGTTCGCGACCATCGCGCCCGATGCGCCGGACGAGCCCGCGCCGACCAGCATGCCCGCGCAGATCAGCGCGAGCTGCGGCGGCCCGGGCGGCAACCGGAACGCGACCGCGAGACACACGCCGGTGAGCACGCAATACGTGATCGCGGTCAGCCATTTGCGCGAGCCGTCGGCCCGGCCGACGCGGTCGGTGACGATGCCGCAGCCGACCATCCCGACGCCCGCGAGCAGCACGAAGCCGGCCGCAAGCACGGCCGCGCGGTCGGGCGCCATCGCGTAGTAGCGGTTCAGGTAGCTCGGCAGCCACGCGAACAGCGCGCCCGGCACGAACAGGTGCAGCCCGCTGCCGAGATACGCGCAGATCACCGAGCGCGATGCGAACAGTCCCGACATCAGCGCCCGCACGCTGCCGCGCAGATCGCGCGGCGCGTCGGCCTCGCGCCGGCACGATTCGACGCGGTACGCGGCGAGCCGCCGCTCGGTCACGACGCAGCGGTACGCGACGAGCAGCACGATGCCGAGCGCGGCCATCACGCCGAACGACCAGCGCCAGCCGAGATGCGCGCCGACCAGCCCGCCGAGCGCCATCCCGAACACCGAACCGAATGCGCCGCCGGCCATGAATGCGCCGGTGAGCGTCGCGCGCAGCCGGGCCGGAAAGATGCTGAGGATCAGCGCGACGCCGACGCTGCCGTACGCGGCTTCGCCGAGCCCGACGAGGCCGCGCGCGACCAGCATTTCCGCGTAGCTGGTCGACAGCGCGCAGCCGAGCGTCGCGACGCTCCACAACGCGGCCATCAGCACGATGCTGCGCACGCGCCCGAAACGGTCGGCGAGCACCGACAGCGGAAACGTCAGCAGCCCGACCAGCAGCGCGACGACGCCGGACAGCGAACCGAGCTGCGTGTCCGACAGCGCCCATGCGTGCTTGAGCAGCGGAAACACCGCGTTGAGCACCTGCCGCGACATGTAGTCCGACAGCAGCAGCCCGACGGTCAGCCCGAACACGAGCCACGCATACGCAGGCGCGCGCCGCTCGGTGGCCGTCCGGTCCTGCAGCGACGGCTCGATGTGATGAATCAACATGCGTGTCTCCTCCGGCACCGGGGCGGCAATGCGCCGGCGCGGCTTGCGCGGCCCCGCTCCGTGTCCCGGAGCTTGCCCTCGCGCGTCGCGCGAGGATGGGTGCCGCGCCACCTCGATCGGCGGGCGGCGCTCGCGGCCGCCCGGGACGCTGCGCGTCAGGCCGCGCGCAGCGGCACGCTCACCTGGCCCGGCCGGCGGTTCGGCGCCATCCCGAGCTGCGCGAGCGTTTCGTCGACGCCGTCGTACTGCACGCCGATCCGGTAGATCGCCTTCGCCTCCTTGCCGGTCGCGATCTCGCGGCCGAGTTCGCGGGCAATCCGTACGCACTGCTCGACCTGCTGCACCGACGTCATCCGGTTGCCCTTCTGGTCGATGATCGTGTCCTCGATCCCGCAGCGCGGATGCAGGCCGAGCGCCATCGCGACCGTGTTGATCGGCAGCACGTTCTTCATCAGCGATTCGAGCGTGATGCAGGCGCCGTCCGGGCAGCGCCGCACGAATTCCATGAAGTTGTACGGATTCGGGCCGTCGAAGCCGCCGCCGATGCCGACCCACGTGACGTTCAGCGGGCCGCGATAGACGCCGCGCCGGATGATCCGTTCGAGCGTTTCGAGCGCATGCATGCCGGTCAGCTGGAAATGCGGCTGAATGCCGGCCGCCTGCAGGCGGCGCAGGTGTTCGTCGACCCAGCCGGGGCCGGCGGGCACCGTCATCTCGCGATAGGCGTCCCACAGCGCGGCCTCGTTCAGCGACGTGCCGGCGATGTCCTTGCGGCTCATCAACTCGGTGATGTTCATCTGCACGGTGTTGATCGCGACCGTCACCTGGTCGGGCTTCGGCGTCAGCTCGGCGAGCATGTGGCGCGTGTCGTCGGACAGCCATTTCGCTTCGGCGCCGTCGCCTTCCGGCGCGAACGAGATCGAGCCGCCGACCTGCAGGATCATGTCCGGCACCGCTTCGCGCAGCCGGCCGAGCAGTTCGTTGAATTTCGACAGCCGCTTGCTGCCCTTGCCGTCGAGTTCGCGCACGTGCAGGTGCAGCACGGTCGCGCCTGCGTTGTAGCAGTCGACGGCCTTCTGCACGTGCTCGTCCATCGTCACCGGAATGTCTTCCGGAAAATCGGCGGGCATCCATTCGGGGCCGTACGGCGCGACCGTGATGACCATCTTGTCCTGGTTTTCCGGGTGCAGCGAATCGTCGAGAAATTGCATGTCGTCCTCCAGTGGGAATCGTTGTGGTTCGGGCGTACGAGGCCGTACCGGCGTGCGTACCCCGCCACGCCGGGCGGCGAGCCCGGCGCGTCGTGTCTCGGGTGGCGAATCGGTCGGCGCGCGGTGGCGCTCAGAACGGCACGTCGCCGACGATGCCCGCGCGCTCCATCCGGCGCACGCACGGCGGGTAGTCCATCACCGCGTAATGCTGCGTGCTGCGGTTGTCCCAGATCGCGACGCTGTTCTTCTTCCAGCGCCAGCGCACCTGGTATTCGGGGATATAAGCCTGGCTGATCAGGTACTGCAGCAACTGGCCGGCGCCGGGGTTCGCGTCCTGCCCGTAGCGCACGCGCGCCGGCGTGTGGAAGTTCGTGAAATGCGTGGCGAACGCATTCACGTACAGCACCTTCTCGCCGGTTTCCGGATGCGTGCGCACGACCGGATGCTCGGCGTCCGGATACTGCGCCTTCAGCGCGAGGCGCTTGTCGACCGGCATCGCCGCGCCGAAGCTCGCCTCGATGCTGTGACGCGCGCGCAAGTCGGCGATCTGCTGCTTCACGTGGTCCGGCAGGCGCTCGTACGCGAGCACCATGTTCGCCCACATCGTGTCGCCGCCAACCGGCGGACCCTCGATACAGCGCAGCACGCAGCCGAACGGCGGCGCCACGCGCCAGCTCGCATCGCTGTGCCACGCATTCTCGTAGCGGTCGTTCGGCTGGTCGGGCGACTTGTAGATCCGCACGAGCCCGGGGTGCTCGGGATCGCTGCCGGCGACCGGATGATCCTCGAGCTCGCCGAAGCGCCGCGCGAACGCGACGTGCTCGGCGCGCGTGATGTCCTGGTCGCGCAGGAACAGCACGCGATGCCGCAGCAACTGCGCGCGGATCTCGGCGAACAGGCCGTCGTCGTGCACGGCGTCGGCGAGGCTCACGTCCAGCAGTTCCGCACCGATCGCGCAGGTCAGGGGTTCGACTCGCATGCGCGCCTCCTCAGACGATGAACACCGACGAACCGGTCGTCTTGCGCGATTCGAGATCGCGGTGCGCATGCGCGGCGTCCTGCAGCGCATAGCGCTGGTTGATCTCGATCCTGATGCGGCCGGCCGCGACGTGCGCGAACAGTTCGCCGGCCAGGTCGTTCTTCTCGGCCGGATCGGCGATGTAGTCGGCCAGCGCCGGGCGCGTCAGGTACAGCGAGCCCTTCATCGCGAGACGCTGCGGATCGAACGGCGGGATCGGGCCCGACGCGGTGCCGACGCACACCATCAGCCCGCGCCGCTTCAGCGAATCGAGCGAGCCTTCGAAGGTGTCCTTGCCGACGCTGTCGAACACGACGTCGACACCGGCGCCGTCCGTCAGTTCGCGCACGCGCTTCGCGACGTCCTCGCGGCTGTAGTCGATCGTGTGGTCGCAGCCGTGCGCGCGGGCGATCGCGGCCTTGTGTTCGCTGGAGACGGTGCCGATCACGTTGAGCCCGAGCAGCTTCGCCCACTGCGACACGATCAGCCCGACGCCGCCGGCGGCCGCATGCAGCAGGATCGTGTCGCCCGGCGCGAACGCATGGATGCGGCGCAGCAGGTAGGCCGACGTGAGGCCGCGCATCGTCATCGCGGCAGCCGTTTCGCACGCGATGCCGGCCGGCAGCCGGACGAGCGGCGCGGCGGGGATCAACCGTTCGGTGCTGTACGCACCCAGCGTGTTCAGGAAGCCCGTGTAGGTCACACGGTCGCCGACGGCGACGTTCGTCACGCCGGGGCCGACGGCCTCGACCACGCCGGCCGCCTCGACGCCGATGCCGGCCGGCAGCGGCACCGGATACAGGCCGCTGCGGAAATACGTGTCGGCGAAGTTCAGGCCGACCGCCTCGTGCCGCAGGCGTACCTGGCCGGCGCCCGGATCGCCGACGTCGACCGTCTCCCAGCGCAGCACGTCGGGGCCGCCGGTTTCGTGGAATCGCACTGCATGTGCCATCTTGTTCTCCGTCAATCGTCAGTCCGATGCGCGTCGCGCATCGGCGGGTTCGTTCGTGTCCGGCGGCGTCGCGGGTGCGTTGTCCGCCGGGGGTTCGTCCAGTCCGGTCCAGTCGGCGTCGCCGAGGTAGCGCCGCGCGGCCGGGAAAATCACGCCTTCGATGCGCCCCATCTGCTCGAACGCGCCGTGCGCATAGCGGGCCAGCGCGGCGTCGAACGCGGCCGACGGCAGCCCGTCTTCGGCGAGCCGCGCGAGCGCGCCGAGGGCGTGCGTGTCGCGCTGGCGCTGACGGTCGAGTTCGTCCAGTTCGGCCGCGACGCACTCCGCACGAACGCGCAATGCCGCGAAGAGCCGCGCTTCGGTGGCCGTGCCGAACCGGGCGTTCTGCAGCGCGGCGAGCGCAGCCAGCGCGCGCCGTGCGTCGGCCGCTTGCCGATGCGGCTCGTTCGTCGCGTCGCCAAGCGCCGCCAGCGCGTGCAGCAGCCCCCCGGCCATGCGATGCGCATCGAGGCAGCGCGCGATCACGCGCGCCGCGGCGGGCGCCCGCCGCGACGGGCAGACGAGCACCGGCACGCCGCTCGTCGCGAGCAACTGCCGTCGCTGCGCGCGGGCCGCCGCATCGGCGTCGGGCGGCAGCGCCGCGACGCCGATCAGGTCGCAGCCGAGTTCGCCGGCCAGCACGCCCGGCGACGCGTCGCCGGCCCCCGGATGGCCGGCCCCCGGTTGGCCGGCCCCCGGATGGCCGGCCCCCGCGATCCCATGGGACAGGCCCTGCGCCCGCGCGGCGGCTTCCACTTTCGCACCGTGTCCGGGCAGCTGCGCTCCGGATAAACGCGAGTCCGGCGCGGCGGCGGGCAGCACGAACGTGACCCGCGCGCCGACCGCGCGCGCCAGTTCGAGCGCGTCGCCGATCGCGTCGATGCCGCCGGGCGCGTCGTCGACCGTCACGAGCAGATGGCGGTACATCGTGTCGCTCCGCTCAGCCGGCGGTCGGCGCGTTACGCGTCGCGCCGGTCGATACGATCTTCATGGGTGCCCTCCTCGTGGCGTTCGTCATGCATCGGAACCCATGCTATCGACGCCGCGCCGGGGCGGCCCCACTCGTCGCGGGGGGGATTGACGCACGAACGCGGTTCGACCGATCCTTGCCGCACGCCCACCCCGGACG
>NZ_JACCQA010000051.1:0-40379 GCF_015712215.1 Burkholderia sp. 9779_493
TTGCCTGATGACCATAGCGAGTCGGTCCCACCCCTTCCCATCCCGAACAGGACCGTGAAACGACTCTACGCCGATGATAGTGCGGATTCCCGTGTGAAAGTAGGTAATCGTCAGGCTCCCTAAGCCAAGAACCCCCGCCCGAAAGGCGGGGGTTTTTGCATTGGTGCGCCAGAAAAGCGTGCGGCGCAACGGTGCCAAGGCTACGTCCACGGCCTCCCGCCCGCCGAAACCTGCCACTTCCACCCAGTCTTCCATCAGATCGTCCAAAAACGCTGTGAAATGAACGCGTTATTCGGCGTGGTCCACGTAAAATTTGCGTACCCCCATCTCAGCATTCAAAACGATGAACGCCGTCACCCAGGTAGCCCGGGCCGTTTGCCCGCATGATTGTCCGGACACGTGTGCAATGCGCGTGACCGTCGAGAACGGCAAGGCAATCAAGGTCACGGGCGATCCCGACCATCCGCCGACACAGGGCGTCTTGTGTACGAAAGTCAGCCGATACGCGGATCGCGTTCATCATCCCGATCGCCTCACTGTCCCGCTCAGGCGTATCGGCGAAAAAGGGGAAGGGCGCTTCGTGCCGATCAGTTGGGACGAGGCGTTCGACGAGATCGGGCGTCGCCTCGGTGAGATCGCCGCGCGCGCGCCGGAAGCGATCGTGCCGTACAGCTATGCGGGAACGATGGGACTCGTACAAGGCGAGGGCATTGCCCAGCGCTTCTTTCACAAGCTCGGTGCGTCGCGGCTCGAGCGTGCGATCTGCGCGGCGGCCGGTGCCGCGGGGCTGCGATACACGTATGGCGGCAGTGTCGGCATGCACCTCGAGCACTTCGAGGAAAGCGAACTGATTCTGATATGGGGCGCGAATCCGATCGCATCGAGTCTGCACTTCTGGACCCGCGCGCAGGAAGCGAAGCGCCGTGGTGCGCGTCTTGTCGCGATCGACCCGTATCGTTCGCTGACCGCGGAGAAGTGCCATCAGCACATCGCCCTGAAGCCCGGTACCGATGGCGCGTTTGCGCTCGGCATGATGCATGTGCTGATTACCGAAAACCTGCTCGATCACGACTACATCGCCGACCATACGCTCGGCTTCGACGAACTGAAGGCGCGCGCCCTGACCTATCCGCCGGAACGTGTCGCGCAGATCTGCGGCATCGACGCGTCGGAGCTGGTCGATCTTGCCCGTCGCTACGGCGCCACCCGCAAGGCATCGATCCGCCTCAACTACGGCATGCAACGCGTTCGCGGCGGCGGCAATGCCGTGCGCGCGATTGCCAGCCTGCCGGCGTTGACGGGGGCGTGGCGCGATCGGGCGGGCGGCTTGCTGCTCTCGTCGTCGGAGTCCGCGCCGGTCAACCAGGCCGCGCTGCTACGTCCGGACCTGATGCCGGGTTGGCCGAACAAGTTGCCGCGCATCATCAACATGAACGCGATCGGCGACGCGCTGCTGCATCCGGGCGATGCGACGTTCGGGCCGAAAGTGGAAGCGCTGATCGTGTACAACTCGAATCCGGTGGCGGTCGCGCCCGATTCGTCGAAGGTCGCCGCGGGCTTCGCGCGCGACGATCTGTTCACGGTCGTTCTCGAGCACTTCAAGACAGATACGGTCGATTTCGCCGACATTGTATTGCCGGCAACCACGCAGCTCGAACATCTGGATATCCATAAGTCGTACGGCCATACCTATGTGATGGCGAATCTGCCGGTGATTCCGCCGGTGGGAGATGCGCGGCCGAACACGGAGATCTTTCGCGGGATCGCGCGCAGCATGGGACTCGACGAGCCCGCGCTCTATCACAGCGACGAAGCGGTCGCGCGCGCGGCGCTTCGCTGGGACGATCCGGTGCTCGACAGCGACTGGGACACGCTGAAGCAGGCCGGCTGGCTGAAACTCAAACTGCCGGAGGCGCCGTTCGCGAATGGCGGTTTCCGCACGCCATCGGGAAAGTGCGAGTTCTACAGCCCGCGGCTCGAGCAGATGGGCATGGACCCCGTTCCCGACTATCTGCCGCCGTTCGAATCAGTCGAAGCCGCGCCCGAACTCGCCGCACGCTATCCGCTGGCGATGATTTCGCCGCCGGCCCGTCACTTCCTGAACAGCACGTTCGTGAACGTCGACAGCCTGCGTTCGACGGAAGGCGAGCCGCACCTCGACATGCACCCGTCCGACGCCAGCGCGCGCGGCATTGCGGACGGCGACGTCGTCCGTATCTTCAACGATCGCGGCTCGATGCAGGCGCTCGCGCGTATTACCGATCGGGCGCGCGCCGGGCTGGTCGTCGGATTGTCGATCTGGTGGAAGAAGTTGTCGCCGGACGGCAGGAACGCGAACGAAGTGACGAGCCAGGCACTGACCGATCTGGGCAATTCGGCGACGTTTTACGATTGTCTTGTGGAAGTTGAGCGCATTTGATCGAATATCGCCGTATGATCAGACGAAATTGATATGGAAGTTCGAAGTGGACATCTAACCCTGTTGTCTCGGGGCGGGGGAGCCGTTACGATGCGTTTTAGCACGACCATTCGAAAATCTGTGAGGAGACGCGCGGCATGGACAAAATTTGGCTGAAATCGTACCCACCCGGCGTTCCAGCCGAAATTGACTCCTCTGCTTATCCGTCCGTCCCGGACCTGCTCGACGAGAGCTTCCGGCAGTATCGCGACCGTACCGCGTTCGTCTGCATGGGCAAGGGCATCACGTATGGCGAACTGGACAAGCTGTCGCGCCAGTTCGGCGCGTGGCTGCAATCCCGCGGCCTGGCGCGCGGGGCGCGCGTCGCGATCATGATGCCGAACGTGCTGCAGTACCCGGTGACGATCGCCGCGGTGCTGCGCGCCGGCTACACCGTCGTCAACGTCAACCCGCTCTATACGCCGCGCGAGCTCGAGCATCAGCTGAAGGACAGCGGTGCGGAGGCGATCGTCATCCTGGAGAATTTCGCGTCGACACTGCAGGCCGTCATCGCCAATACGGCCGTCAAGCACGTGGTCGTCGCATCGATGGGCGACCTGCTGGGCATCAAGGGATGGCTCGTCAATTACGTCGTGCGCAACGTGAAGAAGATGGTGCCCGCGTGGCAACTGCCGTCGTTCACGCGCTTCAAGGCCGCGCTGTCGGAGGGCGCGCGACAGGCGTTCAAGCCGCAGAAGATCGGTCCCGACGACGTCGCGTTCCTGCAGTACACGGGCGGTACGACCGGCGTCGCGAAGGGGGCGACGCTGCTGCACCGGAACATCGTGTCGAACGTGCTGCAGGCCGGCGCGTGGCACCACCCGGCTCACGAGAATTATCCGGAGGTGGAACAGTTCGTGACGGTTGTCGCGCTGCCGCTGTATCACGTGTTCGCGCTGACCGTCTGCGGTTTCCTGACGATGCGCACGGGCGGCATGGGCATCCTGATCCCGAATCCGCGCGACATCGCCGGCATGATCAAGGAGTTGAAGGGTTACCGGATCTCGACGATTCCTGCGGTCAACACGCTGTACAACGCGCTGCTGAACCATCCCGAATTCGGTCAGCTCGACCTGTCGAAGCTCGTGATCGCCAACGGCGGCGGCATGGCGATCCAGGAGGGCGTCGCGAGGCGCTGGTATGAAAAGACCGGGACCGCGATCATCGAAGGATACGGGCTGTCCGAAACGTCGCCGGTGGCAACCTGCAACCCCGTGACGGCGACCGAATACAGCGGGACGATCGGCCTGCCGCTGCCGTCGACCGAAGTCGCGATCCGCGACGATGCAGGCAACGACGTCGCGCTCGGCGAGCCCGGCGAGATCTGCATCCGCGGGCCGCAGGTGATGGCCGGCTACTGGAACCGGCCGGACGAGACCGCGAAGGTCATGTTCGCGGACGGCTTCTTCAAGACGGGCGACGTCGGCGTGATGGATGCGCGCGGCTACGTGAAGATCGTCGATCGCAAGAAGGACATGATTCTCGTGTCTGGCTTCAACGTGTATCCGAACGAAGTCGAGGACGTGGTAGCGTCGCATCCGGGCGTGTTCGAGGTCGCGGCGGTCGGCGTGCCGGACGAGCATTCCGGCGAAGCCGTGAAGCTGTTCATCGTGAAAAAGGATCCGGCGCTGACCGACAAGGACATCCTCGCCTACTGCAAGGAGCGGCTCACCGGGTACAAGCGGCCGAAGCTGGTCGAGTTCCGCACGGAGCTGCCGAAGACGAACGTCGGCAAGATCCTGCGGCGCGAACTGCGTGACGGACGCGCGTAACGCACGCAACGAGACGGTTGAACGAAAAAGCCCGGCCCATGCCGGGCTTTTTGTTTGCGGCTGCGGGTGGATGGCCGGGGGCACGTGTTTCGTGCGGGAGCCGGCGGCAGTTCTTGCATTTCGACCTGACGGCTGGCGTCGGCACGCTGCGACGCACGTTTGCATGTCGACCCACCGACCTGCTGACCCGCCGCCCGAAAAAGAAAAAGGCGCCCGAAGGCGCCTTCAAGATGCTGCGGCTTGTCAGACAAGCTGATTAGAACTTGTGACGGATGCCGACGCGTGCTGCGACCTGGTTGCTGGTGCTCGAACCTGCGAGACCGTTGATCGCTGCCGTTGCCTTCAGGACGTTGCCGTTCGAATCGAGCACGTTGCCCGATGCGTGCTGGTACACGCCGATCGCGTAGACGTCGGTGCGCTTCGACAGGAAGTAGTCGACGCCCAGCGAGCCCTGGTGGTACTTGGCTGCCGAGTTGCCGTCGATCTTGCTGCCTTGCGTGTAGTCGTACGCCGCGCCGAGGATCAACGCCGGGGTCAACTGGTACTTGAAGTTGATTTCGCCGTTGTTGAACGTCGCGGTCTGGTTCACGAACGGGCCTGCCGAGAAGCCCTTGAACTTCGTGTTCGAGTACGTCGCGCCGATCGTCGCTGCGCCGAACGTGTACGCGCCGCCTGCGCCGATGACCTGGTACGTGTTCGCGTTGTTCGCGTACGCGCCGTAGATCGGCGACGAGACCGACGACGACGTCGAACCGTTGTTGAACATGCCGCCAAACTGGTTCGGCGTGCGTGCGTTCAAGTAACCGACGCCGAGGACCAGCGGGCCGTTGTTGTAGCCTGCGCCGAGCGACCAGACCTGGTTCTTCGCGAACTGACCTGCCTGGCCGCCGAAGCTGTACAGGCCGCCGAACGTGAAGCCGCCGTAGCTCTGGCTCGTGAACTTGACCGCGTTGTTCACGCGATACGCGTTGTTGAAGTTGTCGAGGTCGCCCGGGTGAGCGGCGATGTAGCCGCCCCACTGGTCGCCTGCCTCGAGCGGGCCGACGAAGTCGACGACGGAGTCGTACTGACGACCCAGCGTGACCGTACCGTACTGGCTCGACAGGCCGACGTAAGCCTGACGGCCGAACATCAGGCCGCCCTGACCGAGCTTGCCGCTGTTCACGTCGAAACCGTTTTCGAGGGTGAAGATCGCCTTCAGGCCGCCACCGAGGTCTTCGGTGCCGCGCAGACCGAAGCGGCTGCCTTGCATCACGCCGCTGGCCATGCTGTACAGGTGCTTGCCGCCTGCGTTGTTGTTGAAGAGCAGGCCTTCATCGATGATGCCGTAAAGCGTCACGCTGCTTTGCGCATGGGCAGCGCCAGCGAACGCGCCCAGCGCGACGAGCGCGAGAAGCGACTTTTTCATTAACGGATCTCCAAGAATCACTGAATTTTTTTGGCGGGGCGGATAGTTATGTTCTGTTGACGGGCCCCATCAACTTCGCAAGAAGTCGCACGTAATGTAGCAAAGCCGATTTTTGCCACAAAGCGAAATGCTGCAGCTCAACGCCGCCATGTTTCCTTTATGCAACAATGGTTAAAATCACGGGTTAACCGCAATTTCCGCTGAATAATCAAGTCGGTTACGCAGCGGACTCGTGCCCTTGCCGCGTGCAGCGGCACCTGCAGCCAGGAGAACAGGATGGTGTTGGATGAACTGATCAGCGAATTCGATCGCGGCCTGCGATCGCTGACCGGCATTAGCCGGATGAGCCGGCCGGTGCCCGCGCCGGCCGATGCGCCGGACGTCGAGCTGACGCCCGCCGAGCGCACGCACGCGGCCGGCCTGATGCGCGTGAATCACGTCGGCGAGGTCTGCGCGCAGGCGCTCTACCAGGCGCAGAAGCTCACCGCGCGCACGGCGTCGGCGAAGGCGATGTTCGAGGAGGCCGCGCGCGAGGAGGAGGATCACCTCGCGTGGACCGCGCACCGCCTGAAGGAGCTCGACTCGCGCCCGAGCCTGCTCAACCCGCTGTGGTATGCCGGCGCGCTCGCGATCGGCGTGGCGGCTGGCGCGCTCGGCGACAAGGTCAGCCTCGGCTTCATGGCCGAGACGGAGCGGCAGGTCGAGAGCCATCTCGAAGGCCACATGTCCGAGCTGCCGGCGACCGACACCGCGTCGCGCGCGATCGTCGACCAGATGCGGATCGACGAGGTGAAGCACGGCAAGGCCGCGACCGACGCCGGCGGCATCGAGCTGCCGCTGCCCGCGCGGATGCTGATGCGCGCCGCGTCGAAGGTCATGACGAGCACTGCGTACTATCTCTGAGATTGGCGCCGGGGTGGCGTGGGACGCCGCCCCGGTTCACCGCCCCCGATACCGCCCGCTCACTCCTCGTTTTCCCGCCCCCGAAAGCCCCGTCCGCACGCCCGTCTGGGCCGTCTTTCTCACGTATCACCTTCACAAGTTGCACTAGCTCATTCATTTATAACGGTTTTTGGAATGAGGGGTCGCATGAGCATGTGCGCGTAAGTCCTTGTTCTAACTAACAAAATTCGTCAAAAAAGCGGGCCGCTCCCTTGACCGTGCCACACCCTTCCTCTAAAGTGGGAGACAGTGTGAGAAAGTGTATTTTTGTGTGATTTAGCAGGCTATTCCGGCTAAATTCTCAGCATTGAGCGGGTGCTTCGGTGCCCTGAACGGGAGAGCGGAAAGTGTTCCAAGGGGCGTCGGCGCTGACGCTCGATGCGAAAGGGCGGATGTCGGTGCCGGCTCGCTATCGCGAAGCGCTGCAAGGACAGGCAGAAGGACGGGTGACTGTGACCAAGCACCCGGACGGCTGCCTGTTGCTGTTTCCGCGCCCCGAATGGGAAGTGTTCCGCGCCAAGATCGCCGCGTTGCCGATGGACGCGCACTGGTGGCGGCGAATTTTTCTCGGCAATGCGATGGACGTCGATCTCGACAGCGCGGGCCGGATTCTCGTATCGCCCGAGCTGCGCATGGCAGCCGGACTGGAAAAGGAAGTCATGTTGTTGGGAATGGGTAGTCACTTCGAGCTGTGGGATTCGCAGACCTACAACGCGAAGGAGCAGGCAGCGATGGCGCAGGGCATGCCCGACGCGCTGAAGAATTTCACGTTCTGATTGCGGTGACGGAGACGCCCGCGATGGGAAATGAATTGCGGCATCGGACGGTGCTGTTGGATGAGGCGGTCGAGTCGCTCGTGACGCGGCCGGACGGCGTGTACGTCGACGGCACGTTCGGGCGCGGCGGCCATAGCCGCGCGGTGCTCGCGCGGCTGGCGCCGGCCGCGCGGCTGATCGCGTTCGACAAGGATCCGAGGGCGATCGAGACGGCGCAGGGCATCGAGGATGCGCGCTTCTCGATCGTGCATGACAGCTTTGCTTCGATGCGCGACGCGCTTGCGGCGCGCGGCGTCGAGAAGGTGTCGGGGGTGTTGCTGGACCTGGGCGTGTCCTCGCCGCAGGTGGACGATCCGGCGCGCGGCTTCAGTTTCCGCGCCGATGGTCCGCTGGACATGCGAATGGATCCGACGCGCGGCGAGTCGGCGGCCGAATGGCTCGCGCGGGCTTCGGTGCAGGAATTGACGGAGGTGATACGGGATTATGGGGAAGAACGGTTTGCTTTTCAGATTGCAAAGGCGCTTGTTGCTCGCCGGGCAGAGTCCGACCGTCTTGGGCCTCTCGACACCACGGGCGAGCTTGCCCAAATCGTGGGTCACGTCGTCAAAACCCGTGAGAAGGGCAAGGATCCGGCAACCCGCACCTTTCAGGCTATACGGATTCACGTCAATCAAGAGCTTGCGGACCTGCAAGTCGTACTAGACGCGGCATTGTCGTTGCTGGAGCAAGGGGGGCGGCTGGTGGTCATCAGCTTTCATTCACTCGAGGACCGGATCGTCAAACGATTCATGCAGGCGCACGCGAGTGCGCCTGCGGTCGATCGTCGCCTGCCGATCCGCGCCGTCGACCTCCCGAGCCCGCCGCTCAAGATCATCAGCCGCCAGTTTCCGAGCGAAGCGGAAGTCGCCGCGAATCCGCGCGCCCGCTCGGCCGTGATGCGCATTGCGGAGCGCGTCACGCCATGAGCCGCCTCAATATCTTCCTGCTGATCATCGTGATGGGTTGCGCGCTGTCGGTCGTCAACTCGACGAACCAGCAACGCCAGATCTTCATCCAGCTGCAGCGCGCGCAGTCGCAGGAGCGCCAGCTCCAGCAGGACTATGCGCAGCTCCAATATCAGCAGAGCGCGCTGTCGAAGACGTCGCGCATCGAGCAGCTCGCGAACGATTCGCTGAAAATGCAGCCGATCTCGACCGGCCGCACGCAATACCTGACGCTGCCGCCGGGCGCCGCGAAGGCGATCGACGCGCCGATCCCGGCGTCGGCCGACACGGCCGGCAAGGGCAAGGGGGGCGCGCGATGAAGCCGTCCCAGAAGCGCCAGAACGTGAAGTTCTCGTCGAGCCCCGTGCTGGGCGTGCATCTGCCGATGTGGCGCTCGAAGCTCGTCGTGTTCATGCTGTTCATGGCGTTCGTCGCGCTGGCCGCCCGGGCGTTCTGGATCCAGGGTCCCGGCAACGCGTTCTATCAGAAGCAGGGCGAAAGCCGCTACCAGCGCACGATCGAACTGCCCGCGACGCGCGGCAAGATCCTCGATCGTAACGGGCTCGTGCTCGCGACGAGCCTGCCCGTGCGCGCGATCTGGGCGATTCCCGATGCGGTGCCGGACGACCTCGACGCCGACAAGATCAACCAGCTCGGCAAGCTCCTCGGCATGACGTCGAAGGAACTGCGCGTGAAGCTGTCGGAAGACAAGGGTTTCGTCTACGTGAAGCGCCAGGTGCCGATCGACGTCGCCGACAAGGTCGCCGCGCTCGACATCCCCGGCATCTATCAGCGCAACGAATACAAGCGCTTCTACCCGGAAGGCGAGATCACCGCTCACCTGATCGGCTTCACGAACGTCGAGGACGAAGGGCAGGAAGGCGTCGAACTGGGTGACCAGAAGATGCTGTCCGGCACGTCCGGCATGCGCCGCGTGATCAAGGACCGGATGGGGCACATCATCGAGGATGTCGCCGAGCAGATTCCGCCGCACAACGGCACCGACGTCGACCTGTCGATCGACAGCAAGATCCAGTACATCGCGTACGCGAACCTGAAGGCCGCCGTCGAGAAGTTCAAGGCGAAGGCCGGCGCGGCGATGGTCGTCGACGTGCGTACCGGCGAAGTGCTCGCGCTCGTCAACTACCCGACGTACAACCCGAACGACCGCTCGCGCATGACCGGCGAGCAGTTGCGCAACCGGATCATGACCGACGTGTTCGAGCCGGGCTCGATCATGAAGCCGTTTACGGTATCGCTCGCGCTCGACCTGCATCGCGTGACGCCGAACACGCTCGTCGAGACGGGCAACGGGCATTTCGTGCTCGACGGCGCGCCGATCACCGACGACGCGGGTTTCGGTACGCTGACGGTCGGCGGCGTGATCCAGAAGTCGAGCAACATCGGCGCGACGAAGATCGCGATGACGATGCGGCCCGAGGAAATGTGGAATATGTATACGAGCATCGGCCTCGGCCAGGCGCCGAAGGTCGGGTTCCCCGGCGCGGTGGCCGGCCGCCTGCGTCCGTGGAAGAGCTGGCGCCGCATCGAGCAGGCGACGATGTCGTACGGCTACGGCCTGTCGGTGTCGCTGTTCCAGCTCGCCCGGGCGTACACGGCGATCGCGCACGACGGCGAGCTGATGCCCGTGACCATTTTCAAGACCGACCCCAATCAGCCGATCGCCGGCACGCAGGTGTTCAACCCCACCACCGCGCGGGAAGTGCGCGCGATGCTCGAGACGGTGGTCGCGCCGGGCGGCACGTCGCCGGATGCGGCCGTGCCGGGCTATCGCGTCGGCGGCAAGAGCGGTACCGCGTACAAGCACGAAGGTCACGGCTATACGCGCAAGTACCGCGCGTCGTTCGTCGGAATGGCGCCGATGCCGAATCCGCGCGTCGTGATCGCGGTGTCGGTGGACGAGCCGACGGCCGGCAGCCACTTCGGCGGCCAGGTGTCCGGCCCCGTATTCTCCGCGATCGCCGGCGACACGATGCGTGCGCTGAACGTGCCGCCGAACATGCCGATCAAGCAGCTCGTCGTGTCCGACGATTCGCCGGAATCGCCTGCCGCCAAGGGCCCGCAAAAGCTGGCCGCGGGTAGCGGCGCAAAGCATATGATCGTGTCCAGCACGACGCGTAATTCACCAGGAGTAGTTCGATGAGCGCCGCCCGCAGTTCCCATCCGGCGCATCAGCAGATCGCAGCCGCGCTCGCGTGGCTGCGTCAGCATGTGGCCCCCGCGGCGCAACTGCATGCCGACACGCGCAGCCTCCAGGCTGGCGACGTGTTCGTCGCGTATGCGGTCGACGGGGCGGATAACCGCGCTTTCATGGCCGACGCCGTCGCGCGCGGTGCGGCCGCCGTGCTGTATCAGCCGGACGGGCTGACCGATGCGCCGGCCGTCCCCGTCGCCCTCGCGGTGCCGGCGCTCGACCAGCTCGCGGGCGAGATCGCCAGCGGCTGGTACGGCGATCCGAGCGACAGCCTGCTCGCGGTCGGTGTCACGGGCACGAACGGCAAGACGTCGTGCACGCAGTGGATCGCCACCGCGCTGACGGCGCTGCATCAGCCGTGCGCGGTGATCGGCACGCTCGGCACCGGGATGCCCGGCCAGCTCGTGCCGACCGGCTTCACGACCCCCGACGCGCCGCAACTGCAGCGCAGCCTCGCGCAATTGCGTGCGGCGGGCGCGCAGGCCGTGGCGATGGAAGTGTCGTCGCATGCGCTGCACCAGGGTCGCGTGAACGGGACGGCGTTCGACATCGCGGTGTTTACGAACCTCACGCAGGATCACCTCGACTATCACGGCACGTTCGACGCGTACGAGGCCGCGAAGGCGAAGCTGTTCGCGTGGCGCGGCCTGCGCGCGGCGGTGATCAACCGCGACGATGCGGCTGGCCGCCGCCTGCTCGAGAAGCTGGCCGGTCGCGTGCGCACGATCGCGTACGGGATCGGCGACGCACCGGCGCCCGACGCCGATCGCGAACTGGTCGCGCTCGACGTGCGCGCCACCGCGACGGGTACCGCCTTCCGCCTGCGTTCGTCGTGGGGCGACGCGGACGTCGAGGTCGGCACGCTCGGCACGTTCAACGTCAGCAATCTGCTCGCCGTGCTCGGCTCGCTGCTCGCGGCCGACGTGCCGTTCGACGCGGCCCTCGCCGAGATCGAGCGGCTCGAGTCGGTCAATGGCCGGATGCAGCGGCTCGGCGGCCGGTTGCAGAACGACGAACCGCTCGTCGTGATCGATTACGCACACACGCCCGACGCGCTCGACAAGACGCTCGACGCGCTGCGCCCGATCGCCGCGGCGCGCGGCGGCCGGCTCGTCTGCATGTTCGGCTGCGGCGGCGATCGCGATGCGACGAAGCGCCCGCTGATGGGCGCGATCGCGGAGCGGCTCGCCGACGAAGTCGTCGTCACGAGCGACAACCCGCGCAGCGAAGATCCGCAGTACATCATCGACCAGGTCATCGCGGGCATGACCGCGCCCGAGCGCGCACGCCGTATCGAGGATCGCGCGAGCGCGATCCTGCAGGCGGTGCGCGGCGCCGCACGCGAGGACGTCGTCGTGCTGGCCGGCAAGGGCCACGAGGCTACGCAGGAAATCATGGGCAAGAAGCGCACCTTCTCCGACCAGGATCACGCGCGGCTCGCGCTTGCAGCGCGCGCCACGCACGGCAAGGGAGGCGCCGAATGACGATGCTCAGTCTCGGCGAAGCCGCCCGCCTGATTCCCGGCGCCACCGTCCACGGCGACGCGGGCGTCACGTTCGACCGCGTGTCGACCGATAGCCGCACGGTCGGCCCGGGCGACCTGTTCGTCGCGCTGAAGGGCGAGCGCTTCGACGCGCACGACTTCCTCGGCGACGTCGCCGCGCGCGGGGCCGCCGCGGCGCTCGTCGCGCATGCGCCGGCGGGCGTCGCGATGCCGATGATCGCCGGCGGCGAAACGCGTGCCGCGCTCGGCGCGCTCGCGCACGGCTGGCGGATGCGATTCCCGCTGCCGGTCGTCGCGGTGACGGGCAGCAACGGCAAGACGACCGTCAAGGAAATGATCGCGTCGATCTTCGCGGCGGCGGTCGGTGCCGACGCGCGGCTCGCGACGGCCGGCAACCTGAACAACGATGTCGGCCTGCCGCTGACGCTGCTGCGCCTGTCGGCCGCGCATCGTCTCGCGGTGGTCGAGATCGGCATGAACCATCCGGGCGAAACCGAAGTCCTCGCGCGCCTCACCGCGCCGACGGTCGCGCTCGTCAACAACGCGCAGCGCGAGCACCAGGAATTCATGGCGACGGTCGAAGCCGTTGCGCTCGAACACGCGGCCGTGATCCACGCGCTGCCGCCGGACGGCGTCGCGGTGTTCCCGGCCGACGACGCGTACGCGGGCATCTGGCGCGTCGCGGCAACCGGCAACCGGATCCTCGATTTCGCGCTGCACGACGCCGAACGGCAGAACGACGCACAGATCGTCGGTCGCATGCACGGCGGCGAACTCGCGATCGACACGCCGGCCGGCGCCGTCACGGTGCGGCTGCGTGCGCTCGGCGAGCACAACGCGCGTAACGCGCTGGCCGCGACGGCCGCGGCGCTCGGCGCCGGCGTCGCGCTGTCGGCGATCCGGCAGGGTCTCGAAGCGTTCGAACCGGTCAAGGGCCGGCTGCAGGTGAAGCCCGCGAGCGTCGGCAGCCTCGCGGGCGCGACGGTCGTCGACGATACGTACAACGCGAACCCCGATTCGATGCGTGCGGCGATCGACGTGCTCGCCGCGCATCCGGCGCCGCGTGTGCTGGTGATCGGCGACATGGGCGAAGTCGGCGACGAAGGGCCGGCATTCCACCGCGAGATCGGCGCGTACGCGCGCGAACGCGGGATCGACGCGCTGTTCGCGCTCGGCGACGCGTCGCGCGACGCGTGCACGGCCTACGGCGACACCGCGCGCCATTTCGACGACGTCGGCGCGCTCGTGTCGGCGCTGCTCGCGGCCGGTTACGGCGCGCAGGCGACGGTGCTCGTGAAGGGCTCGCGGTACATGAAGATGGAGCGCGTGGTCGACGCGCTGACGAACCAACCCGCGGCGGGCACCGTGCCCGCCGCACACTGAGTAGAAGGAAGGAAGCATGCTGCTGGCGCTGGCGCAATGGCTGCAAGGAGACGCAAGCTTTTTGCGCTTGTTCACGTACCTCACGTTCCGTGCGGTGATGGCCACCATCACCGCGCTGGGGATCGGGCTCGTGTGCGGACCGTGGGTGATCCGCAAGCTGACGCAAATGAAGGTCGGGCAGGCCGTGCGCAAGGACGGCCCGCAGACCCACCTCGTCAAGTCCGGCACGCCGACGATGGGCGGCGTGCTGATCCTGATCGGCATCGCGGTCGCGACGCTGCTGTGGGGCGACCTGACGAACCGTTTCATCTGGATCGTGATGCTCGTGACGTTCGGTTTCGGCGTGATCGGCTGGGTCGACGATTACCGCAAGGTCGTCCACAAGGATCCGCGCGGGATGTCGTCGCGCGAGAAGTATTTCTGGCAATCGGTGATCGGGCTGTTCGCGGCCGTCTATCTCGCGTTCAGCGTGTCCGAGGCGAACAACGTGCGCGTGTTCGACCTGTTCATGGCGTGGGTGCGCAGCGGCCTGTCGATGGGGCTGCCGGCGCGCGCCGACCTGATGCTGCCGTTCCTGAAGTCGATCAGCTATCCGCTCGGCGTGTGGGGCTTCATCGTGCTGACCTACTTCGTGATCGTCGGCGCGAGCAACGCGGTGAACCTGACCGACGGGCTCGACGGCCTCGTGATCATGCCGGTCGTGCTCGTGGGCGCGTCGCTCGGTGTGTTCGCGTACGTGATGGGCAGCGCGGTCTATTCAAAATACCTGCTGTTCCCGCACATCCCGGGCGCGGGCGAACTGCTGATCTTCTGTTCCGCGATGGGCGGGGCCGGGCTCGCGTTCCTCTGGTACAACACGCACCCCGCGCAGGTATTCATGGGCGATGTCGGCGCGCTGGCGCTCGGCGGCGCGCTCGGCACGGTCGCGGTGATCGTGCGCCAGGAAATCGTGCTGTTCATCATGGGCGGCATCTTCGTCGCGGAAACGCTGTCGGTGATGCTGCAGGTGTCGTGGTTCAAGTACACGAAGAAGCGTTACGGCGAAGGGCGGCGCCTGCTGAAGATGGCGCCGCTGCATCACCATTTCGAATTGTCCGGCTGGAAGGAAACGCAGGTGGTCGTGCGTTTCTGGATCATCACGCTGATGCTGTGCCTGTTCGGTCTGACCACCCTCAAGCTGCGGTAAAGGAAAGGTAACAAGGATGTCTGGCGAGATGTTTGGAGATCGGCAACGGCCGATGGTGCTCGTACTGGGGCTCGGGGAATCGGGTCTCGCGATCGCGCGATGGTGCGCGAGGCACGGGTGCCGGCTGCGTATTGCCGATACCCGCGAGGCGCCGCCGCACCTTGCCGCGCTGCAGGCCGAAGGCATCGATGCGGAATTCGTCGGCGGGGCGTTTACGCCCGCGCTGCTCGACGGCGGTGTCGAGATCGTCGGGCTGAGCCCCGGCCTGTCGCCGCTCGAACCGGCGCTCGCCGTGCTGCTTGCCGCCGCGCACGAGCGCGGTGTCGCGGTATGGGGCGAGCTGGAATTCTTCGCGCAGGCGCTGCGCGCGCTCGGCACGAGCGGCTACCAGCCGAAGGTGCTCGCGATTACCGGCACCAACGGCAAGACCACGACGACGAGCCTCATGGGCCTGCTGTGCCAGCGCTCGGGCAAGAAGGTCGCCGTCGCGGGCAACATCAGCCCGGCGATGCTCGACCGGCTCGCGAGCGCGATCGACGACACCGCGCTGCCCGACGTATGGGTGCTCGAACTGTCGAGCTTCCAGCTCGAGACGGCACGCACGTTCGCGCCCGATGCGGCCGCGATCCTCAACATCACGCAGGACCACCTCGATTGGCACGGCAGCTTCGACGCGTACGCGCAGGCGAAGGGCCGGATCTTCGGCGCGACGACGACGCGCGTGCTGAACCGCGACGACGCGGCCGTGATGAAGTTCGCGCCCGCCGCCGGCGCGGCCGACGCGCCGCGCACGGTCACGTTCGGTCTGAACGAACCGACGCAGGACGGCGACTACGGCCTGTCGCGCGACAACGGCATCGCGTGGCTGGTGGAAGCCGTCGATCGCGACGCGCCGGATGAAGCGACGACGACCCGCCGGCGCAAGCGCGACGCCGCGCATACGCCGGACATCGCGCAAAAGCGCCTGATGCCGGCCGACGCGCTGCGCATCCGCGGGCTGCACAACGCGGCGAACGCGCTGGCCGCGTTCGCGCTCGCACGCGCGATCGACCTGCCGGCAGCGCCGCTGCTGCACGCACTGCGCGAATACCGCGGCGAAGCGCATCGCGTCGAAGTGATCGCGACGATCGACGACGTGGACTACGTCGACGACAGCAAGGGCACGAACGTCGGCGCGACGGTGGCCGCGCTCGACGGGCTCGCGCAGAAGATCGTGCTGATCGCGGGCGGCGACGGCAAGGGGCAGGATTTCGCGCCGCTGGTCGCGCCGGTCGCGCGCTGGTGCCGCGCGGTGATGCTGATCGGCCGCGACGCGCCGGCGATCCGCGACACGCTCGCCGAAACCGGCGTGCCGCTCGTGGACCACGCGACGCTCGAAGGCGCGGTGCACGCGGCGGCCGACCTGGCCGAGCCGGGCGATGCGGTGCTGTTGTCGCCTGCATGCGCGAGCCTCGACATGTTCAGGAACTACGCCCATCGCGCGGAAGTGT
Organism: Burkholderia sp. 9779_493; assembly: GCF_015712215.1. Classification (NCBI taxonomy): domain Bacteria; kingdom Pseudomonadati; phylum Pseudomonadota; class Betaproteobacteria; order Burkholderiales; family Burkholderiaceae; genus Burkholderia; species Burkholderia sp. 9779_493. The sequence goes on from NZ_JACCQA010000051.1 coordinate 16,118, forward strand.
TCCGCGCGGCGGTCGACGAAATCGCCATCGACAAAGGAGCGACGCCATGAGCTGGTCCGATCGCCTCGTCTCCCGTTTCAACGACCGGCGCGACACCGGCGGCAATGCCGCGGGCGGCCGCGTCGCGTCGGCCACGCGCGCCGCGACGGGCGGCCTCGCGAGCGTCGTCAACGGCGTGCGCCCGAGCCGTTCGCGGATGCTCGATTTCGACTATTCGCTGTTGTGGGTCGCGATCGCGCTGCTGGGGCTCGGCGTCGTGATGGTGTATTCGGCGTCGATCGCGATGCCCGATTCGCCGAAATACGCGTCGTATCACGACTACGCGTTCCTGATGCGCCACTGCGTGTCGCTCACCGTCGCGTTCATCGCGGCGGTGCTCGCGTTCCGCGTGCCGGTGTCGACCTGGGACAAGTACGCGCCGCATCTTTTCCTGATCGCACTGGTCGGCCTCGTGATCGTGCTGATCCCGCACGTCGGCAAGGGCGTGAACGGTGCGCGCCGCTGGATTCCGCTCGGCATCACCAACATGCAGCCGTCGGAAATCATGAAGCTCGCGGTGACGATCTACGCGGCGAACTACACGGTGCGCAAGCAGGAATACATGCAGAGCTTCGCGAAGGGCTTCCTGCCGATGGCGTTCGCGGTCGGCCTGGTCGGCGCGCTGCTGCTGCTCGAGCCCGACATGGGCGCGTTCATGGTGGTCGCCGCGATCGCGATGGGCGTGCTGTTCCTCGGCGGCGTGAACGGCAAGCTGTTCGGCGGCCTCGTCGCGACGGCGGTCGGCACGTTCACGATGCTCGTGTGGCTGTCGCCGTGGCGTCGCGAGCGGATCTTCGCGTATCTCGATCCGTGGGACGAGCGCTACGCGCAGGGCAAGGCCTACCAGCTCACGCACTCGCTGATCGCGTTCGGCCGCGGCGAGTGGTTCGGCGTCGGCCTCGGCGGCAGCGTCGAGAAGCTGAATTACCTGCCGGAAGCGCATACCGACTTCATCCTCGCGGTGATCGGCGAGGAGCTCGGCTTCGTCGGCGTGCTGGTCGTGATCCTGCTGTTCTACTGGATCGTGCGCCGCGCGTTCGAGATCGGCCGCCAGGCGCTCGCGCTCGATCGCACGTTCGCGGGCCTGATGGCGAAGGGCATCGGCATCTGGTTCGGCGCGCAGACGTTCATCAACATGGGCGTGAATCTCGGCTTGCTGCCGACCAAGGGCCTGACGCTGCCGCTCGTGAGCTACGGCGGCTCCGGCATCCTGCTGAACTGCGTCGCGCTCGCGGTGTTGCTGCGGGTCGACTACGAGAACCGGGTGCTGATGCGCGGAGGGAAGGTATGACCGCGTCGCAACGCACGCTGATGGTGATGGCAGGCGGCACCGGGGGCCACGTGTTCCCGGGGCTCGCGGTCGCGCACCGGATGGAAGCGGCGGGCTGGCGCGTCGTATGGCTCGGCAATCCGGCCGGGATGGAAGCGACGCTCGTGCCGAAGCACGGTATTCCGATGGAGTACGTGCGGTTCGGCGGGCTGCGCGGCAAGGGCCTGAAGACCAAGCTGGCGCTGCCGGTCAACCTGCTGCGCGCATGCTGGCAGAGCCTCGGCGCGCTGCGCCGCGTGCGGCCCGACGTCGTGCTCGGGATGGGCGGCTACATCACGTTTCCGGCGGGCGTGATGACCGCGCTGTCGGGGCGTCCGCTCGTGCTGCATGAACAGAATTCGATCGCGGGCCTCACGAACAAGGTGCTCGCGAAACTCGCGAAGCGCGTGCTCGTCGCGTTCCCCGGCGCGCTGCCGCACGCGGAATGGACCGGTAACCCGATTCGCGCGGAACTCGCGCACACGGAACCGCCCCAGGCACGCTATGCGTCGCGCGGCGGCCCGCTGAACGTGCTGGTCGTCGGCGGCAGCCTCGGGGCGGCCGCGCTGAACGAAGTCGTGCCGCGCGCGCTGGCGCTGCTGGCGCCGGGCGAGCGTCCGCGCGTCGTGCACCAGGCCGGCGTGAAGCACATCGAGGCACTGAAGGCGAATTACGAAGCGGCCGGTTTCGCGGCCGGCGAGGACGTGCGGCTCGTGCCGTTCATCGACGACATGGCGGCCGCGTATGCGGCGGCGGATCTGGTGATCTGCCGGTCGGGCGCGATGACGGTGTCGGAGATCGCGGCGGTGGGCGTGGCGGCGCTGTTCGTGCCGTTCCCGCATGCGGTCGACGATCACCAGACGACCAACGCCGCGTTTCTCGCCGATGCGGGCGCGGCCGTGCTGGTGCAACAACGCGACCTGTCGGCGGAACTGCTCGCCGACTGGCTGCGCGGCCAGTCGCGGGCCTCGCTCGCGGACATGGCGGAACGTTCGCGCTCGCTCGCGAAGCCCGAGGCCACCGACGAAGTCGCGCGCGTCTGCGCGAAGGCGGCCGGCGCGAACCTGGAACAACTGCAATGAAACACATCGTCAAACACATTCATTTCGTCGGGATCGGCGGCGCGGGGATGAGCGGCATCGCCGAAGTGCTGGTCAACCTCGGCTACGCGGTCAGCGGCTCGGACCTGTCGCGCAATGCGGTGACTGACCGGCTCGAGGCGCTGGGCGCGCGGATCGCGATCGGTCACGACGCGGCGAACATCGAGGGCGCGAACGCGGTCGTCGTATCGACGGCCGTGCGCTCCGACAACCCGGAAGTGCTGGCCGCGCGCGCGAAGCGCGTGCCGATCGTGCAGCGCGCGGTGATGCTGGCGGAGCTGATGCGCCTGAAGCAGGGGATCGCGATCGCCGGCACGCACGGCAAGACCACGACGACGAGCCTCGTCGCGAGCGTGCTCGCGGCGGGCGGGCTGGACCCGACCTTCGTGATCGGCGGCCGGCTGATCAGCGCCGGCGCGAACGCGCGGCTCGGCACGGGCGACTTCATCGTCGCCGAAGCCGACGAGTCGGATGCGTCGTTCCTGAACCTGTATCCGGTGATTGAAGTCATCACGAACATCGATGCCGACCACATGGACACCTACGGCCACGATTTCGCGCGGCTCAAGCAGGCGTTCATCGAATTCACGCAGCGCCTGCCGTTCTACGGCAGCGCGGTGGTGTGCGTCGACGATCCGAACGTACGGCAGATCATCCCGTTCATCTCGAAGCCGGTCGTGCGCTACGGCCTGTCGCCGGACGCGCAGGTGCGCGCGGAAGACATCGACGCGCGCGACGGCCGGATGCATTTCACGGTGATCCGCGAAGGGCGCGCGCCGCTCGCGGTGGTGCTGAACATGCCGGGCCTGCACAACGTGCAGAACGCGCTCGCGGCGATCGCGATCGCGACCGATCTCGGCGTGTCGGACGACGCGATCCAGCTGGCGCTGGCGGAGTTCAACGGCGTCGGCCGGCGCTTCCAGCGTTACGGCGAAGTGGCGAGCGCGGACGGCGGCCAGTACACGCTGATCGACGACTACGGTCATCACCCGGTCGAGATGGCGGCGACGATCGCGGCCGCGCGCGGCGCGTTCCCGGGCCGCCGCCTCGTGCTGGCGTTCCAGCCGCACCGCTATACGCGCACGCGCGACTGCTTCGACGATTTCGTCAACGTGCTGTCGACCGTCGATGCGCTGGTGCTGACCGAAGTCTATGCGGCCGGCGAGGCCGCGATCCCGACGGCCAGCGGCGACGCATTGTCGCGCGCGCTGCGCGCGGCGGGCAAGGTTGATCCGGTGTTCGTCGCGACGGTCGACGACGTGCCGGACGCTTTGGCGAAAGTCGCGCAGAACGGCGACGTGGTGATCACGATGGGAGCGGGTTCGATCGGCGGCGTGCCGGCGAAGCTCGCGCAACACATTCAACAGAAGGCATGACATGAGCGGGATCGATCCGAAACGTTTCGGCAAGGTGGCAGTGTTGTTCGGCGGGGAATCCGCCGAGCGCGAGGTGTCGCTCACCTCGGGCCGCCTCGTGCTGCAGGGCCTGCGTGACGCGGGCGTCGACGCGCATCCGTTCGACCCGGCCGAGCGGCCGCTGTCGGCGCTGAAGGACGAAGGCTTCGTGCGCGCGTTCAACGCGCTGCACGGCGGCTACGGCGAGAACGGCCAGATCCAGGGCGCGCTCGATTTCTACGGGATTCGCTACACGGGCAGCGGCGTGCTGGGCTCGGCGCTCGGCCTCGACAAGTTCCGCACGAAACTCGTGTGGCAGCAGACGGGCGTGCCGACGCCGCCGTTCGAGACGGTGATGCGCGGCGACGACCTGGCCGCGCGCGCGACCGACATCGTCGCGAAGCTCGGTCTGCCGCTGTTCGTGAAGCCGGCGAGCGAGGGCTCGAGCGTCGCGGTGCTGAAGGTGAAGACGGCCGACGCGCTGCCGGCCGCGCTCGAGGAAGCCGCGACGCACGACAAGATCGTGATCGTCGAGAAGAGCATCGAAGGCGGCGGCGAATACACCGCGTGCATCGCCGGCGATCTCGACCTGCCGCTGATCAAGATCGTGCCGGCGGGCGAGTTCTACGACTACCACGCGAAGTACGTCGCCGACGATACGCAGTACCTGATCCCGTGCGGCCTGCCGGCGCAACAGGAAGCGGAACTGAAGCGCATCGCGCGCCGCGCGTTCGACGTGCTCGGCTGCACCGACTGGGGCCGCGCGGATTTCATGCTCGACGCGGCCGGCAATGCGTATTTCCTGGAAGTGAACACGGCCCCCGGGATGACCGACCACTCGCTGCCGCCGAAGGCCGCGCGCGCGGTCGGCATCAGCTATTCGGAGCTGGTCGTGAAGGTGCTGTCGCTCACGCTCAACGACTGACGCAGGAACGGAACGACGTATGTGGAACAACGTTCGCCAACTCAACCTTGCCGCCAGCGCGCTGTACGCGCTGCTGCTGCTCGTGTTGGCGGCGGCCGGCTGCTACTGGCTGATCCAGCGCCCGACGTTCGCGCTGCGGGAAATCCGGATCGACGGCGATACCGAGCACATCAACTCGCCGACGGTGCGCGCGGGCGTGGTCGGCCGGCTGAAGGGCAATTTCTTCACGGTCGATCTCGATACGGCGCGCGCGGCGTTCGAGCAGATGCCGTGGGTGCGTCACGCGAGCGTGCGCCGGGTGTGGCCGAATGCGCTGGCTGTCACGCTCGAGGAGTACAAACCGCTCGGGACCTGGGGCAGCGATCAGCTGGTGAGCGTCGACGGCGAGCTGTTCACCGCGAACCAGGGCGAGCTGGAGCAGGAACTGCCGGCGTTCGACGGCCCGGAAGGCAGCGCGAAGGAAGTCGTCACGCGGTATCGCGACTTCGGGAAATGGTTTGCGCCGCTGAAGGCGGCGCCGGAAGAAGTGACGCTGTCGGCGCGGTACGCGTGGACGGTGAAGCTGTCGAACGGCATGCAGGTGGAACTGGGCAAGGAACGCAACAGCGACACGCTGCATGACCGGAGCCAGCGCCTGGTCGCCGCGTGGCCGGCCGTCACGGAGCGTTGGGGCAACGACATCGAGTACGCGGACCTGCGCTATCCGAACGGATTCGCGATTCGCGCGGCAGGCATGCGGTTCCTGACCGATACCGACAAGCGCAAGAAGTAACGAGAGATCACACGCAAGAGCACTTTATGAGCAAAGACTACAAGGATCTGCTGGTTTCCCTCGACATCGGCACGTCGAAGGTGGTGGCCATCGTCGCCGAGCTGAAGGGCGAGGGTCACTACGAGGTGATCGGTCTCGGCCAGAGCGAGTCGAAGGGTCTGAAGAAAGGTGTGGTGGTCAACATCGAGGCCACCGTGCAGTCGATCCAGCGCGCGCTCGAGGAAGCCGAGCTGATGGCCGACTGCAAGATCACCAACGTGTTTACGGGGATCGCGGGCAGCCACATCCGCAGCTTCAACTCGAGCGGGATGGTCGCGATCAAGGACAAGGAAGTCACGCAGACGGACGTCGCGCGCGTGATCGAGACCGCGAAGGCGATCAACATCCCGACCGACCAGCAGGTGCTGCACATCCTCACGCAGGAATTCATCATCGACGGCCAGGAAGACGTGCGCGAGCCGATCGGGATGAGCGGCATCCGGCTGGAAGTGAAGGTGCACATCGTGACGGGCGCGGTGAGCGCCGCGCAGAACATCGTCAAGTGCGTGCGCCGCTGCGGGCTGGAAGTGAACGACCTGATCCTGCAGCCGCTCGCGTCGTCGCTGGCGGTGCTGACGGAAGACGAGAAGGATCTCGGCGTGGTGCTGGTCGACATCGGCGGCGGCACGACCGACATCGCGATCTTCGCCGAAGGCGCGATCCGCCACACGGCGGTGATCCCGATCGCCGGCGACCAGATCACGAGCGACATCGCGATGGCGCTGCGCACGCCGACGCCGGACGCGGAAGACATCAAGGTCGGCTACGGGATCGCGAAGCAGGCGCTCGCCGATCCGGACGAAATGGTCGAAGTGCCGGGCCTCGGCGAACGCGGCCCGCGCACGCTGTCGCGCCAGGCGCTCGCGGCGGTGATCGAGCCGCGCGTCGAGGAACTGTTCTCGCTCGTGCAGCAGGTCGTGCGCGAGTCGGGTTACGAAGAACTCCTGAGCTCCGGCGTGGTCATTACCGGCGGCGCGTCGATGATGCCGGGCATGGTCGAGCTCGGTGAAGACATTTTCCTGAAACCGGTGCGCATCGGCGCGCCGGAATATGCAGGCGGCCTGTCCGACGTCGTGCGCAATCCGCGCTACTCGACGGCGATGGGGCTGCTCGTCGAAGGCAGTGCGCAGCGCATGCGCGGCCGCAAGGTCGCCGTGCAGTCCGGCAACGCGGGGCAGGTGTTCTCGCGGATGAAGGAATGGTTCCTGAGCAACTTCTGACAAACCGAATCGAAATTCGCGCTGGTGCCGGCGGCTGGCGCGCGACAGGGGGTTGCCCGATCTCCTGCCGAATAACGGCCGAGTAGCAGTCATTCTCTTGACGGAGGCAACAATGGAATTCGAAATGCTGGAAACCGAGACCAACGGCACCATCATCAAGGTGGTCGGCGTTGGCGGCGCTGGCGGCAATGCCGTCCAGCACATGATCAACCGCGGCGTGCAGGGCGTCGACTTCATCGTGATGAACACGGACGCCCAGGCGCTGTCGCGTTCGCGCGCATCGTCGGTGATCCAGCTCGGCAACACGGGTCTGGGCGCCGGTGCGAAGCCGGAAATGGGTCGTGCGGCGGCGGAAGAAGCGCGTGAGCGCATCGCCGACGCACTGCGCGGCGCGCACATGGTGTTCATCACGGCCGGCATGGGCGGTGGCACGGGTACGGGCGCGGCGCCGGTGGTCGCGCAGATCGCGAAGGAGATGGGCATTCTGACGGTCGGTGTCGTCAGCAAGCCGTTCGAGTTCGAAGGCGGCAAGCGCATGCGCGTCGCCGAAGCAGGCTCGCAGCAACTGGAGGATCACGTCGACTCGCTGATCGTCGTGCTGAACGACAAGCTGTTCGACGTGATGGGCGACGACGCCGAGATGGACAAGTGCTTCCAGTGCGCGGACGACGTGTTGAACAACGCGGTGGCAGGCATCGCGGAAATCATCAACGTCGACGGCCTCGTGAACGTCGACTTCGAAGACGTGAAGACGGTGATGGGCGAGCAGGGCAAGGCGATGATGGGCACGGCGACGGTCGCCGGCGTCGATCGCGCGCGCCTCGCGGCGGAACAGGCCGTGGCGAGCCCGCTGCTCGAAGGCGTCGATCTGTCGGGCGCGCGCGGCGTGCTGGTCAACATCACGTCGAGCCGTTCGCTGCGTCTGTCGGAAACGCGCGAAGTGATGAACACGATCAAGAGCTACGCGGCGGAAGATGCGACGGTGATCTTCGGTGCGGTGTACGACGACGCGATGGGCGATGCACTGCGCGTGACGGTCGTGGCGACGGGTCTGGGCCGTGCGGCGAAGAAGCAGCAGTCGGCACCGATGACGCTGCTGCGCACGGGTACGGACAACCAGCCGGTCAGCGCGGTGTCGCACGGCTACGCGCCGGCGCAGCACGTCAGCACGGCCGACTACGGCGCGCTCGATACGCCGGCGGTGTGGCGCAATTCGCGCGAAACCGCGGCATCGCACGTGCAGGCGCTGCAGGAGAAGGGTGTCGACACGTACGACATCCCGGCTTTCCTGCGCAAGCAGGCTGACTGACGCAAACACAGGCGAAGCCGCGGCGCAGTCGTTGAGATCGCCGCGGTATCGCCGGCGTGACGGATGCTACGGACCCAGACAGGCCGCGTCGGATGCGACGCCGGGCCGGGAAAGGTGCCCTCTTCGCTCGAGCGAAGCGGGATGGGCCGGGCTGTCCGCAACACGCTGAAAAACCGTATCGCTATGAGGGACCAGCCATGATTCAAGTGGGCGACGCGCTGCCCGACGCGCAATTGTTCGAGTTCATCGACGACGCGCGCGAAGGGTGTACGCTGGGGCCGAACGCCTGCAGCGTGCGCGACCAGGTGGCGAGAAAGCGGGTGGTGATCTTCGGATTGCCGGGCGCTTTCACGCCGACCTGCTCGGCGCAGCATGTGCCGGGCTACGTCGAACACGCCGAGCAATTGCGCGCGGCGGGGATCGACGAGATCTGGTGCGTGTCCGTCAACGACGCATTCGTGATGGGCGCATGGGGACGTGATCTGCACACCGCGGGCAAGGTGCGCATGATGGCGGACGGCAGCGCGGCTTTCACTCATGCGCTGGGGCTGACGCAGGATTTGTCCGCGCGTGGCATGGGAATTCGTTCCCTGCGCTACGCGATGGTGATTGACGGCGGTGTGGTCAAGACGCTGGCCGTCGAGGCGCCGGGCAAATTCGAAGTGAGCGATGCGGCGAGTGTTCTCGCGACGTTGACGTCCTGATCGTGCGGTGCGCCGTTGCCTTCCGGCAACGCTGCTCACCGGCCTCAGGGCAGTTGTAACACGGGCTGATGACCGGAAACGCCTCCGTTCCGGGCATCGGCCCGTCCCGTATCGGCACGGGTAAACTGTCGAAACAGATTGATACGCAGTTTCAGACAGCGTTGAATAGGGAATTACGCTATAATCCCGCCTATCGAATATAACTCCTGATTGATATCTTCAATCAAGACGAAGAAGACCATGTTGAAGCAGCGCACCATCAAATCCATCGTGAAGACCGTGGGTATCGGTGTCCACTCGGGCCGCAAGATCGAGTTGACGCTCCGTCCCGCCGCGCCCGGCACGGGCATCGTCTTTTCACGCGTCGACCTGCCCACGCCGGTCGACATTCCCGCATCGGCGATGTCGATCGGCGACACGCGGCTCGCGTCGGTGTTGCAGAAGGATGACGTGCGCGTGTCGACGGTCGAGCACCTGATGTCCGCGTGTGCGGGTCTCGGCATCGACAACCTGTATGTCGATGTGACGGCCGAGGAAATCCCGATCATGGACGGCAGCGCCGCCACGTTCGTGTTCCTGATCCAGTCCGCCGGCATCGAGGAACAGAACGCGCCGAAGCGTTTCATCAAGGTGAAGAAGCCGGTCGAAATCCGTGACGGCGACAAGTTCGCGCGGCTCGATCCGTATTTCGGCTTCAAGCTGAAGTTCTCGATCGACTTCCGTCACCCGGCCGTCGACAAGACGGGCCAGGAACTCGAGGTCGATTTCGCGACCACGTCGTACGTGCGCGAGATCGCGCGTGCGCGCACGTTCGGTTTCGCGCACGAAGCCGAGATGCTGCGCGAGATCGGCCTGGCGCGCGGCGGCAGCATGGACAACGCGATCGTGCTCGACGAGTACCGGATCCTGAACAACGACGGGCTGCGCTACGACGACGAGTTCGTGAAGCACAAGATGCTCGACGCGATCGGCGATCTGTACGTGATCGGCCATCCGCTGCTGGCGTCGTACACCGCGTACAAGTCGGGCCACGGCCTGAACAACGCGTTGCTGCGCGAACTGCTCGCGCACGAAGACGCGTACGAGATCGTGACGTTCGACGATCCGCAGGCTGCACCGAAGGGGTTCGCGTTCGACGCGCAGACGGCCTTCGCGTGACCGGCGTTCAGCGCAAGCGATAAAAAAAGCGACCCTCGGGTCGCTTTTTTGTTGGCTGGCGGCCGCCGATGACCGGTGCGGTCAACGCGGCTTCGCGCCGTGTCGTGCCGCCATCCGCGCGAGCGCGGCCTGCAGCGGCGACGGTTCGAGGTGGTCGGCGAGGTCGCGCAGCGCGGCGGCGCCGGCCGAGGTCATCCGAGCCTGCTTCACGTGCGGCGGCTCCGGCGCGTCTTTCGGCCGCACGCGCACGCGCAGCGTCGTCACGGGCCAGCCGCGCTTCTGGAGGTCGCCGAGCAGCCGCACCTCGACCTGTCGCAGCCGTGCTGCCAGCGCATTGTGCGCGGCAAAGAGGGTCAGGGTGCCGTCCTTGATGAAGCCCGGTTCGACGTGATTCGCCAGATAATCGGGCAGGCAAGCGCCCAGGTCGCGCTGCAGCGACGCGATCTGCTCGACACCGGCGCGCAGCGCCGCGAATGCGTCGGTACGACCGAGCACTTCGGACACGGGTTGCGGACGATAGGCGGCGAGCGGGCCGAAACGCTTGGAAAATCGGTTCATCGAGGCTTTATTCGAGCGCGCACGCGCGCGGACGTTGCAGCCGATTGTACCCGTGCCGGCCCGCGCACGGGCGGCTTTCGCCCCTGTCCGCCCGGCCCCGGCGCGCCATGCCCGTGCGGCCGGGACGCAGGCGCACGCGTCCCCGCGTGCTAAAATTCGACGTTTGAGTCCACTAATTCGCTAAGCCGCCGAGGCTCGGGCGCCGGGGCGCGCAACACGCGCCGGGCGCCGGTGCTGCGACGCAGGATCCGATCCGATGACAACCGGTTTTCTCCAGAAAATTTTTGGCAGCCGCAACCAGCGGCTCGTCAAGCAATACCAAAAGACCGTCGCGACGATCAATGCGCTCGAAACGCAGATCGAGAAGCTGACGGACGACCAGTTGCGCGGCAAGACGGACGAATTCCGCCAGCGGGTCGCGGCCGGCGAGTCGCTCGACAAGCTGCTGCCCGAGGCCTTCGCGGTGTGTCGCGAGGCGAGCCGTCGCGTGCTGAAGATGCGGCACTTCGACGTGCAGATGATCGGCGGCATGGTGCTCCACTACGGCAAGATCGCGGAAATGCGCACCGGCGAGGGCAAGACGCTCGTCGCGACGCTGCCCGTGTACCTGAACGCGCTGGCCGGCCGCGGTGTGCACGTCGTGACCGTCAACGACTACCTCGCGCAGCGCGACGCCGAATGGATGGCGCGCCTCTACAACTTCCTCGGTCTGTCGGTCGGCATCAACCTGTCCGGCATGGAGCACGACCAGAAGCAGCAGGCCTACGCGGCGGACATCACGTACGGCACGAACAACGAATTCGGCTTCGACTACCTGCGCGACAACATGGTCTACGAGACCGACGCGCGCGTGCAGCGGGCCCTGAACTTCGCGGTCGTCGACGAAGTGGACTCGATCCTGATCGACGAAGCGCGTACGCCGCTGATCATTTCGGGCCAGGCCGAGGATCACACCGAGCTGTACGTGCGGATGAACGCACTGCCGCCGCTGCTCGAGCGCCAGATCGGCGAAGAGAAGGCCGACGGCACGGGCGTCGAGAAGCCGGGCGACTACACGCTCGACGAGAAGGCGCGCCAGGTGTTCCTGACGGAATCGGGCCACGAGAAGGCCGAGCGCCTGCTTGCCGAATGGGGCCTGATCGGCGAGGGCGAGAGCCTGTACGCGCCGCAGAACATCACGCTGATGCACCACGTGTACGCGGCGCTGCGCGCCCATACGCTGTTCCACAAGGATCAGCACTACGTCGTGCAGAACGGCGAAGTGGTCATCGTCGACGAATTCACGGGCCGCCTGATGGCCGGCCGCCGCTGGTCCGACGGGCTGCACCAGGCCGTCGAGGCGAAGGAACACGTGAAGATCCAGAGCGAGAACCAGACGCTCGCGTCGATCACGTTCCAGAACTACTTCCGGATGTACGCGAAGCTGGCCGGCATGACCGGCACCGCGGACACCGAAGCGTACGAATTCAACGAGATCTACGGTCTCGAGACGGTCGTGATCCCGACCAACCGCCCGCCGAAGCGGATCGACAAGCAGGACCAGATCTACAAGACGGCCAAGGAGCGCTACGATGCGGTGATCCGCGACATCCGCGACTGCTACGAGCGCGGCCAGCCGGTGCTGGTCGGCACGACGTCGATCGAGAACTCCGAACTGCTGTCGCACCTGCTGAAGCAGGCCGGGCTGCCGCACGAAGTGCTGAACGCGAAGCAGCACGAGCGTGAAGCGGCGATCGTCGCGGAAGCTGGCCGTCCGAAGCGCATCACGATCGCGACCAACATGGCCGGCCGCGGTACCGACATCGTGCTCGGCGGCAATGCGGAGAAGCAGGCGGCGTTCATCGAGGCCGACGATTCGATCCCGGCCGACGAAAAGGCGCGCCGCATCCAGAAGCTGCACGACGAGTGGGAAACGCTGCACGAGGAGGTGAAGGCCGCGGGCGGCCTGCACATCATCGGCACCGAGCGCCACGAATCGCGCCGGATCGACAACCAGCTGCGCGGCCGTGCAGGCCGTCAGGGCGATCCGGGCTCGTCGCGCTTCTACCTGTCGCTCGACGATCCGCTGCTGCGCATCTTCGCGGGCGATCGCGTGCGCTCGATCATGGATCGCCTGAAGATGCCGGAAGGCGAGGCGATCGAAGCCGGCATCGTCACGCGGTCGATCGAATCGGCGCAGCGCAAGGTCGAAGCGCGCAACTTCGACATCCGCAAGCAGCTGCTCGAATACGACGACGTGTCGAACGACCAGCGCAAGGTGATCTACCAGCAGCGCAACGAGCTGCTCGAAGCACACGACATCACCGAGACGATCACCGCGATGCGTCACGGCGTGATCACCGAAGTCGTCCGCCAGTTCGTGCCGGAAGGCAGCATCGAAGAGCAGTGGGACGTGCCCGAGCTCGAGGAAGCGCTGCGCAACGACTGGCAGCTCGATCTCGCGATCCAGGAAATGGTGAACGAGTCGTCGTCGATCACGGCCGAGGAGATCCTCGACGCGGTGACGACGGCCGCCGACGAGCAGTACGAGGCGAAGGTCGCGATGGTCGGTCGCGAATCGTTCAGCGCGTTCGAGCGCTCGGTGATGCTGCAGACGGTCGACCGCCTGTGGCGCGAGCACCTCGCGGCGCTCGACCACTTGCGCCAGGGCATTCACCTGCGCGGCTATGCGCAGAAGAACCCGAAGCAGGAGTACAAGCGCGAGGCGTTCGAACTGTTCGCCGCGATGCTTGACGCGATCAAGCAGGAAGTCACGCGCATCGTGATGAACGTGCAGATCCAGTCGCCGGAGCAGCTCGAGGAGGCGGCCGAGCAGATCGAGGAGCGCGGCGGTCATCTCGAGAACGTCGAATACCAGCACGCCGACTACGCGGACGCCGGCGCCCCGGTGGCGAACGTCACGACTGCTGCTGCGGCGGCCACGGCGACGGCCGACATGGTCGGCAGCGCGATGACGCACGGTGGCCCCGGCGGCGAAATGCCGAAGGTCGGCCGCAACGACCCGTGCCCGTGCGGCAGCGGCAAGAAGTACAAGCAATGTCACGGGAAGCTGTCATGATCGGCGGCGGCGCGCGTCACGCGTGCCGCGTCGTTCGCAGCTTCGAGTCAGTGATGTGAGTTGTGGCGGCCCGCGCGTGCGGCCGCCGGTTCTTCCAATCGATGCCGGCGCGTGCCGGCATTTTCCATCCGGCAGGTGTGCCCCATGGCAGTCAATTTTCCGTCGATCGATCCCGCCCAACTGCATCCCGTCGCCGGCGTCACGCTCGGCTGGGCGGAGGCGAACATCCGCAAGCCGAATCGCAAGGACGTGCTGGTCATTTCCGTCGACGAAGGCGCGACGGTCGCGGGCGTGTTCACCGAAAACCGTTTCTGCGCAGCGCCGGTCACCGTCTGCCGCGAGCATCTGGCGAAGGTGCGTGCGGGCGGCGCGGGCATCCGCGCACTGGTCGTGAATACCGGCAATGCGAACGCGGGCACCGGCGAGCCGGGCCTCGTGAACGCCCGTGAAACGTGCACGGAACTCGCACGCCTCGCGGGCATCGAGCCGGCGCAGGTGCTGCCGTTCTCGACCGGCGTGATCCTCGAGCCGCTGCCGATCGACCGCCTGAAGGCCGGTCTGCCGGCCGCGCTCGCGAACCGCAAGGCCGCGAACTGGTTCGACGCCGCGCAGGCGATCATGACGACCGACACGCTGCCGAAGGCGACGTCGCGCCAGGTGACGATCGACGGTCACACGGTCACGCTGACGGGCATCAGCAAGGGCGCGGGCATGATCAAGCCGAACATGGCGACGATGCTCGGCTTCCTCGCGTTCGATGCGAACGTCGCGCAGCCGGTGCTCGACACGCTCGTGAAGGAAGTCGCCGACCGCTCGTTCAACTGCATCACGATCGACGGCGACACGTCGACGAACGACTCGTTCATCCTGATCGCATCGGGCAAGAGCACGCTGCCGGCCATCACGTCGACCGATTCGCCGGCCTATGCGGCGCTGCGCGACGCGGTGACGGAAGTCGCGCAGGTGCTGTCGCAACTGATCGTGCGCGACGGCGAAGGCGCGACGAAGTTCATGACGGTGCAGGTCGAAGGCGGCAAGAGCGTCGCCGAATGCCGCCAGATCGCGTACGCGATCGGCCACTCGCCGCTCGTAAAGACGGCCTTCTACGCATCCGACCCCAACCTGGGCCGGATTCTCGCGGCGATCGGCTATGCGGGCGTCGCGGATCTCGACGTCGGCAAGATCGACCTCTATCTCGACGACGTGCTCGTCGCGAAGGCCGGCGGCCGCAACCCGGCCTACCAGGAAGAGGACGGCCAGCGCGTGATGAAGCAGAGCGAGATCACGATCCGCGTGCTGCTTGGCCGTGGCGACGCGCAGGCCACCGTCTGGACGTGCGACCTGTCGCACGATTACGTGAGCATCAACGCGGATTACCGCTCCTGATCGGGAGCGCTCGAACGACATGGACAAGCTTGAACAGTTTCTGACGCGCGCGGAAGCGCTGCTCGGCCGTCTCGAAGGGATGCTGCCGCCCGCACCGGCGGCCATCGACTGGAACGCGGCGCACGCGTTCCGCTGGCGCAAGCGCCAGGGGCGCGGTTACCTGCAGCCGGTACCGGCCGTGTCATCGATCACGCTCGGCGACCTGCACAACATCGACCGCCAGAAGGCGCTGATCGACCAGAACACGCGGCAGTTCGTGCAGCGCAAGCCGGCCAACAACGTGCTGCTGACCGGCGCACGCGGTACCGGCAAGTCGTCGCTGATCAAGGCGTGCCTGAATGCGTACGCGAACGACGGGCTGCGCCTGATCGAAGTCGACAAGGACGACCTGCACGATCTCGGCGACATCGTCGACCTGATCTCGCAGCGTCCGGAGCGGTTCATCGTGTTTTGCGACGACCTGTCGTTCGAGGACGGCGAATCGGGCTACAAGGCGCTGAAGGTCGCGCTGGACGGGTCGATCGCCGCGCAGTCAGACAACGTGCTGATCTACGCGACGTCGAACCGTCGCCACCTGCTGCCCGAGTACATGAGCGACAACGAGTCGTACAAGCATCTTCCTGACGGCGAGATTCACCCCGGCGAAGTCGTCGAGGAGAAGATCTCGCTGTCGGAGCGCTTCGGCCTGTGGGTCAGCTTCTATCCGTTCAAGCAGGACGACTACCTCGACATCGTCGCGCACTGGCTGCGCCACTTCGGCTGCCCGGAGACGGAGATCGACACGGCACGCGGCGACGCCCTCGTGTGGGCGCTCGAGCGCGGCTCGCGCTCGGGCCGCGTCGCGTGGCAGTTCGCGCGGGACTGGTCGGGCCGCAAGGAGCAGGCATGAGCGCGGATCTGGCACAGGGCGCCGTGCGGGCGCCGGACGGCCGCAAGGTGACGGAAGTCGCGGTCGGCGTGATGGTGCAGCCGGACGGTCGGTATCTGCTCGCGCAACGCCTGCAGGGCAAACCGTATGAAGGTTACTGGGAGTTTCCGGGCGGCAAGCTGGAGGCCGGCGAAAGCGTCGAGGATGCGCTGGCGCGCGAGCTGCACGAGGAACTCGGCATCGAGGTCACGGCCAGCCACCGCTGGCACACGCTCGAGCACGATTATCCGCACGCGTACGTGCGGCTCTATTTCTGCAAGGTGACGGGCTGGACGGGCGAGCCGCACAGCAAGGAAGGGCAGGCGTTCGTATGGCAGCAACTGCCGGTCGAGGTCGCGCCGCTGTTGCCGGCGGCGCTGCCGGTGCTCGAACTGCTCGAGAAGGAAGCGGCGTCGCAATGACGCCGTGGCGGCCCGCCGGAAACGCGGGCCATATCGGCGGACGGCGGCGCCGCGCGCCGCTCAGCTGTCGCGGCGGTTGTCCGTGCCGTCCTCTTCCGACGACGGGCCCTCGTCGGAGGCGCCGCCGATCCGATACTTTTCCGCGGCCCATGCGCCAAGGTCGAGCTGCTTGCAGCGGGCCGAACAGAAGGGACGGAACTTGTTTTCAGGCGTCCAGCGCACTTCTGCGCCGCACGACGGACATTTCACAACGGTAGTCATACGAAAGCGTTGAACCGGCACGCGGCCGTTACAGATTACACAGGGTCAGATGGAACGGCACGTCGATGTCCACCGCACGCGGCCGCACGTCGCCGTCCTGCATGGTGAACCGTACCCACAGCATGTATTTGTTGGCGCTCGCTTCGGGAATGACGCGCAGCTCCGGCGCTACCCGCACCTGCATCAGTTGATAGGTGCGGCCGGACAGCATCTGCTGATAGCTGCCCTGCATCGCCATGACCTTCGACGCCTGGCCTGATTCGCGCGCAAGCCGCAGCACGATCGCCGCGGCGTCGCGCAACGGCAGCATCGGCAGGACCCACTTCGCGATGTCCTGGCGCCGCTGCTCGGCGGGCCATTGCTGCCACGCGTAGTACGACGGCAGGTCGAACTTGCATGTCCCGCCCGGAATCACCGCGCGGCTGCGGATGCTGGCGAGCCACTCGTTGTCGACGAGGTGCTGGCCGGTCTTGCCCTGCATCTGCGCAAGATTCGCGAGCGTTTGCTCGATTTCACCGAGCACGGCTTCGAGCGCGTTCTGCTCGATGCCCGGATTGCCGCGAAAGGGGGCGAGCGTCTGGCGCTGACGTTCGAGCTCCTTCATCAGATCCGATTTCAGGTCCGCGCGGCCCGTTACCTCGGCGATTTCGAACAGCGTCGTCAGCGCGACGTGGTGTTCACGCGGGTCCTCCTGAGCCAAAAAGAACGCGAAGCGCTCGAACAGATCTTCGAGACGCAACAGCGTGCGAATTCGCTCGTTGAACGGATACTCGTAAAGAATCAAGCGCGCTCGCCTCTTGGGTAGGGATTGAAACAATGAAGGACATTCTAATGCCCCCTCTCTACCCTAGCAACGCGCCAATTTCGTACACCATCACGATTGCGCGCGATGCTCAGTGCGCGGCGGCCGCGAACGCGACGTAGCGTTGGTGCAGTGCATCGACCTGCGCGTCGAGCGCGTCGGGCGTGACCGCGTCGTTGACGATCACGTCGTCGGCAGCCGCGAGGCGGGCCTCGCGCGTCGCCTGTCGCGCGATGATCGCTTCGACCTGTTCGCGCGTGAAGCCGTTGCGCCGCATCACGCGTGCGATCTGCGTTTCGACCGGACAGTCGACGACCAGCACGCGATCGCTGCGCGCCTTCCACGTGCCCGACTCGACGAGCAGCGGCACGACGAACATCACGTACGGGCCCCGAGCCTCGCGCGCCTCGCGATCGGTCTCCGCACGG
The DNA here is from genome assembly GCF_015712215.1 of Burkholderia sp. 9779_493. Classification (NCBI taxonomy): domain Bacteria; kingdom Pseudomonadati; phylum Pseudomonadota; class Betaproteobacteria; order Burkholderiales; family Burkholderiaceae; genus Burkholderia; species Burkholderia sp. 9779_493. Next base: position 33,909 of record NZ_JACCQA010000051.1, read on the forward strand.
ATCAGCGGATGCGTGATCGCTTCGAGGCGCCGGCGCGCGTCGTCGTCGCTGAAGATCAGTGTGCGCATCTTCGCGCGATCGAGCGAGCCGTCGGCGGCCACGAAGCCGCGACCGAAAGCGTGCTCGATAGCCGGCATCGCGAGACCGCCCGGCGCGGTGATGCGATGGGCAATCAGGTCGGTATCGACGAGCGATGCGCCACGGGCGCCGAACAGGTCGGCAACGGTCGTCTTGCCGCTGCCGATGCCGCCCGTGAGTCCTACTGAAAACATGTCAGCCTCCGAGCGCCGCATAGAAAGGGGTGCCGAAAAACAGCGTGGCGACGCCGCCGGCCGCGAGGAACGGGCCGAACGGAATCGGCTCCTCGAAGCGCATGCGGCCGCGCCAGGTCGCGACGAGCCCGACGACCGCGCCGGTCACCGCCGCGAACAGTACGACCTGCGGCAGTGCGGCCCAGCCCATCCATGCGCCGAGCGCGGCAAGCAGCTTCAGGTCGCCGAAACCGATGCCCTCGATGCCGCGCAGCCATTTGAACAGCCAGTAGATCGACCACAGGAACAGGTAGCCGGCCATCGCGCCGATCACGGCCGAGCGCAGCGAAGCGAACGTGCCGCCGAGGTTCAGCACGAGCCCGGCCCACAGCAGCGGCAGCGTCATCGAATCGGGCAGGTAGCCGGTCCGGATATCGATCGCGCTCATCGCGAGCAGCGCCGCGCACAGCGCGAACGCGGCAAGCGCGGCGACGGTCGGGCCGAACGCCGCGAGCGAGCCGGCCGCGAGCCCTGCGCACGCGAGCTCGACGAGCGGATAGCGGATGCCGATCGCATGGCCGCAGCGCCGGCAGCGTCCGCGCAGCATCAGGTAGCTGACGACCGGGATGTTCTCCCATGCGCGCAACACGTGGCCGCAATGCGGGCAGGCGCTGCGCGGGCGCCACAGATCGTAGCGCGGCGGATAACCATCGTCGGGCGGGGTGCTTGCGGCGCCCGTCGCTTCGGCGATCTCGGCCTGCCACGCGCGCTGCATCATCACGGGCAACCGGTGCACGACCACGTTCAGGAAGCTGCCGATGCAAAGGCCGATGACGACCGCGAACGCATACTGCAGCGCGGGCGGCAGCATCGCCAGCGCGAGCAGCGTGCTCTCGGGCGAATCGGAAACGGCGGACAGGGGCGCTGGCGTCATGAGGCTCAAGGATCGGACTAAAAGGCGACAGAATCGGTTGCGATGCTACACCACGTTGCCGAGCTGAAGGATCGGCAGGTACATCGCGATCACGAGGCCGCCGACGAGCGCGCCCAGGACGATCACGATCAACGGTTCGCCGAGCGCCGCGAGCGCATCGAGACGCGCGTCGAGCTGGCGTTCGCACAACGCGGCGATGTCGCCGAGCATCGAGTCGAGCGCACCGGTTTCCTCGGCGACGGCGATCGGTTGCACGACGTCGTCCGGAAAGCAGCCGGCCGAATGCATCGCATCGGCCAGACGGACGCCGCGCAACACGCGTGCGGCGATGTGCGCGGTGGCGTGCGCGAACACCGGGTGGCCGGCCGTGCGCTCGAGCGTGGCGAACGCATCGGCGAGCGGCACGCCGGCGCCGAGCAGGGTCGCCAGCGAGCGGCACCAGCGCGCGGCCGCGAACCGTTCCAGCGCGCTGCCCGCGAGCGGCGCGCGCAGCAGGCGCCGCGCGAGCGCATGACGCAGCGCGGCCGAGCGCCGCAGCGCATGCTGCGCGGCCAGCGCTATGGCGGCCGCACCGGCCAGCAGCACACCGCCCCACGCCGACAGTGCCGAGGACAGCGCGAGTAGTGCGCGGGTCGGCGCGGGCAGGGCGGCGCCGAAACCGTCGAAGATCTGCCGGAAGGTCGGCACGACCCACACCATCAAGGCTGCCGAGATCGCGAGCGCGAACAGGATGACGGCGGCCGGATACGCGAGTGCGGCGCGCAGCTTGCGCCATTGCGCATCGGCGCGCTCGCGATGTTCCGCGACCCGGGTCAGCACGATGCCGAGCGACCCGGACGCCTCGCCGACCTCGATCAACTGGCGATACAGCGTGCCGAACTGCGATGGATAGCGTGCGAGCGCATCGGCAAAGCGCTGGCCGCCGACGATTTCACGGGCGAGTCCCGCGGCGATGCGCGGCACGCCGTCGCGCGTGCGGGTGCGGGCGAGCATCTCGAGCGACGGCGCAAGCGGCAGGCCGGCCTGCAGCAGACTTGCGAGCTGGCGCGTGAAGCGCGTGATGTCGCGTGCGGCCGCCGCGGGCGGACGGGCCGGCCCGCGGCCGTCGAGCGACAGTACCGCGATGCCGTCGCGTGCGAGCGTGGCGCGCGCGGCCGCGGCGTCGAAGGCGACGACGATCCCGCGGCGCGGCGAGCCGTCGCGATGGCGGCCGCGCCATGCAAAGCGGGTTTCGCGCGGTGGCGTGCGCATACTTATGCTCATGCCGCAGGTGTGGCCGCGACGGCTTCCGCGATGCTCGTCGTGCCGTCCAGGACGCGGGCGAATGCCGCGTCGCGCAGGCTGCGACCCCCCTCGGCCGCCACGCATTGCGCGAGTTCGCCGACGCTCGCCCGCGCGACGATGCGCTCCGCCAGCGCGGGCGATACCGGCATCGTCTGATGCAGGCCGATGCGGCCGCGATAGCCGATGCCGTGACAGGCGGAACAGCCACGCGCGACGAACGGCCGCCATCCGGCTGCCAGCGCCGCCGGGTCACAGCCGGCTTCCCGCAGCGCACGCACCGATGCGTCCGAATGCACGCGGCAGGCGACGCACAGGCGCCGGACGAGACGCTGCGCGGTGACGAGATGCAGCGCGGCCGCGAGGTTGTACGGCGCGACGCCGATATCGAGCAGCCGCGCGACGGCGGCCGGCGCGTCGTTCGTGTGCAGCGTCGACAGCACGAGGTGGCCGGTTTGCGCAGCCTTGATCGCGACATCGGCCGTCTCCGCATCGCGAATCTCGCCGACCATGATCACGTCCGGATCCTGCCGCAACAGCGCCCGCAGCGCGGTCGCGAACGTGAGCCCCGCCTTGTCGGCGACCCCGACCTGGTTGATCCCGTCGAGCTGGATCTCGGCGGGATCCTCGACCGTGCAGACGTTGTGTGCGTCGCGATCGAGCATCTGCAGCGCGCAGTAGAGCGACAGCGTCTTGCCGCTGCCGGTCGGGCCCGTGACGAGCACGAGGCCGTGCGGCGCGCGGATCGCGGCCTCCATCGCGGCGGCCTGCCGCGCGTCGAAGCCGAGGTTGGCAAGCGAGAGATCGGGCGGCAGTGTTTCGAGCCGCCGCAGCACGAGTTTTTCGCCGAACAGCGTGGGCAGCGAACTGACGCGGTAGTCGCCGCGCGTGCCGCCGTCGATCGCGATGCGCAGCCGGCCGTCCTGCGGAAGCCGCCGCTCGGCGATGTCCATGCGCGAGAGCACCTTGATCCGCGTGACGAGCGCATCGCGCAGGTGTAGCGGCGGGCGCGCATGTTCGTGCAGCACGCCGTCGATGCGAAGACGGATGCGCCAGCCGGCTTCGAATGGCTCGACGTGGATGTCCGACGCGTCGCGCACGCGCGCCGCATGCAGCGTGTCCGTCAGCAGCCGTACGGCGGGAGCATCGTCGAGCTGGGCCGCATCGAGTGCGTGGGGCGCGGTGGGCGGCGCGCCGGCGTGCGCGGGCGACGACTGCGGGTGCAGCGGCGCTCCGGAGGAAGGGAAATGCATGTGAGCCGGCACGCGGGCCGCCTGTTGTCCGTGATGCGCAGATGATCGCGCGCCGCGGGCGGCGCCGGCAGTCGGCCGTTCGGCTAGGGCCGGCGCAAGCCCGTTATTAGCGCGAACAGGCCCTAGCGCGCGGCGGTGCGTCCGGTGCGCGCGCCGCGCGGCTTGAACAGCTTGACGGTGCGCACTGCCTGATCGTCGCTGCGCATCACTTCGAGCATCACGTCGCCGATTTTCAGGCACACGTCGTCTTCCGGAATTTCCTCGAGGATCTCGAGTACCAGCCCGTTCAGCGTCTTCGGCCCGTCGGTCGGCAGTTTCAGGTGCAGCCAGCGGTTCAGTTCGCGCAGCGGCATGCTGGCCGAGACGATGCATTCGCCGTTCTCGTCCCAGCCGCCCGCGCGTTCGCTGCGCGGCATCGACGTCGTGAATTCGCCGATCAGTTCCTCGATGATGTCCTCGGGCGTGACGAGCCCTTCGAGTTCGCCGTATTCGTTGACGACGAGCGCGGTGCGATGCCGGGTTTCCTGGAAGAACTGGAGCTGCTGGACCACCGGCGTGCCCGACGGCACGTAGTACGGTTCGGTGAGCAGCGAGCGCAGCGTCTCGCGGTCGAAATCCTGGTTGTGCAGCGCGGTGAGCGTCTTGCGCACGTGCAGCACGCCGAGCACCTTGTCGATGTCGCCTTCGTAGACCACCAGCCGGTTGTGATAGCAGGTTTCGAGCTGATGGAGGATGTCGTCGAGCGGCGCGTAGAAGTTGAGCGACTCGATCTGGCGGCGCGGCACCATCACGTCGTCGACCGTGATGTTCTCGAGGTCGAACAGGTTGAGCAGGATGCTGCGGTGTTTGGTCGGCATGAAACTGCTCGATTCGAGCACGATGGCCCGCAGCTCGTCGGCCGACATCCGCTGGTCGCGGCCCTTCTTCGTGTTGATGCGCAGCACCCACAGCACGCCGTTCGCGAGCGCATTGACGAACCAGACGACCGGCTTGAACACGCGCATCAGCGGGGCGATCACGAGGCTCGCGGGCAGTGCGATGCGCTCGGGAAACGTCGCGCCGACGATCTTCGGCGCGATTTCCGCGAACACGATGATCAGGAACGCGACGACGCCGGTCGCGATCGACAGCGCGAGATTGTTGCGGCCGAACGTATGGAGCGCGAGCGACGTCGTGAGGACGGGGATGATCGTGTTGAACAGGTTGTTGCCGATCAGGATCACGCTGAGCAGCAAGTCAGTGCGCGTGAGCAGCCCCTGCGTGGTTTTCGCGCCGAGTGCGCCCTGGCCGGCGAGATGCTTCAGCCGATGGCGATTGAGCGCCATCATCGCGGTCTCGGAAATGGAAAAGAAGCTGGAACAGAGGAGAAGCAGGAAGACGGCGCCGATTTGCGCCCATAAGGGAATTTGGTCCACGCGTTGGAAAGGGCAGTGAAGGACAGGGATGGGGGAAATATAGCAGAGGCCGGCGACCGCGATGTGTCGCGCGCGACACGAGGGGCTCGCGGCGGCCGGACGAAAAAAAACCGTGCACACGGTGCACGGTTTTTTTAAATCTGGTCGGGGTGAGAGGATTCGAACCTCCGGCCTCTACGTCCCGAACGTAGCGCTCTACCAGGCTAAGCTACACCCCGATTTTTGCTCTTCGAACTTCGCTGTCTTCGTGAAGATCGCTGCGTCGTCTCAAGCAAGAACGTAACTATAACGATGTTTTTTCTAAAAGGGAATACTTTGATGAAGAAATTTTTCGGGACAAGGCGCCGCGTCCCGTTCGCGGCGTGTTCATGACTGCCGCGACGTCGAGTACGAGCACAACCCGAGCAGGCTTTCCTTGTAGATCGAATCGGGGAACGCGGCAATCGCCGCTGCCGCGGCCTGCGCTTCCTGGCGTGCGCATTCGAGTGTGTGATCGAGCGCGCCCGAGCGCGTGATCGCTTCGAAAATCGTGTCGAAGCGATCGGTGCCGCCCTGTTCGATCGCCTCGCGTGCGAGCGCCGACTGTTCGGGCGTGCCGCGCTCGATCAGATAGATGAGCGGCAGCGTCGGCTTGCCTTCGCGCAGGTCGTCGCCGGCATTCTTGCCCATTGCCTCGGCGGTGCCCGCATAGTCGAGCCAGTCGTCCATGATCTGGAACGCGGTGCCGATCCGGCGGCCGTATTCGGCGGCGGCGGCCTCGGTCGGCGCATCGGCGCCCGCGAGCACCGCGCCCAGGCGCGCCGACGCCTCGAACAGCTTGGCCGTCTTGTAGCGGATCACCTGCATGTAGCGCGTTTCGTCGACGTCCGCGTCGTGCATGTTCAGGAGCTGCAGCACCTCGCCTTCCGAAATGATCGTCGTTGCTTCGGACAGGATCTCCATCACGCGCATCTTGCCGACGCCGACCATCATCTCGAACGAGCGCGAGTAGAGGTAATCGCCTACCAGCACGCTCGCCGCGTTGCCGAACAGCGCATTGGCGGTCTGGCGGCCGCGGCGCAGCTCGGATTCGTCGACGACGTCGTCATGCAGCAGCGTGGCCGTGTGGATGAACTCGACGACGGCGGCCAGCACGTGCCGCTGGTGCGACGTTTCGCCGAGCGCGCCGGCGACGAGCAGCAGCAACGCCGGACGCAGCCGCTTGCCGCCCGCGCCGATGATGTACTCAGCGATCTGGTTGATCAGCAGCACGTCGGACGCGAGGCTTTGCCGGATAACGCGATTCACCTGCTCCATGTCGCTGGTGATCGGGGCGAGCAGGTGGGCGGCGCTGAGGG
>NZ_JACCQA010000052.1:0-39630 GCF_015712215.1 Burkholderia sp. 9779_493
CGTGATGGGCGACCTGTCCAGCCGGCGCGGCATCGTGCAGGGGATGGAGGACATCGCGGGCGGCGGCGGCGGCGGCGGCAACGGCGGCGGCGGCAACGGCGGCGGCAACGGCGGCGGTCACGGCGGCGGTCACGGCGGCGGCGGTCACGGCAATGGTGGCGGCAACGGCAATGGCAACGGCAGCGGCGGTGCCGGCAATGGCGGCGCCAACGGTGTCGGCAACGGCCGTGGCAATGGCGGCAATAGCGGCGGTGCCGGCGGAGGCAACGGCGGAAACGGCGGCGCCAATGGCACCGGTGGCCACGGCAATGGCGGCGGCAACGGTAACGGCAATGGCAGTGGCGGCGCCGGCAATGGCGGGGCCAACGGCGTCGGCAACGGCCATGGCGCCGGCAACGGCGGCGGTCATGGCAACGGCGGATCGTCCGGCGGCAACCACTGACCCGACACGTTGCGCGACCGACTCCGGTCAGAGCATCTCGAGCGCGCGCTTGCTGCGCGGCGGACGGAAATACGCGTCAAGCTGCGCGCGCTCGTCATCGCTCAACACGAAATCGAGCGCGGCGCGGTTGTCGCGCACGTGTTCGATCCGCGACGCCTTCGGAATCGCGAATACCCCCGGCTGCGCGAGCACCCATGCCAGGGCGACGCGCGTCACCGACACGCCGCGCAGCCGTGCGATCTCGTCGAGCGGCGAGCGTTTCGGCAGCCGTCCGTGATCGACCGGGCTGTACGCCATCGCCGGTATCCGGTGGTCGGCCAGCCACGGCAGCAGGTCGAATTCCGGGCCGCGTCGCGCGATGTTGTAGAGAATCTGGTTGGTGGCGCATGCACCGCCGCCCGCCTCGTCGACGAGTTCGGCCATGTCGGCCGTATCGAAATTGCTGACGCCCCAGTGGCGGATCTTGCCCGCGCGCTGCAACGCGTCGAAACCCGCGACGGTTTCCTTGAGCGGCACCGACCCGCGCCAGTGCAGCAGGTACAGGTCGACGCGATCGGTACGCAGGCGCTTGAGGCTCGCGTCGCACGCGGCGACGACGCCGCGCCGGCTCGCATGATGCGGATAGACCTTGCTGACGAGGAACACGTCGTCGCGCAGGCCCGCAAGCGCGTCGCCGACGAGTTCCTCGGTCGCGCCGTCGCCGTACATCTCGGCGGTATCGACCAGCGTCATCCCGAGTTCGATGCCTTCGCGCAACGCGGCAATCTCGTCCGCGCGCCGCGCCGGCCGCTCGCCCATTTCCCAGGTGCCCAGGCCCAGCTTCGGAATCGTCTCGCCGTTTGGCAAAACGACCGTGGCGATCGTGTCTGTCATCCGTTTCCTCGTTGCGGGTTCGTGGCCGCACACCGCGGCCGAAGCATCGAATACGACGCATCAGTGTAGTCAATCGGTGCGCCCCCGGCCTATTACACGGCAAAAACCGGCTATAACGGCGCGGCATGATGACTTAGAATGGCCGCAACCTGATCGATACCCATTGTATGAAGGCACCCACGGACGACCGCTGGCAGGACCTGCGCCCCGACCCCGACAACGATACGCCGCTCTACCTGCAGCTCGCCCGCAAGCTCGGCGATGCGATCCACGACAACCGCTGGACGGCCGGCGAAGCGCTGCCTTCCGAGCGTGTGTTGTCCGAAGCGCTCGGCGTGTCGCGCATCACCGCGCGCAAGGCGATCGCGCTGCTCGTCGAGCAAGGCTTGATCCGCCGCACGCAAGGCGCGGGCAACTTCATCCAGCCGCGCTACGAGGATCCGCTGTCGCGACTGTCGAGCTTCAGCGAAATGCTCGAGCGCCGCGGCTTCAAGCCGAGTTCGCAGTGGCTCGCACGCGAAATCCAGCCCGCCAACCGCGACGAAGTGATCCAGCTCGGGCTGTCGCCGGCCGCATCGGTTACACGCCTGAAACGCCTGCGCCTCGCCGACGGCATCGTGATGGCCGTCGAGAACTCGACGTTCCCCGCGACGCTGATTCCCGATCCGCAGGCGATCGTCGGCTCGCTGTACAGCTATCTCGAAGCACGCGGCACGCCGATCGTGCGCGCGCTGCAGCATTTCCGCGCGGTCAACGCGACCGACGAGATCGCCGAGCAGATGGGCATCGCCCCGCACGACGCACTGCTGCTGATCACACGGATCGGCTATACGTCCGACCAGCGCGCGATCGAACTGACCGATACCTACTGCCGCAACGACTACTACGATTTCGTCGTCGAGCTGCGCAAGTAACGCGAGCCGCGCCAGCGGCCCTCACAACCAGCGCGCGTCGTCGGTGCCGAGCGGCACGGGCGGCCGCGCGAACGCCGGCGGCGTTGCCGACAACCACTCGGCCGGCCGCACGGTGTCGAGCACGCCGAACGGCGACGCGACGCGATCGATCCGGTCGCGCACGTCGGCCAGCGCGAGATCGGGCGCCTGCAACCCGTCCGGCACGGCGCCGAACGACTGCAGCCAGCGCCCCGTCTGAGCGAGCGACATCCGCACGTGCCAACTGCCCCCTTCGCGCGCCCGCCGCGCGAGCGCGATCATCGCGCCGAACGCCGCGAGATACCCCGTTGCATGATCGAGCGCCTGGCACGGCAGATGGCGCGGCCCGCTCGCATGCGCGGCCTGCTGCTCCTGCCAGGCGATTCCGCTCGCCGATTGCACGAGGCTGTCGAACCCGCGCCGCTTCGCCCACGGCCCCGCGTGCCCGTACGCCGACACCGACACGTAGACGATGCCGGGCCGCCGCGCCGCCAGTGCCTGCGGCGTGAAGCCGCGCGCCGCGAGCGCGCCGGGCCGGTACGACTGCAGAAACACGTCCGTCTCGCGTGCCAGCGCGTGCAGCGTATCGACGCCCGCCGCGTCGCGCAGATCGATCCACGTCGAGCGCTTGCCGCGTCCGTTGTCGATCACGAGCGGCGCGATGTTGGGCAGGTGCGGACCGTTGACGAGCAGCGTCTGCGCGCCGTGCGACGCCAGCGTGCGGCCCGCGACCGGCCCAGCGATGATGCGCGTGAGATCGAGCACGCGCACGCCGGCCAGCGGCCGGTCGGCCTCGCCGCGGCCGATCGGCTCGGCCGGCGCGTCGCCGATCCGCTCGATCTCGAATAGCGGCAGCGACGCGATCGCGCGCGCCTGCTCGTGCGCCGCCCATTCGTCAGGGGTTCTGATCAATGCCGCGCACAGACCGGCGTCGGCCAGCGCGGTATCGAGTGCCGCGCCGTCCCACGTACGGATCGCCGCGGCGACGTCGGGCGGCTGCGGGCCGCAGCCGAGCACGTCGAGGATGCCGTGCAGGTGATGCGGGAAATTCGCGTGCAGTTGAATCCAGCGTCCGTCGCCCGTCTCGAAGAAACCGGTCACCGGATGACGCAACTCCGGCGGCGGCCCGTCGTCCACGCGCAGGTAGCGCTCGCTGCGAAACGCGACGAGCGCGTCGCGCACCGACACGTCGACCGATTGCGCGATGCCCGTGCGCAGCCGATGACATTCGGCTGCCGCGAGCCCGGCCGCGGCGATCGTCGCGGCGGCGAGCGTGCCGACATGAAACGTCGACGGCAACGCCGGGTCCTGCCCGGTCACGGTCGTGCGGGCCAGCGCGTCGGGTTCGCCGTCTGCGAGTTGCCACAGATACGTCAATGCACGTTCGGGTGTCATGGTCATGGTGAAGAGGATGCCGTCGAGGAGACGGAATCGAGTCTAGAATTCGCGACAGCCGCGATCAATCTTGATTGCGCGAATCAATACATAACGAATAGTTGTAGCGGGCCCGCGCTTCATGCGCGCCGCCAGGAGCAACCGGCATGACATCCCTCAGTGCGCAGGAAGCCGCCGGCATGCTCGGCGTCAGCGTGAGCACCCTTTACGCGTACGTGAGCCGCGGCCTGCTGCGCTCGCTGCCCGACGGCGCGACCAAGCGCCGCCGCTACGACGCCAACGAAGTGCGCCTGCTCGCGCGCCGCCGCGCCGATGCGAAACGCGCGGGCGGTGTCGCCGAACGTTCGCTCGACTGGGGCGTGCCGGTGCTGGAATCGCGGATCACGCAGATCGCCGACGGCCGCCTGCGCTACCGCGGCGCCGATGCGATCGCGCTGGCCGATGCAGCGACCCTCGAAGAAACGGCCGCGCGGCTCTGGGACTGTCCGCCCGCGCGGCTGGCCGCCACGTCGCTCGCGTCGACCGGTTTCGACGCGGCGCAGTGGGACGACTGGGCGCGTCGCTGGGCGCACCTCGCCCCGCTCGAACGCGCGCTGGTGCTGCTGCCGGCCGCCGCCGCGTCGCTGCCGCGCCTGTGGGCGCAGGGGCGCGACGCCCAGCTCGATGCCGCGGCGCTGCTGCTGCGCGTCGCGACGGCCGCACTCGCCGGCATCGCGCCGGGCGACGCGCCCGTGCACCGCCAGCTCGCGTCCGCGTGGCGCGTGCGGCGGCGCAATGACGCCGACCTGCTGCGGCGCGCGCTCGTGCTGTGCGCCGATCACGAACTGAATCCGTCGACCTTCGCGGTGCGCTGCATCGCGTCGACCGGCAGCCACCTGTTCGGCGCGATCTCGGGCGGGCTCGCGGCGCTGTCGGGGCCGCGCCACGGCGGCGAGACGTTCCGCGCCGGCACGCTGCTCGACGAAGCGGCCCGCGCCGCCGATCTCGATCGCTACCTCGCGCTGCGGCTGGCGCACGACGAACGCGCGGACGGCGGCCGCACGGCCCTGTCCGGCTTCGCGCACCCGCTGTATCCCGACGGCGACCCGCGCGCGCGGGCGCTGCTCGATGCACTGCACGCGACGGCGCCCGAGCGGCCGGCGCTGCGCATGGCGCGCGCGCTCGCCGCACGCGTCGAAGCGGCGACGGGCCTGCGGCCGACGATCGATTTCGCGCTCGCGGTGCTGGAGCGCACGCTCGCGCTGCCCGACGGCGCGGCGTTCACGCTGTTCGCGGCCGGCCGCACGGCCGGCTGGATCGCGCATGCGCTCGAACAGTACGCGGACGGAAAGCTGATCCGACCGCGGGCCCGCTACGTCGGCAGCGATGCGGCCGGGTGACGCCGGCCGTCGCGCCACGCGGCGAACGGGCGCCACCATGCAGGCGCGGTGCGCACGGCCGACACCGCGAGCGGGCCGAACGCGAACGTCGCGCCGCGCGGCCCGGCGCTGACCCACGCATGGGTGCCGGGCAGCAAGGTCAGCGACGCACCGGCGCCCAGCCAGTGATCGTCTGGCCGGCCCTCGACGGTCACCCACACGTCGCCTTCGGCCACCTCGAGCAGCGTGCGGTCGACGATCCGCCACCGTCCGGCCGGTTCGTCGCCGTCCATCACGTAAAGTCGCAGTTCGCGCATGGCAGCCTCCTGGTCGCACGGGTTCGATCACACCAGTATTTCGGACGGCGGCGGTACGCGGACAGATACGGCCGCAGACGCTTTTGACCGAACTGTACTGGCCGCCCGACGAGGACAGGCCTCCGGCGGCCGGGCCGGCCGAGGTCGCGCCGAATCGGGTCGGGTCGTCGAGGCCACATGAGTGCCGCCCGAACCTGCACGGCGCGGCGGCTTTCCCTACAATGTCGGCTGTCCCGCGCCACCGCCCCGCCGTCATGTTCCAACGCCCGCCTGCCGCCGCTCCCGGCGAAAAGAACCTCACCGTGATGCTCTGGCTCGTTGCGACGGGCTTCTTCATGCAGACGCTCGACGCGACGATCGTCAACACGGCGCTGCCGTCGATGGCCGCGAGCCTCGGCGAATCGCCGTTGCGGATGCAATCGGTCGTGATCGCGTACTCGCTGACGATGGCGGTGATGATCCCCGTGTCGGGCTGGCTCGCCGATACGTTCGGCACGCGGCGGGTGTTCTTCAGCGCGATCCTGGTGTTCTCGCTCGGCTCGCTGCTGTGCGCGAACGCCCATACGCTGACGCAACTGGTCGCCTTCCGCATCGTGCAGGGCGTCGGCGGCGCGATGCTGCTGCCGGTCGGGCGGCTCGCGGTGCTGCGCACGTTCCCGGCCGAACGCTACCTGCCCGCACTGTCGTTCGTCGCGATTCCGGGCCTGATCGGCCCGCTGATCGGGCCGACGCTCGGCGGCTGGCTCGTGAAGATCGCGTCGTGGCACTGGATCTTCCTGATCAACGTGCCGGTCGGCGTCGCGGGCTGCATCGCGACCTTCTATTCGATGCCCGATTCGCGCAACCCGGCCGCCGGCCGCTTCGACCTGAAAGGCTATCTGCTGCTGACGATCGGCATGGTCGCGATTTCGCTGTCGCTCGACGGGCTCGCCGATCTCGGCATGCAGCACGCAGCCGTGCTCGTGCTGCTGATCCTGAGCCTCGCGTGCTTCGTCGCGTACGGACTGTACGCGGTGCGCGCGCCGCAGCCGATCTTCTCGCTCGAGCTGTTCAAGATCCACACGTTCAGCGTCGGGCTGCTCGGCAACCTGTTCGCGCGGATCGGCAGCGGCGCGATGCCGTACCTGATCCCGCTGCTGCTGCAGGTGAGCCTCGGCTACTCGGCGTTCGAGGCCGGGCTGATGATGCTGCCGGTCGCGGCGGCCGGCATGTTCTCGAAGCGGATCATCACGCGCCTGATCACGCGGCACGGCTACCGCAAGGTGCTGCTCGCGAACACGATCATGGTCGGCGTGATGATGGCGAGCTTCGCGCTGATGCGCGACACGGTGCCGGTGTGGGTGAAGGTCGTGCATCTCGCGCTGTTCGGCGGGTTCAACTCGATGCAGTTCACCGCGATGAACACGCTGACGCTGAAGGATCTCGGCACCGGCGGCGCGAGCAGCGGCAACAGCCTGTTCTCGCTCGTGCAGATGCTGTCGATGAGCCTCGGCGTCACGGTCGCCGGCGCGCTGCTCGCGACGTTCACCGGCATGCTGCGCACCGTGACGCCGAGCAACACGCTGCCGGCGTTCCATGCGACGTTCGTCTGCGTCGGGATCATCACGGCCGCGTCCGCGTGGATCTTCGCGCAGCTCGCCCCCGAGATCCGCAGCACCGCGCGCAAGACCGATCCGTCCGAGCGCGCGTGAGCGCGGCGCGCGCCGAATCGGGCCGGCGCGCACCATCGCGGTGCAACGCGACCCGGCCCCGTGCGCGTGCCAAGCGCGACGGGCGGCCGCACGCAGCGCGCAGCCGTGCATGCTTCTTGCTCGCCTATTCTGTAGGTAAACTGGCAGTCTCCCTTCGGCCGACATCATGAGCATGATCGAAATCGATCCCCCCGGCTTTCAGCCGCCCCGCCCCGTCGCCGGCGACGACGGGAACCGGCGCACCGTGCTGTACGGCGGCTACACCGTGTTCAGCGTGTTCCAGCCCGTGTTCTCGGTGTCGCACCGGCGCGCGATCGGCTATCACGCGTCGCTGCGCGCGCACGACGAGGAAAGCCGCCAGGTGGCGTCGCACGAGGTGTTCACGCAGGCGGCGCGGCGCGGCGACCTGCTCGAGCTCGGCCGGCTCGCCGAATCGTTGCATCTCGGCAACTTCCACGCGTTCGACAGCCACGACGAATGGCTCTTCCTGAGCCTGCATCCGGCCGCGCTGATGGACACCATCTACGGCGACGCGCTGCTCGCGAACCTGAAGGCGCTCGGGCTGCCGCCGCACCGCGTGGTGCTCGAGGTGCCCGAACAGGCCGGCGGCGAGACGCCGCGCTATGCGGCGATCATCGACGGGCTGCGCAAGGCCGGCTTCCTGATCGCGCTCGTCGGGTTCGGCGCGAAGCATTCGAACGTCGATCGCGTGTGGCACCTGCATCCGGACATCGTCACGCTCGACCGCGGCATCCTCGCGCAGGCGAGCGAGCACTCGCATCTCGAACGCGTGCTGCCGGGGCTCGTGTCGCTGCTGCACGAATCCGGCCAGCTCGTGCTGATGGGCGGGCTCGCGACCGAACGCGACGCGCTGATCGCGCTCGAATGCGACGTCGATTTCGTGCAGGGCCAGTACTTCGCGGGGCCGAGCGTCGATCCCGTGCAGCCGCAGGCCGCCGCGGGCTGCATGGACACGCTGTCGGCCGCGCTGCGGCTGCGCGTCGCGCAGCGCGAGCGCACGCAGGCGGAACGGCTCGCGCCGTACGTCGCCGCGCTCGAGGAAGCGAGCCGCCGGCTCGGCGCGGGCGAGTCGCTCGTCGATGCGGCCGCCGCCGTGCTCGGGCTGCCCGAGACCGCGCGCTGCTTCCTGCTCGACGCATCGGGCCGCCAGATCGGCGACAACGTGCTCGCGCGCGGCAGCGTATCGCAACGCGCGAAGCGTTTCCGGCCGCTGCTGCATTCCGAAGGCGCGAGCTGGGAACGCCGCCCGTACTTCATCGATGCGATGCGCGCGCCGGGCGGCGTGCATCTGACGGCGCCCTACCTGTCGATCAACGAGGCCCACCTGTGCGTGACCGCGTCGATCGCCGCACCGGCCGCGACGGGCATGCAGGTGCTCTGCGTCGACATCAACTGGGAAGCGGCCCTCAGCCGCGAGTAACTGCGCCGGCGCGGCGCGCTCACGCGTCGCCGCCCGCCTTGCGCACGATCAGCCGGTGCACGCGCTTGCCGGACGACGCACTGACCACCTCGTGTTCGTCGATCACGTGCACGCCGGCGCCCAGCGCCGCATGCATCCGCGCCGAATCGAGCGGCGTATAGAGGCGGCCGCGCTCGTCGCGCAACATGCCGCTTCCGGCCACCCGCCAGCTCAGGTACAACGTGCCGCCCGGCATCAGCAGATCGGCGAGCCGCGCGGCGGCGGCCGCGGCGTCCGCCTGTTCGAGATGCATGACGACGGTTTCGCACAGCACGTTGCGAAACGCGCCGGACGGTACGCCGGCCAGCGCCGGCAGCGCGGCCAGTTCGAACGTCAGACCGCGATGGCGTCGCCGCGCCTCGTCGAGCAGCGCGGCGCTCGCGTCGTAGCCGCGCACGTCGAAGCCGCGCGACGCGAGCCAGGCCGTGTCGCGCCCCGCGCCGCATCCGACGTCGGCGGTCAGCCCCGGCGAGAAATGCTGTTCGAGCAGCGCATACATGTCGTCGGGCGCGGCCTGGTCGAGCCAGTCCTGCGCGTATTGCGCGGCATGCGCGTCGTAGGCATCGAGGGTCGGGCGATCCACCATGGCGATTGCTCCGCAAAGGCGTCGGATGACGCACTCCGCATCTTAGTCGTTGCGCACGGCCCGCGCCGCCGCGTGGTCGACGCCGGGAGCACCGCCAGCCTACGCGGCCGGCACGTGGCCCGCATGCGGCGCCTGCGCGGCGAGGTCGGCCCACAGCGCATCGCCGCGCCACGCCGGACGCACCGCCGCGCGTTCCGCGTCGTGGACGAGCGCGCACAGCCGCGCATTGACCGGCGCCGGCGCACCGAAGCGCCCGGCCAGCCGCACGATTTCGCCGTTGATCCACTCGACTTCCGTCGCGCGGTGCGCGGCGAGATCGTCGGACATCGACGACCGCGCCAGCGGATCGATCGCGAGCATGCGGCCGCCGACCACGCGAAACGCCGCATCCGGCAGGTCGAGCACGGCCGGGATCCACGCGGCCGGCAGCGGCGTCAACCGCGCGGGCCGGATCGCGGCCCGCGCCAGCCAGTGCAGCGCCTCGCGCTGGGCCAAGGCGACGCAGCGCCGGTACGTGCGTTGGGCAAGTTCGGCGCGCAGCGGCACATTCGCGAGCGCATTGACCGCGTTGTTCAGGTTGAGCAGGAGCTTCGCCCACTGCACGGCACGCATGTCGCGATGCAGCACGAGCGGCAGCCCGGCGCGCGCGAACGGGCCAATGAACGGCTGCAGCGCGGCCGAAGCGTCGGTCGCCAATCTGCCGGCCGAACCCTGGTGAAACGCGCCGGGACCGCGCTCGATCACGTTGAACGGCACCATGCCGGCCAGCACCGTCGCTTGCGGGAGCGCGTCGCGCAGCACGTCTGCGTTGTGCAGGCCGTTCTGGAAGCTGATCACGATCGTGCCGGGCCGCAGCACGCCGGCCAGTTGCGCGGCGGCCTCGCGCGTGGCCGCCGACTTCACCGCGACGAATACGAGCCGTGCGTCGGCCGCGGCGGCCGGCTCGGTGGCGAATCCGACATCGGCCGGCGCAAGCGCGGCACGATAACCGCGCCGATCGGTCAGCGTGAGCCCGTGCAGCTGAATCGCGTCGCCGATCCGCGTGCGGCCGACGAGCGTCACGTGCGCGCCGGCCGCCGCGAGGCGGCCGCCGAGATAGCAGCCGACCGCGCCCGCGCCGAACACGCAGACCGGCCCGGCCGGTGCATCAGACATGCGAATGCGCGCCGCCATGCACCGGGCCGGCGCGCCGCTCGACTTCGCGGCGCACGTCGGCGCGCAGCCCCGCGAAAAACGCGACCTCGGCGACGACGAACAGCGGCCCGACGATCAGGCCGACCAGATCGTCGACGAACGCGGGCTTGCGGCCTTCGAACCAGTGCCCGACGAACTGCACGATCCAGCCGACGACGAACGCGCCGATGCCGATCGCGAGCCATTGCGCGGTCGGCAGCGGCGCCAGCGACTGCGCGGCCCACAGGCCGAGCGCGAGCAGCACGGTCATCACGATCCCGAACCGCAGGTCGAGACGCAGGTAGAACAGCGCCGACACGACGGCGAGCAGCAGCGCCGGCGACAGCGCGATGCCGGCCAGCATCCCGAGCGCCGGCCGCGACAGCAGCACCTCGACCGCGAACACGATCATCGGGATGCCGACCAGATGCGTCGCGATGTTGCGCGCGTCGCGATGGTAGGCCGCATACTGGGAAAGATGGTCTTCGAGGGTCTTCATGGCGTCTCCTGATCGGTCATCGAGCGCTATGATGCGCGTCACGCCCGAGAACCTCTGTCAGCTACCCGACATCGCGTGCCCATGCCTTCTTCGCTCGCCCCGTACCTGCCGCAGATCGAAGCGAACCCGTGGTTCGCCGGGCTGCCGCCCGCGCTGCGCGCCGACCTGATCGCCCGCGCGACGCTGCGCCGCCTGCCGTCCGGCCATGCGCTGTTCCGGCGCGGCGACCCGCCGTGCGGGCTGTACGCGGTACTGGCCGGTTCACTCACGATAGGCGCGGTCGATCCGCACGGCAAGGAAGCGCTGCTGACGGTGGCGGAGCCCGTCACGTGGTTCGGCGAGATCGCGTTGTTCGACGGCCAGCCGCGCACGCACGACGCCGTCGCGCTCGACGACACGCTGCTGCTGCACGTGCCGCAGGCTGCACTGCTCGCGATCCTCGATGCGACGCCGCAATACTGGCGGCAGTTCGCGCTGCTGATGGCGCAAAAGCTGCGCCTGAGCTTCCTGACGGTCGAGTCGATGAGCGTGATGCCGGCCGCGCAGCGGCTCGCCGCGCGGCTGTTGATGATCGCCGAGGGCTACGGCGGCATCAGCGCCGGGCGCACGCACATCCGGCTGTCGCAGGAAACGCTCGCGTCGATGCTGTCGCTGACGCGGCAGACCACCAACCAGTTGCTGAAGGCGCTGCAGGCCGACGGCGTCGTGCGGCTGCACGTCGGCGAGATCGAGCTCGTCGACATCGATGCGTTGCGGCGCGCGAGCGGGCTCGGCGACGGCCCGTACTGAACCCCGCACAACGGCCCCGACCGGCCGCTACGCGCTGCCCCGCGGCCGCCGAGTTGCGCTATCGTGGCGGCTCGTTCCGTCCGCCGCGCGCACCGCCTTGAACACGTCGACCCTCCCCGCCCCCGCCCGTCATCCGTGGCCCGTCTTCATCGCGTTCCTGCGGCTCGGTCTCACGTCGCTCGGCGGGCCGGTCGCGCATCTCGGCTACTTTCGCGCGGAATTCGTCACGCGGCGCGGCTGGCTCACGGAGCGCACCTATGCCGATCTGGTCGGGCTGTGCCAGTTCCTGCCGGGGCCGGCGAGCAGCCAGGTCGGGATGGCGATCGGGCTCGCGCGCGCCGGCTACGCCGGCATGTTCGCCGCGTGGCTCGGTTTCACGCTGCCGTCGGCGCTGCTGATGATGCTGTTCGCGCTCGGCGTTCACGCGACGGGCGCGCCGATCGAAGCCGGCGCGCTGCATGGGCTGCGCATCGTGTCGGTCGCGGTGATCGCGCAAGCCGTGTGGGGCATGGCGCGCACGCTGTGCCCGGATGCGCGGCGTGTCACGCTGATGGCCGCGGCCGCGTGCGTCGCGCTGCTCGCGCCGGCCGCGTGGACGCAGATCGCGGTGATCGTCGCGGCCGGCGCGGCCGGTCTCGTGCTGCTGCCGCAACCGGCGCGCGACGCGCACGAACCGTTACCGCTGCACGTGTCGTCCCGCGCGGGCGTGCTGTGGCTTGCGCTGTTCGCGGCGCTGCTCGTCGCGCTGCCGTTCACGGCCCGCGCGCTGCGCTCCGATACGCTCGCCGTCGTCGATGCATTCTTCCGCACGGGCGCGCTCGTGTTCGGCGGCGGCCATGTGGTGCTGCCGCTGCTGCAGGCGGCCGTGGTCGCGCCCGGCTGGGTCGGCGATTCGGCTTTCCTGGCCGGGTATGGGGTCGCGCAGGCCGTGCCGGGGCCGCTGTTCACGTTCTCGGCGTTCCTCGGTGCGTCGCTGCGCGATGCGCCGACCGGCTGGCTCGGCGGCACGATCGCGCTCGTGTCGATCTTCGCGCCGTCGTTCCTGCTGATCGCCGGCACCGCGCCATTCTGGGAACGCCTGCGCCGCAGCGCGCACATGCAGGCCGCGCTCGCCGGCGTGAACGCGGCCGTCGTCGGGTTGCTGCTCGCCGCGCTCTATCACCCGGTCTGGACCGACACGATCGTCGCGCCGCGCGACCTGGCCGCCGCGCTGGTCGCGTTCGTCGCACTGGTGTTCTGGCGCGTGCCGCCATGGGCCGTGGTGATCGCGAGCGCCACGTTCGGCTGGGTGCTGGGCATGGCCGGCTGATCCGGCCGATTCGACGCGTTCGGGGCGAGACAAAAAACAAAAAGCCCTCGAAACGAGGGCTTTTTTTCGATGCCGCGCGCCGTGGCGGCGCGCAAGCGCCGGACTTACGCGAAGTTCTTCGCTGCGAAGTCCCAGTTCACGATGTTCCAGAACGCCTCGACGAACTTCGGACGGGCGTTGCGGTAGTCGATGTAGTACGCGTGTTCCCACACGTCGATCGTCAGCAGTGCCTTGTCGGCGGTCGTCAGCGGCGTGGCGGCGTTGCTCGTCGACACGATGTCGAGCGAACCGTCGGCCTTCTTCACGAGCCATGCCCAGCCCGAACCGAACGTGCCGACCGCGGCCTTCGTGAACGCTTCCTTGAATGCGTCGTACGAACCCCACTTCGCGTTGATCGCGTCGCCCAGCGCGCCCGTCGGTGCGCCGCCGCCGTTCGGCGACAGGCTGTTCCAGAAGAACGTGTGGTTCCAGATTTGCGCGGCGTTGTTGAAGATGCCGCCCGACGACTTCTTCACGATCTCTTCCAGCGGCAGGTTTTCGAATTCCGTGCCCGGGATCAGATTGTTCAGGTTCGTCACATAAGCCTGATGGTGCTTGCCGTAGTGGTACTCGATCGTCTCTTTCGAGATGGTCGGCGCGAGTGCGTCTTCAGCGTACGGGAGCGGCGGGAGCGTATGAGCCATGGCGATTCCTTCGTTGAGTATGTAGGGAGGCTGTGTTGGATGCTGCCGAGCGTCCGATTGTAGGCGAGGACGAATAACCCCGCAAACTCACGGGCCATTTATCCGCGGTATGCGGAAAAGCGATGCTGGCGCAACGTCCGGCAGGACGAACCCGACGATGCGCAGCATCCGTGCCCGCCCGCGCCGTGTTCGTTGCGACGATCGCCGCGTGTCGCTCGCGCCGGTTACGTCAGATCGTATCGGTCAGCCGCGGCTGCACGTCGGCGAGCGACACGTCGGCCGAGCCTTCGGCGAGATGCACGGTCAGGCGCCGCTGCGGCTTCAGCGCGTTCGGCGCGCGCACCGCGCGGCCCGTCTGCGCATCGATCAGCGCCGCATAGCCGCGCTCGAGCGTGCGCTGCGGGCTCAGCACCTCGAGCCGCGCCGCACAGGCCGACACACGCGCCGTGTCGCGTTCGTGACGGCGCTGCAACGCACTGGCCAGACGTTGCGACAGCCCCGCGAGCGCATGGCGCGCCTGTGACGCATCGGGCCGCGCGCGCTGCCAGCGCAGTTGCGCGAGCGCGAAACGCGCGCGTGCATCGCGTACCGGCCGCGACGCCGCCGACGCCAGCCGCGCCGCGAGCTGCTCGACGTGCGTGCGTTGCCGCTGCAACCGCTCGGCAGGGCTCACGAGCCGGCGTGCAAGCCAGTCGAGCTGCTGCGCGCGCTGTTCGAGCCGGCGCGCCATGCCGCGCGCGAGCGCACGCTGGCGCTCGTCGACCTCGCGCAGCAGCAGCGCGCGCTGCGGGCTCGCGAGTTCGGCCGCGCCGGTCGGCGTCGGCGCGCGCAGGTCGGCCGCGAAGTCCGCGATCGTGAAATCGGTTTCGTGGCCGACACCGCTGACGACCGGCAGCTCGCTCGCCGCGATCGCGCGCGCCAGCGCTTCGTCGTTGAACGACCACAGATCCTCGATCGAGCCGCCGCCGCGACACACCAGCAGCACGTCGACCTCGCGCCGCGCATTCGCGGTCGCGACGGCCGCGACGAGCTTCTCGGCGGAACCGGCGCCCTGCACGGGGGCCGGATAGACGATCACCGGAATGTGCGGCGCGCGCCGGGCGAGCGTGGTGAGCACGTCGCGCAGCGCGGCGGCCTGCAGCGACGTGACGATGCCGATCGCGCGCGGGTGGGGCGGCAACGGCCGCTTGCGCTCGGGGGCGAACAGACCCTCGGCTTCGAGCTGCGCCTTCAGCCGCAGGAACGCCTCGTACAGGCGCCCCTGCCCGGTGCGTCGCACGGCTTCGACGTTGAGCTGCACTTCGCCGCGCGGCTCGTACATCGTGACGACCGCGCGCACTTCGATGCGGTCGCCTTCGCGCGGCGTGAATTCGGCGTATTGCGCGCGGCCGCGGAACATCACGCAGCGCATCTGCGCCTGCTGGTCCTTGATCGAGAAATACCAGTGGCCGCTCGCGGCGCGCGTGAAATTCGATACTTCGCCCGAAATCCACAGCAGCGGAAACGAGCGCTCGAGCATCGTCGAAATCGCGCGATTGAGCGCCGAAACGGGAATCACTTCGTCGCCGCCGCGCGTGGCGCCGGGCGCGGAAAAAGGAGAGTCGGAAAGCATGGACGGTCGGATGAATGCTGGCGGCGTCACGATAGTCCGACACGCGTGCGGCGTCCAGCGCCGCCGCATTCGCCGCCACGCGCGGAAAGTGTCCACACTCTGGCATTCGTCCGCGTAAAACGCGCGGAAACCGCTAAAAAAACCAGACAATTCTTCGTAACACCTTGATTTTTATAGTTTTTTAAACCTTTCAAAATAATTCACATCCGATTCGATGCCCGCCGGGCGGGCGTTTGAGGCAATCGACCGGGGAGTTTTTCACAGAGTTATCCACAGGGCGCCACGATCCGGCCCCGGGCGCTGCGGCGGCCGGTCGCGCTTGCCGCGCCGGCGTGCGGCGCGCTAGAGTGCCGCCTTCCACGGACCCTGCGGCATGCGCCGCCCAACGGAGAATCCGCCTTGACGAATCCGTCCCTCGCCGCGGCGCACGACGCGCCGCGCCCGGCCCGATGAGCGCGCCCGGCGGCCCGCTCGCGCGACTCGAAGCGCGCCTGACACGCGAATGGCAGCGCCGCGGCGCGCTCGCGTGGGCGCTCACGCCGTTCGCCTGCGTGTTCGGCCTGTGCGCGGCGCTGCGGCGCACCGCTTACGCGCAAGGCTGGAAGCAGCCGGTCGACGTCGGCGTGCCGGTCGTCGTGGTCGGCAACGTGACCGTCGGCGGCACCGGCAAGACGCCGACCGTGATCGCGCTCGTCGACGCGCTGCGCGCGGCCGGCTTCACGCCCGGCGTCGTGTCGCGCGGCTATGGCGCGAACGTGAAGGTGCCGACCGCCGTCACGCCGGCGTCGCGCGCGGGCGCGGCCGGCGACGAACCGCTGCTGATCGCGCGCCGCACCGGCGCGCCCGTGTGGGTGTGCCCCGATCGCGTCGCGGCCGCGCAGGCGCTGCGCGCCGCGCATCCGGACGTCGACGTGATCGTCAGCGACGACGGCCTGCAGCACTACCGCCTCGCGCGCACCGTCGAGCTCGTCGTATTCGACCACCGGCTCGGCGGCAACGGTTTCCTGCTGCCGGCCGGCCCGCTGCGCGAGCCGCTGTCGCGGCACCGCGACGCGACGCTCGTCAACGACCCGTACAGTAGCGCGCTGCCGCCCTGGCCCGACACCTACGCGCTCGCGCTGACGCCGGGCGCCGCGTGGCACCTCGACCAGCCCACGCTGCGCCGCCCGCTGTCGCAGTTCGCGAACGAACGCGTGCTCGCCGCAGCCGGCATCGGCGCGCCGGAGCGCTTCTTCGCGACGCTGCGCGCGGCCGGTCTCGCGCCGGCGACCCGCGCGCTGCCGGACCATTACGCGTTCGCGGACAATCCGTTCGTCGACGATGCCGTCGATGCGATCCTGATCACCGAGAAGGATGCAGTAAAATTGGGCGCTTCCTGGCGCGACGCCCGACTGTGGGTGGTCCCCGTCGAAGCCGCGCTCGACCCTCGCCTCATTGCCCTCGTTGTGGAGAAACTCCGTGGACGCTCGCCTGCTTGAAATCATTGTGTGCCCTATCTGCAAAGGCCCGCTCCACTACGACCGTGCCGCGCAGGAGCTGATCTGCAACGCGGACAAGCTCGCCTACCCGATCCGCGACGGCATCCCCGTGATGCTGGTCGACGAAGCGCGCCAGACCGTCGAAGGCACGCCGGTCGACCCGGCCGGCCGCTGAACCGCCGCGCCGCTCGCCCGGCGCACCGAATCGACACAGGCGGCCCGGCCCCGGCCGGGTCGCCGCACTTCGCCGGGCGACCGGCTTCCGGCGTCGCCCGCCCCGTCCTTCTCAACGCTCCCCGATGACTCACCCGCAACCCTTCATCGCCGTCATTCCCGCCCGGCTCGCGTCGACGCGGCTCCCGAACAAGCCGCTCGCCGATCTCGGCGGCAAGCCGATGGTCGTGCGTGTCGCCGAGCGCGCGCGCGAAGCGGGCGCGCAACAGGTGCTCGTCGCATCCGACGCGCAGAGCGTGCTCGACGCGGCGCGCGATCACGGCTTCGAGGCGGTGCTCACGCGCGCCGATCATCCGTCCGGCACCGACCGGCTCGCGGAAGTCGCGGCGGCTTTCGGCTGGCGCGACGACACCGTGGTCGTCAACGTGCAGGGCGACGAGCCGCTGATCGACCCCGTGCTCGTGCGCGACGTAGCGTCGCACCTCGCCGCGCATCCGGCGTGCGCGATCGCGACCGCGGCGCACCCGATCCACGACGCGGCCGACGTGTTCAACCCGAACGTCGTGAAGGTCGCGCTCGACGCGCAGAGCGTCGCGCTGTACTTCTCGCGCGCGCCGATTCCGTGGAGCCGCGATGCATACCAGCCGCACTGGCCCGACGTCGCGGCCATGCCGGCGCCGGCCTTCCCGGTCTACCGGCACATCGGCCTCTATGCGTATCGCGCGCGTTTCCTGCGCACCTATCCGTCGCTCGCGCAGGCGCCGATCGAACAGGCCGAGCAGCTCGAACAGCTGCGCGCGCTGTGGCACGGCGAGCGCATCGCGGTGCTGATCACCGAGTCCGCGCCCGAAGCCGGCATCGACACGCCGGCCGATCTCGCGCGCGTGCAGGCCCTTTTTCAGCCGGGTTCAAAATAACCCGTGGCATAATCAGGCGATTGTGCGAGCCGTCCGCGACCAGCGCGTCCTCGCTTGACCCCGCCCGTGGCCCTGCCGGCAGCCGCGCGTCGCCCAAGCCGACGCGTCGCATCAGACCGGTCCGCCGCGCGCCGGGCAAGCCCCGCGCCCGCCGTCGCCGACGCCTTTGTGTCTCGCCACACGAATCTACATACTTGGAGATATCACCATGCGTTTGATCCTGTTGGGCGCGCCCGGCGCGGGAAAGGGCACCCAGGCAAACTTCATCAAGGAAAAATTCGGCATCCCGCAAATCTCGACGGGCGACATGCTGCGCGCAGCCGTGAAGGCCGGCACGCCGCTCGGCGTCGAGGCGAAGGGCTACATGGATGCCGGCAAGCTCGTGCCGGACGCGCTGATCATCGGCCTCGTCAAGGAGCGCCTGAAGGAATCCGACTGCGCGAACGGCTATCTGTTCGACGGTTTCCCGCGCACGATCGCGCAGGCTGACGCGATGAAGGAAGCCGGCGTCGCGATCGACTACGTGCTCGAGATCGACGTCCCGTTCTCGGAAATCATCGAGCGCATGAGCGGCCGTCGCACGCACCCGGCATCGGGCCGTACGTACCACGTCAAGTTCAACCCGCCGAAGGTCGAAGGTCACGACGACGTGACGGGCGAACCGCTGATCCAGCGCGACGACGACAAGGAAGAAACTGTCAAAAAGCGTCTCGAAGTATACGAAGCGCAGACCAAGCCGCTGATCACGTACTACGGCGACTGGGCGCAGCGTGGCGAGGAAAACGGTCTGAAGGCGCCGCAGTATCGCAAGATCTCGGGCCTCGGCACCGTCGACGAAATCCGCGAGCGCGCGTTCGACGCACTGAAGTAAGCAGCGCGTCGCGCACCCGCAAGCCGCCCGTTCCGGGCGGCTTTTTTTTGCCTGTCGCGATTGGCACGATCGCGCGCGTGTCGCCGCCGCGCGGCGGCGCCCCGTACAATCGGTCGAACGCGTGGGTCGTGCGAGCGGCGCACCGGAGTTTCAGCCGATCGCTCGGGGTCGGGCACGCGCACGCGCCAGAAAAAACGCCCGCGATGCGGGCGTTTTTTTCGTGTGCCGGTGGACGTGCGCCGATGGCTCGGCTCACTCCTCGCCGTCGCGCTGCATCCGTTGCCGCAGTTCGCTCACCTGCGATTCGACGACGGTCGCATCGTCCGCATCCGGTCGCTCGCCGAGATACTGCTCGAGATCCTCGAGCGCGGGGCGCAGGTAGTCGAGCCGCGCATACGCGAAGCCGCGGTCGCGCACCTCGTCGAGCTGCTCGGGCAGCAGGATCACGAGCCGCTGCTGCACCGCGAGCAGCCGCTGCCAGCGTTCCGTCTGCAGATAGATCGTCTTCAGGTTGCGCAGCATCCGCGCGATGATCTCGCGGCTCGTCGCCGGCTGCAGCAGCGCGCGCAACGCGCTGTCGACCGCGCCGGCCGCACGCGCGACGTACGGCTCGAGCATCTCGACCATCTCGGCTTCGGACAGCGAATGGCCGTTGGTCGGATCGATGATCAGGTCACCGTCCGGCAGCGTCACGCGCAGCAGGAAATGGCCGGGGAACGATACGCCGCGCGCCGGCACGCCGATCTGCTCGGCGAGTTCCAGGTACAGCACCGACAGCGAGATCGGGATCCCGCGCCGCCGTTTCAGCACGGCGTTCAGGTGGCTGTTATCGGGGTCGTAGTAATCGTTGTGATTGCACGCGAAGCCGAGCTCGCGGAAGAAGAAGTCGTTCAGCGCGGCGACGCGGCCCTTCAGGTCCGTATCGTCGGCGAGCCGCCGGCGCAGCCGCGCCGCCAGCATGTCGAGTTCGGCCAGCGTGCCCTGCAGGTCGAGGTCGGGATACGCGTCCTGCGCCAGCGACAGCGCGGTTTCCGTGACGGGCAGACTGTCGTCGTCCGCCACGAGCGTGCTGAAGTAGTCGAGGACGCGGGTCATTGCGGTCGTCACTTGGCGCGCCTTCTGAAGTAAGCGTATTTGAAGCCCATCACCCACAACATACCGAAATATAGTGCAGCAAACAGCACGAGGCACGCGGCCATCAGCGCAATGCGATCGAGCGGCTGCGCGCGCATCCCGGTCCAGTCGAAATTGATCGCGCACCAGTGCATCAGGCCCGCGAGCACGAGCGCCGCGCCGACGAGCTGCACGAAAAAGCGCAGCCAGCCCGGCGACGGCTGGTAGATGCCGCGCTTGCGCAGCCCGAGGAACAGCAGCAGCGAGTTCAGGCACGCACCGACGCCGATGCTCAGCGTGAGCCCCGCGTGGCCGATCAGCGGCACGAACACGTAGTTCGAGAGCTGCGTGACGATCAGCACGCCGATCGCGATCTTCACCGGCGTCTTGATGTCCTGCTTCGCATAGAAGCCCGGCGCGAGGATCTTGATCAGGATGATGCCGACGAGGCCGATTCCGTACGTCGCGAGCGCGCGCGCGACCATCGTGACGGTATGCGCGTCGAACTTGCCGTAGTTGAACAGCGTCGCGGTGAGCGGCGTCGCGAAGAAGAACAGCGCGAGCGCGCTCGGCGCCGCGAGCAGGAACGTGACGCGCAGCCCCCAGTCGAGCAGCGCCGAATATTCGTGCGAGTCGGCGTCGACGTGCGCCTTCGACAGGCTCGGCAGCAGGATCGTGCCGAGCGCGACGCCGAGCAGCGCCGTCGGGAACTCCATCAGGCGGTCGGCGTAATTGATCCACGACACCGCGCCCTGCCCGAGCCGCGACGCGATGTTGGTGTTGATGATCAGCGACAGTTGCGCGACGGACACCGCGAACGTCGCCGGCACCATCTTCGCGAGCACGCGCTTCACGCCCGGATGACGCAGCGCGCGCAGCGGATTCAGGCCGATCAGCGGCACCATGTCGACCTTCTTCAGGCCCGGCAGTTGCACGAGAAACTGCAGCACGCCGCCGACGATGACGGCCCACGCAAGCGCGTAGACCGGCACCTTCAGGTGCGGCGCGACGAACACGGCCGCGGCGATGAACGCGACGTTGAGCAGCACCGGCGCGAACGCGGGCAGCGAGAAGCTCTTGTACGTGTTCAGCACGCCCGACGCGAGCGTGGTCAGCGAAATGAACACGATGTACGGGAACATGATCCGCGTCATCGTGACCGCGAGCGGGAACGCCTGGCCGTCGCTGTGCAGGCCGGACGCGACCGCGAACACGACCCACGACGCGCCGGCGATCCCGACGACCGACAGCACGGCCAGCGCCCACGCGAGCACGGTGGACATCGCGTCGACGAGCGCCTTCGTCGCATCGTGCCCCTGCTGGTTCTTGAACTCGGCGAGGATCGGCACGAACGCCTGCGAGAACGCGCCTTCGGCAGACAGGCGGCGCAGCAGGTTCGGAATGCGGAAGGCGACGTAGAACGCGTCGGTGTATTGACTGGCGCCGAACGCACGGGCGATCAGCGTCTCGCGGGCCAGTCCGGTCACGCGCGACAGCAGCGTGAAGCCGCTGACCGTCAGCAGGGCTCGGAATAGATTCATGGGGCGCTTATTATACGGACGTTGCGCGACCCGGCCACCGGCCGATACCGAAAAGCGCGGCCGCCGCCGGCGCCCCGCCCGGCGGGCGTTAAGTCGAACTTGCCACTCGCTTGATTTTGTTGCTATAATCGCCGGTTTCTGGGCTCGTACATGCACGGCAACTGCCGTTTTCATGTCCCGGCCTCGGTTAAAATCACCGTTTTTTTATGCGCCCCTGGGCAATCGTTCTCAGGGGACGGATCGAAAAGCAGCGCTTGGCCGTCAGGCTCCAAGCTCTGGAAACAGGACAGGATAAGGAACCGTCATGGCTAACTCCGCACAAGCACGCAAGCGCGCCCGCCAGGCCGCGAAGGCAAACTCGCACAACTCGGCGCTGCGCTCGAAATTCCGTACCGCGATCAAGTCGGTTCGCAAGGCTGTTGAAGCCGGCGACCAGGCAAAGGCTGCCGAGCTGTTCAAGGCTGCCGTGAAGACGATCGACACGATCGCCGACAAGAAGATCGTTCACAAGAACAAGGCCGCTCGCAGCAAGAGCCGCCTGGCCGCAGCCGTCAAGGGTCTGCAGGCAGCAGCGTAAATCCGGTGCGCCCGCTCGCGCGGGCGTTCCTGTTTCCTGCGATCACGAAAAAGCCCGCCTAGGCGGGCTTTTTCGTTGCCGGTCGCTCGCGCATCACGCGCGGCGGCGACCTGTACGCGGGCGGGCACGGCACGCGCCCTCGCCCGCCGGCATCACTTCTTCGCGTTGTAGTCCGGCAATTCGCACGCCTCGGTCACGACGAGGTTGTTGTCCTTCGCGAAATTCAGCACGAAATCGAAAGCCATCGGCTCGATGTCGCGCAACCGCGAATCGAGGATCACGCATTTCAGGTCGCCGAGCATCGTCGGACGCACGTACAGCGAATACTTGAGACGCGCGTTCGGCCCGCTCGCCCCCGGCCCGAAGCAGGCCATCACACCGGCCAGACGTTCCGACCAGTCGCTCGGGCGAAACTTTTTCCCGTCTTTCGTGATGCCCTGGATGAAAAATTCGGTCGGAGGGGTTTCAGCCATGTGGTTACCCAAGTGACGGCCCGGCGATGTCCAGGCAACGGCGCCTGGATACGCGAACACAAAGCTGGAGGGTCGGCGGCACAAGCTCATCGATATCCCGAAAACGGGGCGTCGAGGCGCGCCGCCGGTGGACTGCACCGGATGTGTGCAGCGCACGGCTTGTGTCCGGCAGAGCGCGAAAAGCCTTGCCTGCCGGGCTGGAGAAAACTTTCGAATTATACCGCAGCGCGCCATCGCGCGTCGTCCCGACGCCCGTCTTCCCGCACTGCGGATCGCGCGCGGCGATCCTGCCCCGCGTCGCTCCACGGCTCGTCAAAGCACAGAAAATCCTTTATGCTGCTTTGAGTTATCCACACCCGACGGCGGCGCCGTCCGGCCTCGCTGCCGGGTGAGACCCGCCGTATTTCGTTTCATGACCGCCAAAACCATTCGTCACTACCTGCAGTTCAAGGATTTCTCGCTGGAAGACTACGAGTACGTGCTCGAACGCACGGGTATCCTGAAGCGCAAGTTCAAGAACTACGAGACCTATCACCCGCTGCACGACCGCACGCTCGCGATGATCTTCGAGAAGAGCTCGACGCGCACGCGCCTGTCGTTCGAGGCCGGGATCTTCCAGCTCGGCGGTCACGCCGTCTTCATGAGCACGCGCGACACGCAGCTCGGCCGCGGCGAGCCCGTCGAGGATTCCGCGCAGGTCATCTCGCGAATGGTCGACATCATCATGATCCGCACGTTCGAGCAGGACGTGATCACGCGCTTCGCGCAGAACTCGCGCGTGCCGGTGATCAACGGCCTGACGAACGAATACCACCCGTGCCAGGTGCTCGCCGACATCTTCACGTACTACGAGCACCGCGGCCCGATCGCCGGCAAGACCGTCGCGTGGGTCGGCGACGCGAACAACATGCTCTACACGTGGATCGAAGCCGCGCAGATCCTCGGCTTCAAGCTGCGCCTGTCGACGCCGCCCGGCTACGCACTCGACATGAAGCTCGTGTCGCCCGACAGCGCGCCGTTCTACGAGGTGTTCGACGATCCGAACGAAGCGTGCAAGGGCGCCGATCTCGTGACGACCGACGTGTGGACGAGCATGGGCTTCGAGGCCGAGAACGAGGCGCGCAAGCAGGCATTCGCCGACTGGTGCGTCGACGAGGAAATGATGGGCCATGCGAATCCGGATGCCCTCTTCATGCACTGCCTGCCCGCGCACCGCGGCGAGGAAGTGACGGCCGGCGTGATCGACGGCCCGCAGAGCGTCGTGTGGGACGAAGCGGAAAACCGTCTGCACGTGCAGAAGGCGCTGATGGAGTTCCTGCTGCTCGGCCGCCTCAAGCACTGACGCGCCGCCCAACGCACACGCGTAAAAAAAGCGCCGGTCGACGATCGGCGCTTTTTGTTTGGATGACCGGCGCACGCCTGCGTTACAGGCAGACCGGTTCCGCCTCCAGTTCGACACCGAACTGCGCGCGCACGTCGGCCTGGATCGCCCGCGCCAGCGCCAGCACGTCGGCACCGGTGGCGCCGCCGCGATTGACGAGCACGAGCGCCTGGCGGTCGTGCACGGCCGCCGCCCCGAGCGCGCGCCCCTTCCAGCCACAGCGGTCGATCAGCCAGCCGGCCGCGAGCTTCACGTGCCCGTCCGGCTGCGGATACGACACGACCTCCGGCACGCGGGCGCGCAGCGCATCGAACTGCGCGGCGTCGATCACCGGATTCTTGAAGAAACTGCCCGCATTGCCGAGCACCAGCGGATCGGGCAGCTTCGCGCGGCGGATCGCGACGACTGCATCGAACACGTCGCGCGGCGTCGCCGCATCGGGCGTGATGCCGCGCGCGTCGAGCTCGCGTGTGACGTCCGCGTAGCCGAGCCGCGGCGTCCATTGCTTCGGCAGCCGGAACGTCACCGCGACGATAGCGAACCGGCCGCGCCCTTCCCGCTTGAAGAAACTGTCGCGGTAACCGAATGCGCAGCGCGCGGCGTCGAACCGCTCGCTGCGCCCCGTCGCCAGCTCGACCGCGACCAGCGAATCGAAATACGCCTTCATCTCGAGGCCGTACGCGCCGATGTTCTGGATCGGCGCGGCGCCGACGGTGCCCGGGATCAGCGCGAGATTCTCGAGGCCCGGCATCCCGTGCTCGAGCGTCCACGCGACGAACGCGTGCCAGTTCTCGCCG
Source organism: Burkholderia sp. 9779_493 (assembly GCF_015712215.1). Classification (NCBI taxonomy): domain Bacteria; kingdom Pseudomonadati; phylum Pseudomonadota; class Betaproteobacteria; order Burkholderiales; family Burkholderiaceae; genus Burkholderia; species Burkholderia sp. 9779_493. Next base: position 24,462 of record NZ_JACCQA010000052.1, read on the forward strand.
CCGCCGGCCTCGACGTACCACGCGTCGTCGTCCTCGCGCAGGATGCGGCGGCCCGCGATCTCGTCGAGCAGCACGACGCCGTCGAAATCGCGCGTGAACACGATATTGCTGCCGCCGCCGAGCACGAGTTGCGGCAGGGTCGCGACCCGCGGGTCGCGATGCAGCGCCTCGAACTGCGCCGCCTGCGTGATGCGCGCGGCGAAGCGCGCGCGCGCGGCGATGCCGAACGTGTTGTGCGCGGCGAGCGGATGGTCGGGAAGCAGCGACAGGGCGGAATCGTCAGGGGGCATCGGCATTCGCGGTCACGTCCGCCCGGGCGGCGCATGGCCGGCCTTGGGCAAACGGAGGGGCATCGGTAAAATGGCAAACAGTCCGCAATTATAGCGAGTGCCCGCGCGCGAGCCGGGTGCCCGCATCTCAAGGGAGAATGCCATGCCATCGTTCGACGTCGTTTCCGAAGCGAACATGATCGAAGTGAAGAACGCCATCGAGCAGTCGAACAAGGAAATCTCGACGCGCTTCGACTTCAAGGGCTCCGACGCACGCGTCGAGCAGAAGGAACGCGAGCTGACGCTGTTCGCCGACGACGATTTCAAGCTCGGCCAGGTCAAGGACGTGCTGATCGGCAAGCTGGCCAAGCGCAACGTCGACGTGCGCTTCCTCGACTACGGCAAGGTCGAGAAGATCGGCGGCGACAAGGTCAAGCAGATCGTCACCGTGAAGAAAGGCGTGACGGGCGACCTCGCGAAAAAGATCGTGCGCCTCGTGAAGGACAGCAAGATCAAGGTGCAGGCGAGCATCCAGGGCGACGCGGTGCGCATCTCGGGCACGAAGCGCGACGACCTGCAGAGCACGATCGCGATGCTGCGCAAGGACGTGACCGACACGCCGCTCGACTTCAACAACTTCCGCGACTGAGCGGCCGCCGGCCCGTCGCGTCATCCGGCCGGGCCCCGCACACGCGGCGCGCCCGGCGCGCGGCCAGCGCCGCGCGTTCTCAGGCCTTCCCGCCGTCCGCGGCCGCCTTCTTCTTGTCGCCGATCCGGCTCTCCTGCCCCGCGAGCAGCTTCGAAATGTTGCCGCGGTGACGCCACACGAGCAGCACGCTCATCGCGAGCACGGCCCACGCGACCGGGTTATGGCCCGGCGTGCCGAACAGGAACACGTCGAACACCGGCGCGAACACGGCCGCCACCAGCGCCGCGAGCGACGAATAGCGGAAGAAGAACGCGACGATCAGCCAGGTCAGCGCGGTCGCGAGCCCGAGCACCGGGTGCACGGCGAGCAGCACGCCGGCCGCGGTCGCCACGCCCTTGCCGCCCTGGAAGCGGAAGAACACCGGGTACAGGTGGCCGAGGAACACGGCGATCGCGACCCACGCGACCGCGACGTCGGGCAGGCCGAAGTGACGGGCGAGCCAGACGGCGATCCAGCCCTTGAACGCGTCGCCGACGAGCGTCAGGATCGCGGCCTTCTTGTTGCCGCTGCGCAGCACGTTGGTCGCGCCGGGATTCTTGGATCCGTACGAACGCGGGTCGGCCAGGCCCATCACGGAACTGACGACGACGGCGAACGACACCGAACCGATCAGGTAGGCAACGAGGGCGGCGAGCAGGATCTGCATGCGGAGGACTCTTCTTTCAACGTATCGGGAAAGGGATGGCCGTGCGCGGCAAGCCGGCAGGCCGAAACGGCGCCCATTCTACCGAACGGGCGCGGCGTGCCACGAAGGTGAAACCCTCAGTCGACGCTCGCGCACTGCACGGGCCGCGCGCCGAGCAGCGACGTGAGCACCGCCGGCGCGAGGCTGACCAGGTAGCCGCGCCGGCCGCCGTTCAGGTAGATCGTCGGCAGGTCGAGGATCGTCGCCTCGACGTAGACGGGCATCGTCTTGCGCGTGCCGAACGGCGACGTGCCGCCGACGAGATAGCCCGAATGGCGATTCGCGACCTCGGGCTTGCACGGCTCGACCCGCTTCGCGCCGATCTGCCGCGCGAGATTCTTGGTCGACACCGTGCGGTCGCCGTGCATCAGCACGATCAGCGGCTTCGCGTGTTCGTCTTCCATCACGAGCGTCTTCACGACGCTGTGCTCGTCGACGCCGAGCTGGCGCGCCGATTCGCCGGTACCGCCGTGCTCGACGTATTCGTACGGATGCTCGCCGAATGCGACGCCATGACGGCGCAGCAGTTGGGTCGCGGGGGTTTCGGACACGTGTCTGGATTTGCTCATGGCGGCATTTTAATGGCGAACGATCGACGCTCGCGCAATCGCGTGCCGGCGCCGACGGTATACTCGCGGCCCGTTTTCCGCCGGCCCGCCGCATCGCGGTCACGATCATGCCCATCATCATTGCAGACATCGTGAAGCGCTATTGCCCGATTGGCCAATTGTGGCGCGCGCGCCGTCATGGCACGATCGTTCGCAAATATCGTCGGCCCGCCGCCGGCCCCTCATCTGGAGACGCCATGTCCTCGCCCGTCCGTTCATCCGAATCGCTCGATGTCGATGCGCTGCTCGCCGCGCTGCCGCGTCGCATCGCCGACGTGCCCGCGCGCCGGGCCGCGCAGTCGCCCGCGCAGCCGGCGCTGATCGAGGATGCGCGCCGCCTGTCGTACGGCGATCTGGCGCAGGCCGTCGATGCGGCGGCCGCGCGGCTGGCGAGCCTCGGCGTGCAAGGCGGCGACCGCGTGATGATCGTCGCGGAAAACTGCGTCGCGCAGATCGTGCTGCTGTTCGCGGCCGCCCGCCTCGACGCGTGGGCGCTCGTGTCGAACGCACGGCTGTCGGCCGCCGAACTCGATGCGATCGCCGCGCATGCACGCCCTAAGCTGACCGCGTTCACGACGGACGCCTCACCCGACGCCCGCGCCCACGCCGAGCGGATCGGCGCAATGCCGGCCGGCGCGCTGCCGGTCGACATCGGCGCGTGGTCGTATCGCGTCGACGCGAGCGCGCCCGCCGAACCGGTGGCCGCCGACGGCGCCGCCCAATGCGCGGCGCTGATCTACACGACCGGTACGACCGGCACGCCGAAAGGCGTGATGCTGTCGCACCGCAACCTGCTGTTCATCGCGGCGACGTCGAGCGCGCTGCGCCGCGTGTCGCCGGATGACGTCGTCTACACGGTGCTGCCCGTGTCGCACGTGTACGGGCTCGCGTCGGTGTGCCTGGGCAGCCTGTATGCAGGCGCGACGCTGCGGCTCGCGCCGCGCTTCTCGCCGGAAGCCGTCCGCGTCGCGCTCGCCGACGAAGGCGTGACGATCTTCCAGGGCGTGCCCGCGATGCACGCGAAGCTGCTCGAACACCTGCACACGCACGGCCACGCATGGCGCGCGCCGCGGCTGCGCTTCGCATATTCGGGCGGCTCGCCGCTCGATGCGAACCTGAAGGCGCGCGTCGAGCGCCTGTACGGCGTGCCGCTGCACAACGGCTACGGGATGACCGAAAGCAGCCCGACGATCACGCAGACGCCGCTCGACGCGCCGCGCACGGACAGTTCGGTCGGCGTGCCGATTCCGGGCGTCGACGTGCGGATCGTCGCGCCGGACGGCACCGACGTGCCGCCGGGCGAAGTCGGCGAGATCCGCGTGCGCGGGCCGAACGTGATGCTCGGCTACTACCGCAACGCGGATGCGACGCGCGCGGCCGTGTCGCCGGACGGCTGGCTGAGCACCGGCGATCTCGCGCGGCAGGACGCGGACGGCGCGGTGACGATCGCGGGCCGCAGCAAGGAGCTGATCATCCGCTCGGGCTTCAACGTGTATCCGGTCGAGGTCGAGCAGGTGCTGAACGCGCATCCGGACGTCGTGCAGGCGGCCGTGATCGGCCGCGCGATCGACGGCAACGAGGAAGTGCTCGCGTTCGTCGAGCGCGTGCCGGGCGCGGCGGTCGACGAGGCGGCATTGCACGCATGGTGCGCGGACCGGCTCACCGCTTACAAACGCCCTGCGCACATCCGCGTGCTCGATGCGTTGCCGGCCGCATCGACCGGCAAGGTGCTCAAGCACCGGCTGCGCGAGCTCGTCTGACGCGCCCTGCGATGCGCGGCGCAGTCCGCATCGGCGCCCCGCCCCACCACGCTGCGTCGAACGCCCGCGTCGCGCGTCAGCCGCGCGGGTGATGCTGCGCGTGCAGCGTCTTGAGCCGCTCGCGCGCGACGTGCGTATAGATCTGCGTGGTCGAGATGTCGCTGTGGCCGAGCAGCAACTGCACGACGCGCAGGTCGGCGCCGTGGTTCAGCAGGTGCGTCGCGAACGCGTGCCGCAGCGTGTGCGGCGACAGGTGCGCGCGCACGTCGGCCTGCTGCGCGTGACGCTTGATGATGTTCCAGAACTGCTGGCGCGTCATCCCGTCGCCGCGCGCGGTCACGAACAGCGCATCGGCCGCGCGTGCGCCGAGCAGCGCGGGCCGCGCGTCGCGCAGGTAGCGTTCGATCCAGCCGTGCGCGACTTCGCCGAACGGCACGAGCCGCTCCTTCGAACCCTTGCCCATCACGCGCACGACGCCTTCGTTGAGGCCGACTTCGACGGTCTTCAGCGTCACGAGCTCGCTCACGCGCAGCCCGCTCGCGTACATCAGCTCGAGCATCGTGCGATCGCGCAGGCCGAGCGGCGTGCCGATGTCCGGCGCGCCCAGCAGCGCCTCGACCTGCGCCTCCGACAATGTCGACGGGAACCGGGCCGCCTGTTTCGCGGACGTGATCCGCAGCGTCGGGTCGGCGCTCGCGCGATGCTCGCGCACGGCCCAGCCGTAATAGCGACGGAACACGGACAGTCGCCGGTTCGACGACGTCGCCTTGCCGTCGCTGCGCGCGGCGATGTAGCCGGTCACCATCGCCTCGTCGGCGCCGTCGAGCGGCGCGGCATGCGTCGCGGCCAGCCATTGGGAAAACAGCACCAGATCGCGCCGGTACGCATCGAGCGTGTTGCGCGCGAGGCCGTGTTCGAGCCACAACGCATCGCAGAACACGTCGATCGATGCGCGGCTCGCGAGCAGCGCGGGCGATGCCGCGACGGCATCGTCGTCGGTTTCGGGGATCGTCACAGGTTCGCTCATCGGTACGGCACACCCTCGTGCGTCAGCAGCCAGCGCTTCACTTGCTGGTAATAGCCGTTGTCGTCGTGGTTCGCGAACCCGCCGAGGCCACCCGCCGCGACGACGCGATGGCACGGGATCACGAGCGGGAAGTAGTTCGCGCCGCACGCCTGGCCAACCGCGCGCGGCGCGCTGCCGATCCGCTTCGCGACCTGGCCGTAGGTGAGCACCGTGCCGGGCGGGATATCGCTGATCACGTCCCACACGCGATGCTGGAATGCGCTGCCGACATCGGCGAGCGGCAGGTCGAAGCGTGCGGACGCGCGCTCGAAATAACGTTCGATCTGCTTGACCGCGCGCTTCGCGAGCGCCGAATCCGGATCGACCGACTTCATCGATTCGGGCAGATAGACGATCTCGCGCACCACCGCGGCATCCGTACGGATGCCGACCTTGCCGAACGGCGCGTCGATGACTGCGTTGAACATTGCCTTCTCCTGACCGGGGGATGCGCGCGGCCCTGCCCGCGCGCCGACGACACTTTACGCCGCCTTCACGCGGCTCGCAGCGCCCATTCGACATGCTCGCGCACGAGCGGCGACGGATCGTCGGCCCGGGCGCGCAGCGCGGCGACGATCGCGTCGCGCGCCGCCGGCGAGAGCCGGTCCGCACCCGCGCGCAGCGCATTGCCGAGCCCGACCGCGAGATTGCGCAGCCAGCTTTCGTAGCCGATGCGCCGGATCGCACTGCCCTGCATCCGCGTGTCGAACGTGTCGGCATCCCACGCGAACAGCTCGACGAGCGTCGCGCGATCGAGACCGTGCCGCACGTCGAAATCGGCGACGGGCGCGGCCTGCGCGAACTTGTTCCACGGGCACACGAGCTGACAGTCGTCGCAGCCGTACACGCGATTGCCGATCATCGGCCGCAGCGGCTCGGGAATGCTGCCTTTCAGCTCGATCGTCAGGTACGAGATGCAGCGGCGCGCATCGACGCGGTACGGCTCGACGATCGCGCCGGTCGGGCACGCGTCGATGCAGCGCGTGCAGTTGCCGCAATGCGCGCCGGGCGTCTCCGGCGCGCGGTCGGGCGCCGTATGCGCGTCGGTCGGCAGCGGCAGGTCGACGTATATCTCGCCGAGAAAGAACAGCGAGCCGGCATCGCGCTGCAACAGCAGCGTATGCTTGCCGCGCCAGCCGACCCCGGCCTTCTGCGCGAGCTCGACCTCGAGCACCGGCGCCGAATCGGTGAACACGCGGTAGCCGAACCCGCCGATCTCGTGCTCGATACGCTCCGCGAGCATCTGCAGCCGGTTGCGCAGCACCTTGTGATAGTCGCGGCCGCGTGCATAGATCGACACGACGGCCGCCTGCGGATCGTCGAGCCGTGCCCGTTCGCGGGCGCGCCAGTCGTGCGGCACGAGCGCGCCGGGCTCGCCGCCGGGCGCGCCGTCAGCGAGCGTTTGGGCCGGCAAATAAGCGAGCCGCACGGAAATCACGCGTCGCGTACCGGCCACAAGTTCGGCCGGCCGCGCGCGTTTCATCCCATGTTTCGCCATATAATCCATTTCGCCGTGGTATCCGGCTTCCAGCCAGGCGGCGAGGCCCGCTTCGGCATCCGAGAGATCGGTATCGCTGATGCCGATCGCCCCGAAACCCAATTCGCGCCCCCACGCCCTGATGCGAGCGGCGAGCGCAGTCAACGCCGCATCGTCGAGCGCGCACGGCGCCGCGCCTTCGTCACGAGTCGAAGGCCTGTCGGATGCGGCGCGTTCCGGTAGTCGGTTCATCGCACTATTTTACGAGAATGCCAGCCACGCCCAGCCAACCGCCTCACGACGCCACGTTGCCCGCCCCGCTCGCGGAGCGCGTGATCGCGCTCGCCGACGAAGCGGCAACCGAGGCCTTCGGCACCCGCTTCGCGCACGCGCTCGATGCGGCGCGCCTCGAACTCGACCGCGCGCATGTGTTCGACGGGCTGCAGATCCAGCTGGTCGGCGATCTCGGCGCGGGCAAGACGACCCTCGTGCGCGCGATCCTGCGCGGCCTCGGCCACCAGGGCCGCGTGCGCAGCCCGACCTATACGCTCGTCGAGCCGTACGCGCTCGAACGCAGCGATGGGGAACTCGAGGTCTATCACTTCGATCTGTATCGATTCAACGATCCGGCCGAATGGTCCGATGCAGGCTTTCGCGAATATTTCAATTCCAGCGCGATCTGCCTCGTCGAATGGCCGCAACAGGCGGGCGCCCTGCTCGGCGTGCCCGATCTGGTTTTCTCGCTCGACGTGGATGGCGACGGCCGTGCCCTCACCGTCCGGGCGTACAGCGCTTCAGGAAAGGCATGTCTCGAAAGATGTTGATCAAACCGTTCCGCTCGATCGAATCGGCGGCCACCGCGACGCACAACTGGCGGCGCCGCCAGATCCTGTGCGCGGGCGCGTCGACGCTGGTGCTCGGCCTCGTCGCGCCGCGGCTCGCGCACGCGTCGTCGGTGCTCGGCGTGCGCGTGTGGCCCGCACGCGATTACACGCGCGTCACGATCGAATCCGACCAGCCGCTGCAGAATAGCCAACAACTGCTGCAGGGTCCCGACCGTCTCGTCGTCGACCTGAGCGGTCTCGACCTCGACCAGGCACTGCGCGACCTCGTCTCGAAGATCGCGCCGAACGATCCGCAGATCCAGTCGGTGCGCGTCGGCCAGTATCAGCCGCACGTCGTGCGGATGGTGTTCGATCTGAAAGGCTCGGTGAAGCCGCAGGTGTTCACGCTGCCGCCCGTCGGCACGTACAAGTACCGGCTGGTGTTCGACCTGTATCCGGCCGTCGCGCCCGATCCGCTGTCCGACCTGATCGCGCAGACGGAACGCAAGGAACAGGCGCTCAACGACACCGCGCGCGCGCAGCAGATGCAGCCGCCGTCCACGCTGGCGGGCCCCGGCACCCCGCCGCCCGGCGCGGGCGACAACAGCGACGCATTCTTCCAGCGTTTCGCGCAGAACACGCCAACCACGCCGCACACGCCGCCGGCGGCCGGCACGCCGTCGACGCCCGCGAAGCCGGCCGTCAAGCCGCCGCCCGTCATCGCGCGCCGCGACGACAGCGACGACGACGGCGACACCTACAAGTTCACCGCGCCGAAATCCGGCAAGGGCGGCACCGTGCGTCTGCTGACGGTCGCGATCGACCCGGGCCACGGCGGCGAGGATCCGGGCGCGATCGGCGGCAACGGCACGTACGAGAAGCACATCGCGCTCGACATCGCGAAGAAGCTGCGCGCGAAGATCGACGCCGCGCCGAACATGCGCGCGATGATGACGCGCGACGCCGACTTCTTCGTGCCGCTGAACGTGCGCGTGCAGAAGGCGCGCCGCGTCGGCGCGGATCTCTTCGTGTCGATCCACGCGGATGCGTTCACGACGCCGTCCGCGCGCGGCTCGTCGGTGTTCGCGCTGTCCGACCACGGCGCGACGAGCGCCGCGGCGCGCTGGATGGCGAACAAGGAGAATTCGTCGGACCTGATCGGCGGCATCAACATCAAGACGGCGGACGCGGCGGTGAACCGCGCGCTGTTCGACATGTCGACGACCGCGCAGATCCGCGACTCGCTGCGCTACGGCAACTACGTGCTGAAGGAAGTGGGCGGCATCAACAAGCTGCACAAGGGCTCGGTCGAGCAGGCCGGGTTCGCGGTGCTGAAGGCGCCCGACATTCCGTCGATCCTCGTCGAGACCGCATTCATCAGCAACCCGGACGAAGAGCGCCGGCTCAACGACGACAGCTATCGCGACGAGATGGCCGACGCGATCTTCCGCGGCATCAAGCGTTATTTCGCCGCGAATCCGCCGCTCGCGAAGAGCCGGATGGCCTGAGCGCCACCGCTCCCCCCGCCGGCACGCAGCGCGTGCCGGCGCGTCACGACGCCGCGAAGCGGCTCAGCAGTTTCCCGCCGAACACGTTCACCGCGAGCCCGCCCATCACGAGTGCGGCGCCGATCAGTTGCGTTTGCGTCAGATGCTCGTCGAGCAGCAGCGCCGACGACGCGAGCCCGACGATCGGCACCAGCAGCGAGAACTGCGCGACCTGCGCGGCCGGGTAGCGCGACAGCAGGCGGCTCCACAGCCCGTAGCCGAGCAGCGTCGCGACGAATGCGAGATAGACGACCGCGAAGATCGACGCGCCGTTCAGCCCGGCGAGCGCGGTCGCGATCCGCTGCGGCCCCTCGAACCACAGCGACAGCAGAAAGAACGGCACCGGCGGCACGAGGCTCGCCCATACGACGAGCGACACGAGGTTCGCACGCCCGACCTTCTTCGTGACGATATTGCCGAAGGCCCACATCGCGGCCGAGCAGATCGTCAGCAGGAAACCCGCGAGCGTCATCGCGCGGCCGCCTTGCGCGGCGATCACGACGAGCCCCCCCGCGGCGATCGCGAGCCCGATCAGGTTCTGCACGCGCAGCCGCTCGCCGAGGAACAGCATCGCGAACACCAGCGTGAAGAACGCCTGCGACTGCAGCACGAGCGACGCGAGGCCGGCGGGCATGCCGACGTACATGCCGGTGAACAGGAACACGAACTGGCCGAGCTGGATCGTCGCGCCGTACAGCACCAGCAGCCGCCACGAAATCTGCGGCCGGCGCACGAAGAACACCGCGGGCACGGCCGCGAGCGTGAAGCGCAGCGCACCGAGCAGCATCGGCGGCATGCCGTGCAGGCCGACCTTGATCACGACGAAGTTCACGCCCCACGCCAGGATCACGACCAGCGCGAGCAGCAAGTCCTTCGGGGCCATCATCGGTGTCTCCCTCGATTGTCGAATCATTGTTGTGAAGCCGGCCAGTCTACCGGGTTTCGCCGGCCGGCCCGATACCCGCACGGCCCGCATGGAATCGGCGGCGCGCGCAGCGGCTTGCGCCACGCCGCGGATGCCGCACGACGCATGCCTGCCGCGGCCGCAGCGCGCGCATTTCGCGTTCCCCGCGCTCCGGCGTCACGCGCGCGCGCCGCCGCGCCGCCAGTACAATGACCGGCAATCCAGCCGTTCCCCACGAGGCCCGCCATGACCGACTCGATCAAAGCCCTGCTGAAGCCGCACGTCCGCGACATCGGCAACCTGCAGGTACGCCGCACGCTGCCCGCGCTCGCCGCACGCCTCGTCGGCCCGTTCATCTTCTTCGATCACATGGGGCCCGCGACGCTGCCGGCCGGCACGGGGCTCGACGTGCGCCCGCATCCGCACATCGGGCTCGCGACGGTCACCTACCTGTTCGACGGCGCGATCCTGCACCGCGACAGCCTCGGCTCGCTGCAGGAAATCGTGCCCGGCGACGTGAACTGGATGACGGCCGGCCGCGGCATCGTCCACTCCGAGCGCACGCCCGACGCGCAACGCGCCAGCGGCCACACCGTGCACGGCATCCAGACCTGGGTCGCGCTGCCGCAGGCGCACGAGACGATCGAACCGTCGTTCGAGCACCATGCGGCCGACACGCTGCCCAAGCGCGACGCAGACGGCGTGGCGCTGACGGTGATCGCCGGCGACGCGTTCGGGCTGCATTCGCCCGTGACGACGTTCTCGCGCACGCTGTACGTCGCGGCCGAATTCGCGGCCGGCGGCCGGCTCGAACTCGATGCATCGCACGAGGAGCGCGCGGTCTACGTGGTCGACGGCGAGCTCGCGATCGACGGCACGCCGGTGCCGGCCGAACAGATGGCCGTACTCGTGCCGGGCGCGACGGTCACGCTGACGAGCGCCAGCGGCGCGCGCGCGATGCTGCTCGGCGGCGACCGGATCGACGGCGAACGCTACATCGAGTGGAATTTCGTCGCGAGCAGTCGCGAGGCGATCGAGCGGGCCAAAGCGGCCTGGACGCGCCAGGAAATGGGCAAGGTGCCCGGCGAGACCGAATGGATTCCGCTGCCCGAAGCGAAACCGCGTTGAAAAAGCCGCGCGCCGCCCCCATCCTGACGATATTCGAACGGAAGAGAACGCCATGGACACCACGCTTGCCACATTCGAGAAAGACGTCATCGAGGCGTCGCTGGACACGCCCGTGCTGGTCGACTTCTGGGCGCCGTGGTGCGGCCCCTGCAAGACGCTCGGCCCGCTGCTGGAAAAGCTCGAAGCCGATTACGCAGGCCGCTGGAAGCTCGTGAAGGTCAACGTCGACGAGAACCAGGAACTCGCCGCGCACTTCCAGACGCGCAGCATCCCGCACGTGATCGCGTTCGCCGACGGGCGCCCGGTCGACCAGTTCGTCGGCGTGCTGCCCGAAGGCCAGTTGCGCGCGTTCCTCGACCGGCTGCTGCCGGCCCCCGAGGAAGCCGAGCGCCGCGCCGCGCAGTATGCGATGGCCGAACAGCGCTTCGACGAGGCGCTCGCGCACCTCGAAGCGGCGCTCGCGCTGAACCCCGGCTACGACGACGCGCGTCTCGACCTGATCGAACTGCTGCTGGCGCGCAACGAAGTCGACGCCGCGCGCGCCGAGACCGAGCGCCTGTCGCCGCAAACCGTGCAGAACGGCGACCCGCGCTACCAGGCGATCAAGACCCGTTTCGACGCACTCGAAGCCACGGCCGACCTGCCGCCGACCGATGCGCTCGAAGCGCGCATCGCGGCAAACCCGGCCGATCTCGACGCACGCTTCGACCTTGCGCAGAGCCTGATCGCGCGGCGCGCGTACGAAGGCGCGCTGGAACAGTTGCTGGAAATCGTGACGCGCGATCGCACGTACGGCGATGATCTCGGCCGCCGCACGATGATCTCGGTGTTCGAGCTGGCCGGCGATCGCCCCGACCTCGTCGCCGGGTGGCGACGCAAGCTGAGCATGGCGCTCAACTGATGCACGACGCGCCGGGCCGCGCCGGCCCGGCCGACTTGCCGTATCGCTCGCGGCGCGTTACCCGCGCCGCGGCATCCCTCTTTCCTGCCCGCGCGTCGCGCGCTCAGCCGGCCGCCTGCGCCGCGATCGCACGCAGCGCATGCGCGGCCGCCGCGAACCCGAAGCTCGCGGTCACGCACACGCTCGAACCGAAGCCCGCACAGTTGAGTCCCGCGACGTGCGCGGCCGTGGACGGCTCGGCGCCGTCCTCGATGTCGCAGGCCGCCGCTTCCGGATAGATCAGCGGCTCGTCCGAATACACGGCGCTGACCTTGAAGCGCGCCTTCGGCCCGCGCGGAAAGCCATGCTGTTTGCGCAACTGCGCACGCACCTTCGACAGCAGCGGATCCTGGATCGTCAGTGCGAGATCGTCGATGCGGATGCGCGTCGGGTCGAGCTGGCCGCCCGCGCCGCCGACCACGATCAACGGCTGCCGCTTCGCGACGCACCATGCGATCAGCGCGACCTTCGTGCGCACGCTGTCGATCGCGTCGATCACGTAGTCGAAGCCGCCGCCGAGCAGCGCGTCGAAATTGTCGGGCTCGACGAAATCCTCGATCCGGTTCACGCGGCACGCGGGATCGATCAGCGCGATCCGCTCGGCCATCGCGTCGACCTTCGGCTTGCCGTAATTGCCGTCGAGCGCATGGATCTGCCGGTTCGTGTTGCTTTCCGCGACGTTGTCGAGATCGATCAGCGTCAGCGTGCCGATCGCGTTGCGCGCGAGCGCCTCGGCCACCCACGACCCGACGCCGCCGATCCCGATCACCGCGACGTGCGCCCGCTCGAACGCGGCGGCGGCCGGCGCGCCATACAGGCGCGCGACGCCGCCGAAACGCCGCGCGCGATCCACGTCAAGCTGGATTTCCGGTGTCGGGGTAAGATCAGAAGAACTGGGCGGGGCAGCGTCGGCGGAGGACATGGCAGCAAGGAAAACGTAAGTCGAGCAGCCCTCTATTTTGCCTGAACTCCCCGTCCGCACGCGCCACTGTGCACGCACGATTCTCGCGCGTTCGCTATACTGGCCCCAGATTGAAGCGTTTGCATAACATGACGACTCTCGCCGATCTCCGCATCAACTATTCACGTGCTTCGCTCGACGAAGCCGATGCCGCCCCCGACCCCTTCGCCCAGTTCGATCGCTGGTTCAAGGAGGCGCTCGCCGCCAAGCTGCCCGAGCCGAACACGATGACGCTCGCGACCGTCGGCGCCGACGGCCGGCCGTCGGCCCGGATCGTGCTCATCAAGGGCGTCGACGAACGCGGGTTCGTCTTCTTCACCAATTACGAAAGCCGCAAGGGGCACGATCTCGCCGTGCATCCGCAGGCCGCGCTGCTGTTCTACTGGATCGAGCTCGAGCGCCAGGTGCGCATCGAAGGCCGGATCGAGAAAACCAGCGCGGAAGAAAGCGACCGCTATTTCGCGTCGCGCCCGCTCGGCTCGCGCATCGGCGCGTGGGCGTCGGAGCAGAGCACCGTGATCGACAGCCGCGCGACGCTCGAAGCGCGCGAAAAGGCCGTCAGCGAACGCTACGGCGACAACCCGCCGCGCCCGCCGCACTGGGGCGGCTACCGCCTCGTGCCCGACTCGATCGAGTTCTGGCAGGGGCGCCCGTCGCGGCTGCACGACCGCCTGCTCTACACGCGCGACGCCGCGGCGTCGCCGGGCTGGACGATCTCGCGCCTGTCGCCGTAAGCGCGGCGCCGGCGCACGCCGGTCGTGTCTCGTGTTGCATCCGGGTGCCCGCGCCGCAAGCGGCGGGCGCCGGTCAGGATACTTGGCTGTATTCGATTCAACGAACAAACGGAGAATCCAAATGTTCTGGGAAAAGAAGCTGGCACAGTGGGCGGATGAAGTACGGGCAAAAGCGAACATACCGGCGCGCCTCGTGCTGTGGAACGGCGATCAACTCGATTTCGGCACCTTCAGCGCACCGCAGGTCACGCTGAAGGTGAACAGCGCGTCGGCATTGCCGCTGCTGCTCGAACCGAGCCTCGACAATCTCGGCGAGGCGTACGTGAAAGGCAAGATCGACATCGAAGGCAAGCTGTCGGACATCATCAACATCGGCTACTCGCTCGCGCGCAGCACCGTGACCAGCGCAAGCAAGCTCGCCCGCGTGAAGCGCTACTTCAATCACACGAAGAGCACCGACAAGAAGGCGATCCAGTACCACTACGACGTCTCGAACGAGTTCTACCAGCTGTGGCTCGACGAGAACATGGTGTACTCGTGCGCGTACTTCGAGAACGGCGACGAGGATCTCGCCACCGCGCAGATCAAGAAGATCGACCACATCCTGACGAAGATCCAGCTGCAGCCCGGCCAGCGCCTGCTCGACATCGGCTGCGGCTGGGGCGCGCTCGTGCTGCGCGCCGCACAGAAGTTCGGCGCGACGTGTCTCGGCGTGACGCTGTCGCAGAACCAGTTCGACCTCGCGACCGCCCGCGTGAAGGCCGCGGGGCTCGAAGACAGGATCGAGATTCGTCTGCAGGATTATCGCGAGATCGAAGGCCAGTTCGACCGCATCACGAGCGTCGGGATGTTCGAGCACGTCGGCCGCAAGAACCTGCCGCTCTATTTCTCGCGCATCCGCGAGCTGCTGACCGACGACGGCATCGCGATGAATCACGGGATCACGTCGACCGACGCGGAAAGCGGCGAAACGGCGCTCGGCGGCGGCGAATTCATCGATCGCTACGTGTTTCCGGACGGCGAGCTGCCGCACATCAGCCTCGCGCTCGAAGCGGCGCAGCGCGGCGGACTCGAGGCGGTTGACGTCGAAAGCCTGCGCCGGCACTATGCGCGCACGCTCGATATCTGGACGGAAAACTTCGAAGCGAAAGCCGACGAGGCGCGAAAGCTCGTCGACGACGAAAAATTCCGCATCTGGCGCGTGTATCTGGCCGGCTGCGCGTATGCGTTCGAGCACGACGACGTGTCGATCTTCCAGATCGTGTGCCGCAAGGCCGGACGCAGCGCGAAAACGCTGCCGTGGTCGCGGCGCTACATGTACGAACACGCGCTGCCGCGCTAGGCGGCGCCTTACGCTGGGCATGCATGGGTGACGGCAGGACGCGGCGCAAGGCGCCGCCGCAACGACAGCAGCACGACGACGCCAACGAGTCGCACGCCGACGGACAGTTCGACCTGTTCGGCGTGCCGACGGACGCCGCACGCGCGTCGCCCGCGCACGACGACAGCGCCGATGAATCCGTGACGCCGGACGCACCGGACCACGCACGACCGCCC
>NZ_JACCQA010000053.1:0-36888 GCF_015712215.1 Burkholderia sp. 9779_493
CCGAGGATCAGCTCGCTGCCATCAAGCGCCCACACTTATCGGCTGTTAATTTTTAAAGAGCATGTCTGCGAGGGATCTTGAACCCCTCAGCAGCGCTGCGTTTTCAGCAGCAGAGAAGCGAGATTATGAACCGTGTTTCGCAGTTCGTCAACAACTTTCTGAACGACTTCGTTGCGACTGCGGGGCTCAACTTCCGTACCGCCGAGGCTCGCTACTTCCGAACCCCAACAGCACTGCTTCCCTTCCCTCCGCGCCGCGTTTCCGTTAGCGCGAAAGAGGCGTGATTCTAAGCACCTGTCCCCATCCATGCAAGCGCTTTTGTGAAGAAAGTTTGAAAAAGCCTCCGTGCGCTACCGCGCACGGAGGCTTTTGATGAGCGGGGCAAGGCGATCACGCCGATAACCGGTGCAGGCCAGCCACCGGACACCCGACCGACGCCCGTCGATCAGCGGTGCTTGAAGACCGGCTTCCGCTTCTCGACGAATGCCGCCATCCCTTCCTTCTGATCTTCGGTTGCGAACAGCGAATGGAACAGCCGGCGCTCGAAGTGAACGCCTTCAGCCAGCGTCGTCTCGTACGCGCGGTTCACCGACTCCTTGACCATCATGACTGCCGGCAACGAAAACTCGGCGATCGTGGTGGCGGCGGCAATCGCCTCGTCGAGCAGCTTGTCGGCGGGCAGCACGCGTGACACGAGCCCGGCACGCTCCGCTTCGACAGCGTCCATGAAGCGCGCGGTCAGGCACATGTCCATCGCCTTCGCCTTCGATACCGCGCGGGGCAAACGCTGCGTGCCGCCCGCCCCCGGCATGACGCCCAGCTTGATTTCCGGCTGACCGAACTTGGCCGTGTCCGCCGCGAAAATGATGTCGCACATCATTGCCAGCTCGCAGCCACCGCCCAGCGCAAAGCCCGAAACCGCGGCAATGATCGGCTTGCGGATCTCGCGGACCGTCTCCCAGTTGCGCGTGATGTAGTCGCCCCGATAGACATCCATATAGGAGTAGGTCGCCATCATACCGATGTCCGCACCGGCCGCGAACGCCTTTTCGCTCCCGGTCACGACGATCGCGCCGATGTCGTCGTCCGCATCGAACGCCTTCAGCGCGGCGCCCAGCTCATCCATCAGCGCATCGTTCAGCGCATTCAGCGCCTTCGGACGGTTCAGCGTCACCAGACCGACACGCCCCCGGGTCTCCACCAGGATGTTCTCGTAAGCCATCTATTTCTCCTCGATCAATGAAATGAGAAACGCCTCGCACATGCGAATAGTTTGATGCTACCATTCTCCGACCAACCGGTCGGTTAATTAATCGATCCAATCCCTCTCAACGTTCATCAGGCCGCCGCCATGACCCATGCCCTGTTCACGAAGCACGAAGACACGCTGAAACACGCACTCGCCGCCATCGAGAGCCGCGGGTACTGGAGCCCGTTCGCCGAAATGCCGAGCCCCAAAGTGTACGGGGAAAGCGCAAGCGCGGACGGTGAGGCCGCGTTCAAGTCGCACCTCGACACGACCTTCGTACTCGACCAGCCGGCGACCGGTGAAACGGTCGGCGCCGAGCGCTCGCCGTACGACATCGCGCTGGGCGTCCGGTACCCGAAATCGACGCCCGACGCACTGATCGCCGCCGCCGCCGCCGCGCAACGCACGTGGCGCGAAGCTGGCCCGAGCGCGTGGGTCGGCGTCAGCCTCGAAATCCTGGCGCGCCTGAACCGCGCAAGCTTCGAAATTGCCTACAGCGTGATGCACACCACCGGGCAAGCCTTCATGATGGCGTTCCAGGCCGGCGGCCCACACGCGCAGGACCGCGCCCTCGAAGCGGTCGCCTATGCGTGGGACGAGCTGCGCCGCATCCCGGCCGATGCGCACTGGGAAAAGCCGCAAGGCAAGAACCCGCCGCTCGCGATGCACAAGCGCTATACGATCGTGCCGCGCGGCACGGGCCTCGTGCTCGGCTGCTGCACATTCCCGACCTGGAACGGCTACCCCGGCCTGTTCGCCGACCTGGCAACCGGTAATACGGTGATCGTCAAACCGCACCCGGGCGCGATCCTGCCGCTCGCCATCACGGTGCGGATCGCCCGCGACGTGCTGCGCGAAGCCGGATTCGACCCGAACGTCGTCACGCTGCTTGCGACCGAGCCCAACGACGGCGCGCTGGTCCAGGAACTCGCGCTGCGCCCCGAGATCAAGCTGATCGACTTCACCGGCAGCACGCAGAACGGCACGTGGCTCGAACGCCATGCCCATCAGGCACAGGTCTACACCGAAAAAGCCGGCGTCAACCAGATCGTGATCGATTCGACCGACGATCTGAAGGCCGCCGCCAAGAACATCGCGTTCTCGCTGGCGCTGTACTCCGGCCAGATGTGCACCGCACCGCAGAACATCTACGTGCCGCGCGACGGCATCCGGACGGCCGACGGCCACGCGAGCTTCGACGAAGTCGCGCAAGCCATCGCGGTTGCCGTGCAGAAACTCACCGGCGACCCGGCACGCTCGGTCGAACTGATCGGCGCGATCCAGAACGACGGCGTGACCGCGCGCATCGACGACGCACGCAAGCTCGGCCGCGTGCTCGCCGACAGCCAGACCCTCCAGCACCCCGCGTTCCCCGATGCGCGCGTGCGCACGCCGCTCGTGCTGCAACTCGACGTGGCCGACCGCGAGAAATTCACGCAGGAGTGGTTCGGCCCGATCTCGTTCGTGATCTCGACCGACTCGACTGCCCAGTCGCTCGACCTGGCCGGTGAAATCGCCGCCGAGCATGGCGCACTGACCCTCTCCGTCTACAGCACCGACGACGCGATCGTCGATGCCGCGCACGACGCGGCGGTGCGTGGCGGCGTCGCGCTGTCGATCAACCTCACGGGCGGCGTATTCGTCAACCAGTCGGCCGCGTTCTCCGACTTCCACGGCACGGGCGCGAACCCGGCGGCCAACGCCGCGCTGGCCGATCCGGCATTCGTCGCCAACCGGTTCCGCGTGGTGCAAAGCCGCGTCCATGTTGCCCCGAAGGCGGTACCTGCGGAAGCCGGCCAGACGGCATAACCCGATTGGCCGACGTGCAAACGCCGCCATGTTCTCTACCATGAACGAATCCGCCACCCGGCGGGTTCGTCACTCATCGATACGCCCATGACAGACGCCTACATCTGCGATGCGATTCGCACCCCCATCGGCCGCTACGGCGGCGCCCTGAAAGATGTCCGTGCCGACGACCTCGGCGCGGTGCCGCTCAAGGCGCTGATCGAGCGCAACCGCGACGTTGACTGGGCGGCGATCGACGACGTGGTCTACGGTTGTGCGAACCAGGCCGGCGAGGACAACCGCAACGTGGCACGCATGTCGGCGCTGCTGGCGGGCCTGCCCACTGCCGTGCCCGGCACGACGCTGAACCGGCTGTGCGGCTCCGGGATGGACGCGGTCGGCACGGCCGCGCGCGCGATCAAGGCAGGTGAAGCACGTCTGATGATTGCTGGCGGCGTCGAGAGCATGACGCGCGCACCGTTCGTGATGGGCAAGGCCGCGAGCGCGTTCGCGCGCCAGGCCGACATCTTCGACACGACGATCGGCTGGCGCTTCGTCAATCCGCTGATGAAGCAGCTGTATGGCGTCGATTCGATGCCGGAGACGGCCGAGAACGTCGCGCTCGACTACGACATCAGCCGCGCGGATCAGGACCTGTTCGCACTGCGCAGCCAGCAGAAAGCCGCGCGGGCGCAGCAGGACGGCACGCTCGCCGAAGAAATCGTCGCGGTCACGATTCCGCAGAAGAAAGGCGATGCCATCGTCGTGTCGCGTGACGAGCATCCGCGCGAAACGTCGCTCGAGGCGCTTGCGAAGCTGAAGGGCGTCGTGCGCCCGGACGGCTCGGTGACGGCCGGCAACGCGTCGGGCGTGAACGACGGCGCCTGCGCGCTGCTGCTCGCCAATGCGCAGGCGGCCGACCAGTATGGCCTGCGCCGCCGCGCGCGCGTCGTCGGCATGGCGACCGCCGGCGTCGAGCCGCGCGTGATGGGCATCGGTCCCGCGCCGGCCACGCAGAAACTCCTGCACCAGCTCGGGATGCGCATCGACCAGTTCGACGTGATCGAACTGAACGAGGCGTTCGCGTCGCAAGGTCTCGCCGTGCTGCGCATGCTCGGCGTCGCCGACGACGATCCGCGCGTGAACCCGAACGGCGGTGCGATCGCGCTCGGCCACCCGCTCGGCGCATCGGGCGCCCGGCTCGTCACCACGGCGCTCCATCAACTCGAGCGCACCGGCGGCCGGTTCGCGCTCTGTACGATGTGCATCGGCGTCGGCCAGGGCATCGCGATCGCGATCGAACGCGTGTAACCCACGCACCGTCCGCCTATAACGAAGTCATGAAGGAGACACTGCATGTCCTATCAGGCGATCCAGCTGGATATCGATCAGGCCGCGGGCGTGGCCACGATCACGCTCAACCGGCCCGACAAGCTGAACAGCTTCACGCGGGCGATGCATCGCGAACTGCAGTCGGCGCTCGATGAAGTCGAGGCGACCAGCGCGCGTGCGCTGATTCTGACGGGTGCGGGCCGCGGCTTTTGCGCGGGCCAGGATCTGGCCGACCTCGACTTCACGCCGGGCGCGTCCACCGATCTCGGCACGCTGATCGACGAGCATTTCAATCCGCTGATCCGCCGCCTGCAGCGTCTGCCGATTCCGGTGATCGCGGCCGTCAACGGCACGGCCGCCGGCGCCGGCGCGAATCTCGCACTTGCGTGCGATCTGGTGTTTGCCGCCCGTTCGAGCAGTTTCATCCAGGCCTTCGTCAAGATCGGGCTTGTGCCCGATTCGGGCGGCACGTGGTTCCTGCCGCAACGCGTCGGCATGGCACGCGCGCTGGGGCTCGCACTGACCGGCGACAAGCTCGGCGCCGAACAGGCCGAACAGTGGGGTCTGATCTGGCGTGCGGTCGACGACGAAGCGCTCGTCGCGACAACCCGCCAGCTCGCCACCCAGCTCGCGCAGCAGCCGACGCTCGCCATCGCATCGATCAAGCAGTCGATGCGAGACAGCGTCACGAACACGCTCGATCAGCAGCTCGACCTGGAACGCGACCTGCAGCGCAAGCTCGGCCAGTCGCACGACTATGCGGAAGGCGTGCAGGCCTTCATCGAGAAGCGCGCACCGCGCTTCGAGGGACGTTGACATGACGAACGCCACCGCCACGCTCGCCCCCGATGCGCTCGCCCGCGCGACCGCGCGGGCCATGTACGACGCCGACGCCTGCAGCCGCGCGTTCGGCATGGAGATCGCCGAAGTACGCGCGGGCTACGCCCGCCTGCAGATGCGCGTGCGACCCGAATTCCTGAATGGGCACCAGACCTGCCACGGCGGGATCATCTTCACGCTCGCCGATTCGACGTTCGCGTTCGCGTGCAACTCGTACAACCTGAGTGCGGTCGCGGCCGGCTGCTCGATCGAATTCCTGCGCCCCGTGCACGGCGGCGACGTGCTGACGGCCGAGGCGATCGAGCAGGCGCGCGCCGGCCGCCACGGCATCTACGACATCCGCGTCACGAACCAGACAGGCGACACGGTCGCGATGTTTCGCGGCAAATCCGCCCAGATCAAGGGCACGGTCATCCCGGAAGACCGCTGACGTCGACGGCTCGCCCATAACAAACACTGGAGACATGCATGACTACCCCGCTACCGCTCGAGCCGATCGAGACCGCCTCACGCGACGAGCTGACCGCGCTGCAGCTCGAGCGCCTCAAGTGGTCGCTCCGGCATGCGTATGATCACTCGCCCGTCTATCGCCGCAAGTTCGACGAAGCCGGCGTGCATCCGGACGACCTGAAGACGCTCGCCGACCTGTCGCGCTTCCCGTTCACGACCAAGGGCGACCTGCGCGACAGCTATCCGTTCGGGATGTTCGCGGTGCCGCAGGACCGGATCTCGCGCATCCACGCGTCGTCGGGCACGACCGGCAAGCCGACGGTCGTCGGCTATACGGCTGCCGACATCGATACGTGGGCGAATCTCGTCGCCCGCTCGATCCGCGCCGCCGGCGCGCGCCGCGGCGACAAGGTGCACGTCAGCTACGGCTACGGGCTGTTCACGGGCGGGCTCGGCGCGCACTACGGCGCAGAACGCGCGGGCCTCACCGTGATCCCGTTCGGCGGCGGCCAGACCGAAAAGCAGGTACAGCTGATCCAGGATTTCCGGCCCGACATCATCATGGTCACGCCGAGCTACATGCTGTCGATCGCCGACGAGATCGAGCGCCAGGGCCTCGATCCCGTGCAAAGCTCGCTGCGCATCGGCATCTTCGGCGCGGAGCCGTGGACCAACGACATGCGCGTCGCCATCGAACAGCGGATGGGCATCGACGCAGTCGACATCTACGGACTGTCCGAAGTGATGGGCCCCGGCGTGGCGTCCGAATGCGTCGAGACCAAGGACGGCCCGACCATCTGGGAAGATCACTTCTATCCGGAAATCATCGATCCGGAAACCGGCGAAGTGCTCCCGGACGGCGAACTCGGCGAGCTCGTGTTCACGTCGCTGACGAAGGAAGCGCTGCCGATCATCCGCTATCGCACGCGCGACCTCACGCGCCTGCTGCCGGGCACCGCCCGGACGATGCGCCGGATGGAGAAGATCACCGGCCGGTCGGACGACATGATGATCGTGCGCGGCGTCAACGTGTTCCCGACGCAAATCGAGGAACAGTTGCTCAAGCAGCGCGCGCTCGCGCCGCACTATCAGATCGTGCTGACGAAGGAAGGCCCGCTCGACGTGCTGACGCTCAACGTCGAACCCTGCCCGGAAACCGCGCCCGACACCGCGGCGATCCAGGTGGCAAAACAGGCGCTCGCGTACGACATCAAGTCGCTGATCGGCGTGACGGCCGTGATCAACGTGCTGCCCGTGAACGGCATCGAGCGGTCGGTCGGCAAGGCGCGCCGGGTCGTCGACAAGCGCAAGGGCTGAGGTCGCTCGCCACCTGTACGTCGCCCAACGGCGAATCCGTGCCGGCAAATGAAACAGCCCGATCGGCCAACACCGATCGGGCTGTTTCAATTCCAAAGCGTCGTTCGACGCGACATCGCTGCATCACGCGAACCTAAATCACAGGGCCACACCCGCGATCAGACCGTCGGCATGCGCCACGCACCCGAGACACGCCACGAACCCCGCGGCTCATGCACAGACCGCCTCCTCCGTGCAGCCCGCGTCATCCCGAATCACGAATTCGGGAACAGCAGCCACATCCGGCCGACCTGCTTCATCCGGCCAGCCTGATCACCCGCATCGTCGCCGAGCCCCCAGAAATAGTCGGCCCGCACGCCCCCCTTGATCGCCGAGCCCGTATCCTGCGCGAACACGAGCCGGTTCATCGGCGTATTCGTCAGCGGACGCGTGGTCTGCAGAAACACCGGCGTGCCGAGCGGGATCGACGACGGATCGACCGCGATCGAGCGCTCCGGCGTCAGCGGCACGCCGAGCGCGCCGATCGGACCGTCCGCGCCGCCATGCGGCGCATCTTCCTTGGTCGGCATGTCGCGGAAGAACACGAAGCGCGGATTCGTGTCGAGCAGCGCGTCGACGCGCGTCGGGTTCGCCTTCGCCCACGCCTTGATGCCCTGCATCGTCGCCTGCGCGGGCGTCAGCTCGCCGCGATCGAGCAGCCACTTGCCGATCGAACGGTACGGCTGGTTGTTGGTGCCGCCGAAGCCGACCCGCATCACCGAACCGTCGTCGAGCAGCACGCGACCCGAGCCCTGCACCTGCAGGAAGAACGCCTCGATCGGATCGTCGACCCACACGAGTTCGTTGCCGTTCAGGATGCCGGCGCGCTCGAGCTGCGCGCGTGCCGGCAGCGGGGCGCCCGCGCGATAGCCGGCCGGCCAGCGATAGAGCGCGTACTGATACGGGCCGCGGCGCACGCGCGAACCGTGCAGCAGCGGCTCGTAATAGCCGGTCACGAGCCCGTCGAGCGTACCGTCGGTATTCGCGAGCTGGAACGGCGTGAAATACGTTTCGAAGAAAGTGCGGGCGCTGCTGACGTCGAGTTCGTCGAGCCGGTCGGCGGCCGCGCAAGCGCGCGCCCAGGCCGGCTGGCGCGCGAGCCGCGCGCAGTTCTGCCGCAGCGCGGCCGTCGCGCCGATCAACGAATCGTCCTGCCAGCCCGGCACCTGCTGCCACGCGACCGGCGTGAGCCGCTTCGCGGCGACCTGCCCCGGCACGATCGCCGCGCCGGTCGGCGGCTTCAGCGCGGAGGTCCGCGTCGGCGCACCACCGCACGCCGCGAGCAGCGCCGCCGCCGCGGCGGCGGCCATCCACCCGGCCAGCCGGGGCCCAAACCACATACAATGTCCGTTCTTGATGGAAACCGCCATGTCAGATTTTCTCGACCAATATCCGATGCTCATCTTCGCGCTCGAAGCCTTCGTAGCGCTTGCCCTGCTGATCTTCATCGTCGTGTGGACGTCGTCGGGCAGAAAGAAGCAGGCCCGCCACAACGACCGCCAGCCGCGCTGACGCCCGTCGCACACTGCACGCTCAATGCAGCGTGCGCGGCATGTGCAGGGCGAACTCGTCGACCGGCGCCTCGAAACGCTCGCCGTCTTCCGCCACGCAGAAGTACGCACCGCGCATCGTGCCGACCGGCGTCGCGATCACGGCCCAGCTCGTGTATTCGAAATGCTCGCCCGGCTGCAGCAGCGGCTGGTGCCCGACGACGCCGAGTCCCTTCACTTCCTGCACGTGGCTCTCGCTGTCCGTGATGATCCAGTGACGGGCGATCAGTTGCGCCGCGACCTGTCCGGTATTGCGGATCGTCAGCGTGTACGCGAATGCGTATTGACGGTGATCGGGGTCGGATTGTTCCGGCAAGTAGCTGGTTTTCACCGAAACGGTGAACTGATACTGACTCATGGTGTGTCCGCTCTAGGTAACCGCGCGCGCCGACTCGAGCGGCCGGGCCGCGGGCGCGCCGCATTGGTTCGGCATTCTATGCGCAATCGGGCCGCAACCGCACGGCCTGCCGCCGCGCACCGGGTCGCCGGACGGTAGAATGACGGTTTTGCGCCGCAACGTCCCCCGCTCCCCTGTCATGACTCAATTCCGCATCGCTCCCAGCATCCTGTCGGCCGACTTTGCACGGCTCGGCGAAGAAGTCCGCAACGTGGTCGCCGCCGGCGCCGACTGGATTCACTTCGACGTGATGGACAACCATTATGTGCCGAACCTGACGATCGGCCCGCTCGTCTGCGAGGCGATCCGCCCGCACGTGCAGGTGCCGATCGACGTGCACCTGATGGTGCGCCCGGTCGACCGGATCGTGCCCGATTTCGCGAAGGCCGGCGCGAACCTGATCAGCTTCCACCCGGAAGGCTCCGATCACATCGACCGCACGCTGTCGCTGATCCGCGACCACGGCTGCAAGGCCGGTCTCGTGTTCAATCCGGCCACGCCGCTGAACTACCTCGACCACGTGATGGACCGCCTCGACTTCGTGCTGCTGATGTCGGTGAACCCCGGCTTCGGCGGCCAGTCGTTCATTCCGGAAACGCTGAACAAGCTGCGCGAGGCGCGTGCGCGCATCGACGCGTACACCGAGCGCACGGGCCGCGAGATCCTGCTCGAAGTCGACGGCGGCGTGAAGGCCGACAACATCGCGGAAATCGCGGCGGCCGGCGCGGACACGTTCGTCGCGGGTTCGGCGATCTTCGGCAAGCCCGACTACCGCAAGGTGATCGACGAGATGCGCGCGGCGCTCGCGACCGTCGAACGGAGCTGACGCCGTGGCCGACTCGTCGTTCGCCGGCCGCGCGCCGGCCGAGGCCGCCACGGACGCGGCCCCGATCCGCTTTGCCGCGCCGCGCATCGACGCCGCGCTGATCGACCTCGACGGCACGATGGTCGATACCGCCGACGATTTCACGGCCGGCCTGAACGGGATGCTCGCGCAGCTCGGCGCGCCGGCCACGTCGCGCGACGAAGTGATCGGCTACGTCGGCAAGGGCTCCGAACACCTGATCCAGAGCGTGCTGAAGCCGCGCTTCCCGGCCGACGAAGCGCACGCGCGCTTCGACGACGCACTGGCGATCTATCAGAGCGAATACGCGAAGATCAACGGCCGCCACACGCGCCTCTATCCGGACGTGGCAGCCGGCCTCGATGCACTGCGCGCGGCCGGCATCCGGCTCGCGTGCGTGACGAACAAGCCGCACCGCTTCGCGGTCGAGCTGCTCGAACAATACGGGCTGGCCGGCTGCTTCGGCATCGTGCTGGGCGGCGACAGCGTCGCGCGCAAGAAGCCCGACCCGCTGCCGATGCTGACGGCCTGCGACGCGCTCGGCGTCGCGCCGGACGCCGCGGTCGCGATCGGCGACTCGGAAAACGATGCGCTGGCGGGCCGCGCGGCCGGGATGGCGACGCTGACGGTGCCGTACGGCTACAACCACGGCAAAGCTATACAAACGATAAATTCGGATGGTATAGTCGATTCGTTGCTGGTCGCGGCTCGCGCAATTTCCGCGCACAACGCCGGCCGGCCAACCATCTGATTATTTCTTCCATCCGCATGTTTCTGAATAAAAAACGGAGTCTGAGCAGCATCGACCGGGGAGCCTGGCCCTGGCGTCGCTGGTCGCGCTAACCTCTTCGATGAGGTACGCTGAAGCACGTCTTCAGCGCCGTTTTTTATCTCGCTGCGCATCCGCGCGCCGACCGTCGCACCACCTCGAGTTCCACCGCGTCCGAACGCTCGCGTTCAGGACCGGCCGCAGGCTCGCGACGTTCACGCCCGGAGTGCCGGCCGGCAACAGGCACTTCTCGATCGACCGCCCTTTCGCCGACGGCCACCCGCGCAGCGTCAAGTGATCCCTGGCGCACACGCCGCTCGTCCCGAACAGGACCGGAACATGACCGAACTCGAATTCCAATCGCTCGCGAACGAAGGCTACAACCGCATCCCGCTGATCGCGGAAGCCCTCGCCGATCTCGAAACGCCGCTGTCCCTCTACCTGAAGCTGGCCCAGCCCGAACGCGCGGGCGCCAACTCGTTCCTGCTCGAATCGGTGGTCGGCGGCGAACGCTTCGGCCGCTATTCGTTCATCGGCCTGCCCGCCCGCACGCTGGTGCGCACCCGCAACGGCGTGTCGGAAGTCGTGCGCGACGGCCAGGTCGTCGAGACGCACGACGGCGACCCGTTCCAGTTCATCGAATCGTTCCAGGCGCGCTTCAAGGTCGCGCAGCGCCCGGGCCTGCCGCGCTTCTGCGGCGGCCTCGCCGGCTACTTCGGCTACGACGCGGTGCGCTACATCGAGAAGAAGCTCGCGAACACCGCGCCGCGCGACGATCTCGGCCTGCCCGACATCCAGTTGCTGCTGACCGAGGAAGTCGCGGTGATCGACAACCTCGCCGGCAAGCTCTACCTGATCATCTACGCGGACCCGGGCCAGCCCGAAGCGTACGCGAAGGCGAAACAGCGCCTGCGCGAACTGAAGCAGCGCCTGCGCACGACCGTGCAGCCGCCCGTCACGTCGGCGAGCGTGCGCACCGAGACGTTCCGTGAATTCAAGAAGGACGACTATCTGGCCGCCGTGCGCCAGGCCAAGGAATACATCGCCGCCGGCGAGCTGATGCAGATCCAGGTCGGCCAGCGGCTGACGAAGCCGTACCGCGACAATCCGCTGTCGCTGTACCGCGCGTTGCGTTCGCTGAATCCGTCGCCGTACATGTATTACTACAACTTCGGCGATTTCCACGTGGTCGGCGCATCGCCGGAAATCCTGGTGCGCCAGGAAAAGCGCGGCGAAGACCAGATCGTCACGATCCGCCCGCTCGCCGGCACGCGCCCGCGCGGCAACACGCCCGAGCGCGACGCGGAACTCGCGACCGAGCTGCTCAACGACCCGAAGGAGATCGCCGAGCACGTGATGCTGATCGACCTCGCGCGCAACGACGTCGGCCGCATCGCGGAAATCGGCTCGGTGCAGGTGACCGACCAGATGGTCATCGAGAAGTACTCGCACGTGCAGCACATCGTCAGCTCGGTCGAAGGCAAGCTGAAGCCCGGCATGACGAACTACGACGTGCTGCGCGCGACGTTCCCGGCCGGCACGCTGTCCGGTGCGCCGAAGGTGCGCGCGATGGAACTGATCGACGAACTCGAGCCGGTCAAGCGCGGGCTGTACGGCGGTGCGGTCGGCTATCTGTCGTTCTCGGGCGAGATGGATCTCGCGATCGCGATCCGCACGGGCCTGATCCACAACGGCAACCTGTACGTGCAAGCGGCAGCCGGCGTCGTCGCGGATTCGGTGCCCGAATCCGAATGGCAAGAGACCGAGAACAAGGCGCGCGCGGTGCTGCGTGCGGCCGAACAGGTCCAGGACGGCCTCGATAGCGACTTCTGACCGGAGACTGACCATGCTGCTCATGATCGACAACTACGACTCGTTTACCTACAACCTGGTCCAGTACTTCGGCGAACTCGGCGAGGACGTGCGTACCTACCGCAACGACGAAATCACGCTCGACGACATCGCGCGCCTGAACCCCGACGCGATCTGCCTGTCGCCCGGCCCGAGCAATCCGCAGCACGCGGGCATCACGCTCGACGTGCTGCGCGAATTCGCGGGCAAGAAGCCGATCCTCGGCGTCTGCCTCGGCCACCAGGCGATCGGCGAGGCATTCGGCGGCCGCGTGGTGCGCGCGAAGACCATCATGCACGGCAAGGTAAGCCGGATCGAAACCGACTGCCGCGGCGTGTTCGCCGACCTGCCGAAGCATTTCGACGTGACGCGCTACCACTCGCTCGCGATCGAGCGCGAATCGCTGCCGGACTGCCTCGAGGTGTCCGCGTGGACCGACGACGGCGAAATCATGGGCGTACGCCACAAGACGCTGCCGGTCGAAGGCGTGCAGTTCCACCCGGAATCGATCCTGTCCGAGCACGGCCATGCGCTGCTCGAGAATTTCTTGAAGCAGACGCGCGGAGCGGCCCGCGCGGCCGCGCCCACCGCCTGACGGGAGCCTCACGATGACGATTACCCCGCAGGAAGCGCTGCAACGCACGATTGAGCACCGCGAGATCTTCCACGACGAAATGCTGCACCTGATGCGGCTGATCATGCGCGGCGACCTGTCGCCCGTGATGGCGGCCGCGATCATCACCGGGCTGCGCGTGAAGAAGGAGACGATCGGCGAGATCGCCGCCGCCGCGACCGTGATGCGCGAATTCGCGAACCACGTCGAGGTGCAGGACAACTCGAACTTCGTCGACATCGTCGGCACCGGCGGCGACGGCTCGCACACGTTCAACATCTCGACCGCGTCGATGTTCGTCACGGCCGCCGCGGGCGCGAAGGTCGCGAAGCACGGCAACCGCGGCGTATCGAGCAAGTCCGGCAGCGCCGACGTGCTCGAGGCGCTCGGCGTGAACATCGACCTGCAGTCGGACCAGGTCGCCGCGTCGATCGCCGAAACCGGCATGGGCTTCATGTTCGCGCCGAACCATCACCCGGCGATGAAGAACATCGCGGCCGTGCGCCGCGAGCTCGGCGTGCGCACGATCTTCAACATCCTCGG
Organism: Burkholderia sp. 9779_493; assembly: GCF_015712215.1. Lineage (NCBI taxonomy): Bacteria > Pseudomonadati > Pseudomonadota > Betaproteobacteria > Burkholderiales > Burkholderiaceae > Burkholderia > Burkholderia sp. 9779_493. The sequence continues at coordinate 13,583 of NZ_JACCQA010000053.1, forward strand.
CCCGCTGACCAATCCGGCCGGCGCGCCGAACCAGCTGATGGGCGTGTTCCACGCCGACCTCGTCGGCATCCAGGTGCGCGTGATGCAGCGCCTCGGCGCGCAGCACGTGCTCGTCGTGTACGGCAAGGACGGGATGGACGAGGTATCGCTCGGCGCCGCGACGCTCGTCGGCGAATTGCGCGACGGCAAGGTGCACGAATACGAGATCCATCCGGAGGACTTCGGCCTGCAGATGGTGTCGAACCGCACGCTGAAGGTGGAAAATGCCGACGAATCCCGCACGATGCTGCTCGGCGCGCTGGACAACCAGCCGGGCGTCGCGCGCGAGATCGTCACGCTGAACGCGGGCACCGCGCTCTATGCGGCGAACGTCGCCGAATCGATCGCGGACGGCATCCAGCTCGCCCGCGAAGCGATCGCGAGCGGCAAGGCCCGCGCGAAAGTCGACGAACTCGTGCGCTTCACGCAGCAGTTCAAGCGCTGACCCTCTTACGAATCCAGCAGGAACCCACATGAGCGACATTCTCGACCGAATCATCGCCGTCAAGCGCGAAGAAGTCGCGGCGGCCATGCGCAGCACGCCGCTCGAGGCACTGAAACTCGACGCATCGGCGCGCGACCTGCGCGACTTCGTCGGCGCGCTGCGGGCGAAGCACGCGGCCGGCAACGCCGCCGTGATCGCCGAAATCAAGAAGGCGAGCCCGTCGAAAGGCGTGCTGCGCGAGCATTTCGTGCCGGCCGACATCGCGCGTTCGTATGCGGCGCACGGCGCCGCGTGCCTGTCGGTGCTGACCGACGAGCAGTTCTTCCAGGGCGGCGTGCGCTATCTCGAGGAAGCGCGCGCGGCCTGCTCGCTGCCGGTGCTGCGCAAGGACTTCATCGTCGACGCATACCAGATCGTCGAAGCCCGCGCGATGGGCGCCGACGCGATCCTGCTGATCGCCGCCGCGCTCGACACGCCGCTGATGCAGGATCTCGAAGCGTATGCGCATTCGCTCGGGCTCGCGGTGCTGGTCGAAGTACACGACCGCCACGAGATGGAACAGGCGCTGACGCTGAAGACGCCGCTGCTCGGCATCAACAACCGCAACCTGCGCACGTTCGAGACGTCGATCCAGACCACGCTCGACATGCTCGACATGATTCCGGCGGACCGCATCGTCGTGACCGAATCGGGCATCCTGTCGCGCACCGACGTCGACACGATGCGCGCGGCGAACGTGAACACGTTCCTCGTCGGCGAAGCGTTCATGCGCGCCGACCAGCCGGGCGAGGAACTCGCACGGATGTTCTTCTGATGGCGATCGAAAAGGAAATCAAGCTCGCGCTGCCGGCCGGCCAGGCCGACGCCGCGCGCCGCTTCTTCGAGACGCTGACCGGCGAACCCGGCCACGCGATCACGCTCGCGAACGTCTATTACGACACGCCCGATCTCGCGCTGGCGCGCTCGAAGAGCGCCGTGCGCGTGCGCCGCACGCCGGACGGCTGGCTGCAGACGTTCAAGACCGTCGGCAGTGCGGAAGGCGGCCTGCACCGCCGCCACGAATGGGAACTGCCGGTCGCCGGCGACGCGCTCGAAATCGACGCGCTCGTCGCGGCTTGCGACGTGCCGGAAGCCGCCGCCGCGCTGAATGACGCGGCCGGCGCCCTGTACGCGCTGTTCCGCACGGATTTTTCGCGTACGCTGTGGCGCATCGCAATCGGCGGCGCAACCGTCGAAGCCGCGGTGGACCTCGGCGAGATCGTCGTCCAGGCGGAGCGCGACACGCGCCGCGAACCGATCAGCGAAATCGAACTCGAACTGATCGACGGCCCGGAAACGGCGCTCGCGACGCTCGCCGCCGAACTGCAGCAGGCGCTGCCGGGCCTCGTTCCCGAAAACATCAGCAAGGCGCAGCGCGGCTACCGGCTGCGCGCGCAATAAACACGCATCACGCATGGCAACCCGCAAGACTTCCCGCGCGCCGCAACAGGCGTCGCTGTTCGACGATCCCGTGCCGGAAACGGCACCGGCCGATCTTCCGTCCCCGGCTTCCGAGCCACCCGCGGCCGCGCGCAAAGCCGCGAAGAAAACCGCCGCGCCGGCGTCCGCGCCGGCCCCGGCCGCCGCAGCACCGCAGTCCGTTGCCGCCGACGTACCGCATCTCGCCGCGCAATTCGACGCGCTGCCGGCCGTCTGGCGCGACGTGCTGAAGCCGTTCATCGACAGCGACGCGTACGCGCCGCTGTGCCGCTTCGTCGACGACGAGCGCGCGGCCGGCAAGACGGTCTACCCGACCGACGTGTTCCGCGCGCTGCGCCTGACGCATCCCGACGACGTCAAGGTCGTGATCCTCGGCCAGGACCCGTACCACGGCGACGATCGCGGCACGCCGCAGGCGCACGGCCTCGCGTTCTCGGTGCCGCCGGCCGTGCGCACGCCGCCGTCGCTGCGCAACATCTTCAAGGAAATCGCCGCGAACTTCGGTCACGACACGCCGCGCCACGGCTGCCTCGATACGTGGGCGCGGCAGGGCGTGCTGCTGCTCAACACCGTGCTGACGGTCGAGCGCGGCGCGGCCGCGAGCCACGCGAAGCGCGGCTGGGAACAATGCACGGACACGCTGATCCGCGAACTCGCCAACCGCCATCGCGGGCTCGTGTTCATGCTGTGGGGCGCACATGCGCAGGCCAAGCGCGCGCTGTTCGATCCGAGCGAACACTGCGTGCTGGAGGCGCCGCACCCGTCGCCGCTGTCCGCGCACCGCGGCTTCCTCGGCTGCCGCCATTTCGCGCTCGCGAACGACTATCTGGTCGACGCGGGCCGCGCACCGATCGACTGGCGCCTGCCGGACGTGGCCGAAACGTTCGCGTAACGGCCTCGGCGGCCGGTTCGCCAGCCACCCCACCGCATGCAAAAACGCCGCGTCCCTTTCGGGGCGCGGCGTTTTTTTATCGGGCGACGCAGCGGGTGCGTCGCACCCGCGTCGAGCTTGCGCGTTACGCGGCGGCGATCGCTTCGCGTGCGCTGGCCAGTGCGGCGCTTTGCGCATCCGGACCGAGGTTCAGGCCTTCCGCATGGATGAAATTCACGTCGGTCAGGCCGATGAAGCCGAGGAACGAACGCAGGTACGGCGTGTGGCTGTCGTTCGGCGTACCGAGGTACTTGCCGCCGCGGGCCGTCACGACGTGAACCTTCTTGCCCTTGATCAGGCCTTCCGGACCGTTCTCGGTGTAACGGAACGTGACGCCTGCGCGGGCGATCCAGTCGAAATACGTCTTCAGTTGCGACGAGACGCCGAAGTTGTACATCGGCGCGCCGATCACGATGATGTCGGCAGCCTGCAGTTCGGCGATCAGTGCATCGCTCTTCGCGACGATCGCATTCTGTTCCGCGGTGCGCTTGTCGGCCGGCGTGAAGAACGCGCCGAGCACCGATTCGTCGAGGTGCGGCAGCGCATCGGCCAGTAGGTCACGAACCACGACGTTCGCGCCGGGATTCGATTGTTGCAGCTTTGCCGTCAGTTCGTTGGCCAGCAGCGTGGATTGCGCACCTTGCGAACGCGCGGCGGAATTGATTTGCAGAATGGTCGTCATGTCAGGCTCCAGTGGGGTTGCGCTTCAGTAGCGCGAGTGACGCCATTGTGCGTGGCCATATGACCGCGAAAAAGCGGGTTCAGGGCGACGGATTGTTGCAACAACGGAACAATCCTTGATCGCGCCCCGATACCCGCGTGCGTCCGCTTACCCCTTCAGCCAGGCTTCGCGGGCCTTCGTGGCCGCAGCCGGCTTCGCGGCCGCCGTCAGCCGGTAGCGGGTGACTTCCGGACCGTCGAGCTTCAGCTTCGCGGTACGCAGCTCGTCGCGGCGGAACGCGTGAACCTCGACCTTGTCGCCCGGCCGGTAGCGGGCCAGCAGCGCATCGAGGTTCGTACCCGTCACGCGCAGGCCGTCGACCGCGATCAGCGTGTCGCCGGCCGACAACCCCGCGCGATGCGCGGCGCCGCCTTCGTAGACCGCCGCCAACGTGCAGTCCGCGCCGCCGCGCGGGCGCGCGCCGATCGTCGGCTTCGCGGCCGCGCCGGTCGCGACATCGGGCGTCAGCGTCACGCCGAACGGCGCGAGCAGTTCGGCGAGCGGCAGGTCGCGCGTGCCGTGCACGGCGTCGGCGAACAGGCGGCCGAGCGCGACGCCCGTCGCCTCTTCGATCAGCGTCTCGACTTCGTTTTCCTCGACGCCCGCCTGCTGGCCGCGATAGAAGTCGCGGCCGTAGCGTTGCCACAGCAGGCGCATCACGTCGTCGAGCGACTTGCGGTTGCGCGTCTGCGCGCGGATCGCGAGATCGAACGCCAGCGCGACGAGCGAGCCCTTCGTGTAATAGCTGACGATCGCGTTGGTCGCGTTCTCGTCCTGACGGTAGTACTTGATCCACGCGTCGAACGAGCTTTCCGCGACGCTCTGCTTGAGCCGGCCCGTGCCGCGCAGCACGCCGCCCACGGTGCGGCCGAGCGCCGCGAAATAGTCGTCCTGCGACATCAGCCCGCTGCGGACCAGCATCAGGTCGTCGTAATACGACGTGAAGCCCTCGAACAGCCACAGCAGCGACGTGTAGTTCTCGCGGGTGAGGTCGTACGGCACGAACGCCGCTGGCTTGATGCGCTTCACGTTCCACGTGTGGAAATACTCGTGGCTGCAGAGGCCGAGATACGTGCGATAGCCTTCCGTCGTTTCCGGTCGCCCCTTCACCGGCAGGTCGGTACGGTTGCAGATCAACGCGGTCGACGCGCGATGCTCGAGGCCGCCGTAGCCGTCGCTGACCGCGAGCGTCATGAACACGTAGCGCTCCATCGGCGCCTTCTTCGACTTCGGCTCGAACAACGCGATCTGCGCCTCGCACACCCGCTTCAGGTCGTTGCGCAGCCGCTCCAGGTCGAGCTGCGTCACGCGCCCCGCGATCACGATGTCGTGCGGCACGCCGTGCGCGTCGAACGTCGCGAGCGCGAATTCGCCGATCGTCACCGGATGGTCGGACAGCTCGTCGTAGTTGGCCGCGCGATATGCGCCGAAACCGTAGCGCCGGGTGCCGCCCGCTTCGGGCAGTGCGGTGCCGACGCGCCAGGTGCGGAACGCCGCGCCGGCCGGTTTCGCGATATCGACTTCGCACGGCGCGTCCTCGCGACCGGCGACGCTCAGGAACACGGCCGTCGCGTTGAAGAAGCCGCCCGATTCGTCGAGATACGCGGAGCGCACCGACAGGTCCCATGCATACACGTCGTAACGCAGCGTCAACGCGCCGGTCACGGGCGCGGCCTGCCACGTGTGCTTGTCGGTCTTCGCGATGCGCACCTTGCGGCCCGCGTCGTTGAACGCACGCAGCGTCACGATGTTGCGCGCGAACTCGCGCACGAGATAGCTGCCCGGAATCCATACCGGCAGCGAGAAACGCTGGCCTTCGGGATCGGGATCGGCAACCGTCACCGTCACTTCGAACAGGTGCGCGGCAAGATCTTTCGGGACAATCGAATAGCGGATCGGCTGGGTCATCGTGGCAATCGGTCGGTCGAATACGGCGGCGAAAACGAAGAGAGGCGCCGGCAGATCATGCGGGCGCCCCTCGCTGGCCGGGCCATGCGCCCGGCGTGCAGTCGGTTACTTGCTCGAGGCGAGCGCCTGGTTGAGCTGGTCGGCCGATACCGCGCCCGGCAGGCGGCGGCCGTCCGGCAGGAAGATCGTCGGCGTACCTGTGACGTTCATCCCGCGGCCGAGCGCGAGGTTCTTGTCCAGCGCGCTGGTATCGCAGGTACCGGCGCCGGACGGCGCGCGGTGGTCGAGCATCCAGCTTTCCCACGTCTTCGCGCGGTCGGTCGCACACCAGATCGCCTTCGACTTCGCGGTCGAATCCGGCGACAGCACCGGATACAGGAACGTGTAGACGGTCACGTTGTCGACCGACTGCAGCGTCGTCTCAAGCTTCTTGCAGTACGGACAGTTCGGATCGGAGAACACCGCGATCTTGCGGGCGCCGTTGCCCTTGACGACCTTGATCGCATTCGCGAACGGCAGGCTCGCGAAGTCGATCTTGTTGATTTCGGACAGGCGGGCGTCGGTCAGGTTCTTGTGCGTCTTCGCGTCGACGAGATCGCCGAGCAGCACGTAGTCGCCCGCCGCGTCGCTATAGATGATCTGCGAGCCGAGGTTCACTTCGTAAAGGCCTGCAACCGGCGATTTCGACACGCTCTTGATCGGCGCGTCGTTGCCCAGCCGGGCCTGCAGCGTAGCCTTCAGCTTGTCGGTGGTCTGGTCGGCCTGCGCGGTGCAGCCAAGCGTCGCCATCGTGACGGCCAGCGCCAGCGATGCGATGCGGATCGTTTTTTTCATTGAAATCTTCCTTCAGCTCAATCGGAGTGCACGGCACAGTGTACGCCGTAACGGAACCGTCTCCGACCGGCGCGGTGGCGGAAGGTTCGCTCAGCCGAGCGCGGCCGACACGAGCCAGCGCTTCACGAGCGGCTGCGCGCCGACGAACGCCATGCCCGCATTGCGCACCGCCTTCGCGAGCGAGCCCGGCACCGCGAACAGCCGCTGCAGGCCGTCGGTCGCGACCATCAGCGCGCGGATGTCCTCCCGACGCGAACGCTCGTAGCGGCGCAGCAGCACCGTATCGCCGAGGTTGCGGAAGCTTTCCTTGCCCGCGATCGCATCGGCGAGCGCGGCGACGTCGCGCAATCCCAGGTTCATCCCCTGCCCCGCGAGCGGGTGGATCAGGTGCGCGGCATCGCCGACCAGCGCGACGCGCGGCGCGATCAGCTTGTCGACCGTCTGCAGCGCCAGCGGGAAGCCGGCGGCCGGCGTCACGCATTCGAGCGCGCCGACCTGGCCGTGCGACACGCGCTCCACCTCGGCCGCGAGCTGCGCCGGATCGAGTGCGAGCAGTGCGTCCGCGTGCGCGGTGTGCGCGGACCACACGAGCGACACGTGGCCGTCCGGCAGCGGCAGCAGCGCGACGATCTCGCCTTCGTGAAACCACTGGTACGCGGTCTCGCGGTGCGGCAAAGATGCCTTGAAATTCGCGACGACGCCCGTTTGCCGGTAGTCGCGCCGCTCTACCCTGGCCCCCATTTGGGAGCGCACCCACGAATGCGCGCCGTCGGCGCCGACGACGAGATCGGCTTCGAGCACCTGTCCCGACGACAGTGTGAGCACGGCCGCGTCGTCGCGCACGTCGAAGCCCTGCGCACGCGCGTCGAACCACGTCAGGTTCGGCTGGAAGCGCAGCGCGGCGTCGAGCGACGCCTCGACCAGCGACGATTCGGCGATCCATGCGAGCTGCGGCACGGACGCCTGATACGCGGAGAAATGCAGTTCGGCATGCGCATCGCCATACACGCGCATGTCGTAGACGGGCGCGAGCCGGCTGTGGTCGAGCGCCTGCCAGACCCGCAGCCGCTCGAGCAACGCCTGCGAGCTGGACGACAGCGCGTAGACGCGCGTGTCGAACGCGAGATCCGCGGGGCGCGGCGTGGCCGGCTGGGCGAGCAACGCGGTCTTGTAGCCGGACTGGGTCAGCGCGAGCGCGGCCGTCTTGCCGACGAGCCCGCCGCCGACCACGGCGACGTCGAAGGAGTGGTGGGCAGTCATGGCGGGCATTATAGCCGCGGGGCCAAACCCTTACGCGGCCGGACTTTGCGGGAAATCAGCAGAATCGCAGCCCGGTGCGCCGGCGCGGCGGCCCGCCGCATCGGCCGTTCGGCGCCAGCCCGGAATCCGGGCCGCCGGCACGGTACAATAGCGTCTTTGACCGTCGGCCCGCCGCGCTCCACGCGCCGGCCGCCCTTTTTTCCCGCGCCGCCGTGCCTTGTCCGGCCGCGCCGCCTCACCCGTCCGAAGGATTCCATGAGTCTCAAATGCGGCATCGTCGGCTTGCCCAACGTCGGCAAGTCCACCCTGTTCAATGCGCTGACCAAGGCCGGCATCGCCGCCGAGAACTACCCGTTCTGCACGATCGAGCCGAACGTCGGCATCGTCGAAGTGCCCGATACGCGCCTGAAAGCGCTCTCCGAGATCGTCAAGCCGGAGCGTGTCGTGCCGGCCGTCGTCGAGTTCGTCGACATCGCGGGCCTCGTCGCGGGCGCGAGCAAGGGTGAAGGCCTCGGCAACCAGTTCCTCGCGAACATCCGCGAAACCGACGCGATCACGCACGTCGTGCGCTGCTTCGAGGACGAGAACGTCATTCACGTCGCCGGCAAGGTCAGCCCGATCGACGACATCGAAGTGATCAACACCGAACTCGCGCTCGCCGACCTCGGCACCATCGAGAAGGCGCTCACGCGCTATTCGAAGGCGGCGAAGTCGGGCAACGACAAGGAAGCGGCGAAGCTCGTCGCGGTGCTCGAAAAGGTGCGCGCGCAGCTCGACCAGGGCAAGGCCGTGCGCGGCCTCGCGCTGTCGGACGACGAACAGGCGCTGATCAAGCCGTTCTGCCTGATCACCGCGAAGCCGGCGATGTACGTCGCCAACGTGAAGGACGACGGCTTCGAGAACAACCCGCACCTCGAGGCGGTGCGCAAGTACGCGGAAAGCGAAAACGCGCCGGTGGTCGCCGTATGCGCGGCGATCGAGGCGGAAATCGCCGATCTCGACGACGCGGACAAGGAAGCCTTCCTTGCCGACATGGGCATGGAAGAGCCGGGCCTCGACCGCGTGATCCGCGCAGGCTTCAAGCTGCTCGGCCTGCAGACCTACTTCACCGCGGGCGTGAAGGAAGTGCGCGCGTGGACGATCCACATCGGCGATACCGCGCCGCAAGCGGCGGGCGTGATCCACACCGACTTCGAGCGCGGCTTCATCCGCGCGCAGACGATCGCGTTCGACGACTTCGTCACGTACAAGGGCGAGCAAGGCGCGAAGGAAGCCGGCAAGATGCGTGCGGAAGGGAAGGAATATGTCGTGCACGACGGCGACGTGATGAACTTCCTGTTCAACGTCTGACGATTTTTGTTGGATCTCGGTGGCGCTCAGTAGCGCTTGGTGGATTGGTTGACCCGTTTTAAATCAATGGGTTGCATAAACAATACGGTCTGCTGAGCGTTCCTATTGTTCACCGAGGGCTGGAAAATTTGGGGGTAGCGTTGGGGGTACTCGTGTTCAACCGTGGGGGTACTTTTCCCCTCAGTGGAGTCCAACGATGCCCGAGAATCTACTCACCGACGCCAAGATCAGGTCGGCCAAATCAACTGATCGAGATTGGAAACTATCAGACGGCGGGGGCTTGTTCCTGCTGGTCAAGTCTACCGGCGGCAAGCTCTGGCGGTGGAAGTACCGGCTGCAAGACAAGGAGAACCTCTTTGCCATTGGCGGCTTTCCTCAAGTAAGCCTTGCTGAGGCGCGTGCGGTTCGAGAGAAGGCCCGCGCCTTGGTCAAACAGGGTATTCACCCCGCCCATGAGCGACAGCAGGTCAAGCAGCGCAACCTCGAAGCGCTGGAGGAACGCAAGCGCGCAAAGGAAAGCTCGTTCGCCAAGGTGGCGAAGGCGTATCTAGCCGAGATCAAGCCTGTTTTTGCGCTCAGTTCCTACCGCACGAAAGAGTCCCGTATCAGGAAATATCTGTCGCCCAAATTCGACGGGATGCCGATGAGCGACATTGGCGTTAAACAGATTCGTCCGCTGCTGGAAGAGTGCAAGGCCCACGGTGCGTGGGCAGCTATTCACGTCAAAGGCGATCTGGCGGCGATCTTTGAGTTCGCAGTGGTGCGAGGCCTGGTAGAGGCCAATCCAATTCCCAGCCTGCGCGGGCTGCTACGCGTGCCGTTCAGCGAGAGCAAGGCGGCGATGACGCGAGAGCAAATCCAGAGGTTCTATCAGGAGTTGCGCGGCTACCGGGGCTATCCGGAAACCTCTTTGTGTCTGCGGTTGATTGCGCTGACCGCCTGCCGTCCAGGGGAAGCGGCGGATGCCGAGTGGGACGAGCTCGACTTTGAGGATGCACTGTGGCGTCGGCCTGCGACGAAGATGAAAGCGCGGCGCGACCATGTCAGCCCGTTGTCTGTGCAGGCCATTGCCGTGCTGAAGGATTTGCAGTGCATCACGGGCGGTGGGCGCTATCTGTTCCCGCACCGGAGCGGCAAGGGCTTCACTACGCCCAACCGACTCACCTACGCCATGCGTGACATGAACCTGGGGCGGGGTACGACGCCGCATTGCTGGCGGACGACCTTTTCGACCTGGGCCAATGAGAATGGATACCGGCCTGATGCAATCGAGCGGCAGCTTGCCCACGTGGAAAGCAACAAGGTGCGGGCGACCTACAACAAGGCGCTGCTGCTGGATCAGAGAAGGACGCTGTTGCAGGACTGGGCGGACTATCTGAGTGCGGCGGAGGGCAGTGGCACGGTATAGGGGCAACTTCGCCGGGTGTTGCAGAACGAATGGACAGGTGCGGCCTTTTCCTTTTCTGGGTAGGGCCGTTGCCCCTTGGGTGCCGTTCCCTTGCCATTTGCCTTTGCCCAAGGATGGTCGCTGGAAAATGGGGTAAACAATGGATTAAATGGGGTAATTATTTATTGATTACCCTTTTTAGATTCATGTCGTTCATTTCTTTTTTGGTCGGCCATACCAGCCCCCCACGACAGATCCAATGTTCAGGAAATGGGGTAGTCAAACACCATAAAAGAGGAATTTTTAGAGACAATACCCCATTTAAGAGCTATGATTACCCCATTTACACAGCCTGGGCTTACATTTCCATGCACTCGCTCACACCCGAGTACCTTGCCGCGCTTCGCTTCGATGGCACTCAGGCCGCCACGTTGCGCACACTGGGCGAGTACCAGGGTAAGCAGCAACTCTACGCTGCGCAGTCACCCGAAGCCCTCAAGGGGCTACGCCAGATCGCGGTGGTGGAGTCCACCGAGTCGTCCAACCGGCTGGAAGGTGTTGTCGTAGCGCCTTCGCGGCTGAAGTCTCTGGTCATCCGCAACGCAACACCAAAGAGCCGCTCCGAACAGGAGATCGCCGGCTACCGTGACGCCCTGGCGCTGATCCACGAATCGGCCGCCCACATGCCCTTCAGCGAGGGCGTAGTGCTGCAACTCCACACCCTGCTGTACCGCTATATGCCGCAGGCGGGCGGGCGCTGGAAGGCTACCAATAACGACATCATCGAACGTCACCCGGACGGCACGTCACGTCTACGCTTCCAGCCGGTCGCTGCGCACCTCACACCCATGGCTATGACCGATCTGGCCGGGCGCTACGCCACCGCGCTGGATCAGCACCTGGCCGACCCCCTCGTACTGGTGCCGCTGGCGATGCTCGACTTCCTGTGCATTCACCCCTTCCCGGACGGCAACGGTCGCATGTCCCGCTTGCTGACCCTGCTGCTGCTCTACCACTTCGACTATGCCGTGGGGCGCTACATCAGTTTGGAACGCATCTTCGAGGAAACCAAGGAAGGCTATTACGAGACGCTGGAAGCCAGCTCGCAGGGCTGGCACCAGGGGCAGCACGACGTAAAGCCCTGGCTAGACTACTTCTGGGGTGCCTTGCTACGGGCCTACCGTGAGTTCGAGGAGCGTGTCGGCACCATCGAACGGGGACGTGGCAGCAAAGGCGACCGAGTGCGGACGGAAGTTCTGGGGCGCACCCTGCCGTTCTCGATTTCCGAGATTGAAGAAGCCTGCCCGGGCGTGAGCCGGGACATGGTTCGACTAGTGCTGCGAGCGATGAAATCAGAGGGGTTGATCGAATCGACTGGCAAGGGGCGAGGTGCGAAATGGATCAGGCGAGCGTAAGGGGAGCACGATGGAACTGATCGACAACATTAGTCGCTTGCTGGGTGATGACCTTAAGCAAACCATCCGGCCAGGGGCGCGGCTGAAGATCGCCGCTTCGTGCTTTTCGATGTATGCCTACGAAGCTTTGAAGTCCAAACTGGAAAAGATCGACGAACTGGACTTCATCTTCACCTCCCCCACCTTTGTTGCCGACGAAGTCACGGACAAGATCCGAAAAGAGCGCAGGGAATTCCATATCCCCAAGCTCGACCGGGAGCGCAGCCTGTATGGCAGCGAGTTCGAAATTCAGTTGCGCAACCAACTCACCCAGAAGGCGGTTGCCAGGGAATGTGCCGACTGGATGCGGCGCAAGGCCAAGTTTCGAAGCAACCGCAGCAAGGCGCCGATGCAGCAATTTGCCTGCGTGGAAGCCGATGGAACCCATAGCGCCTATGTGCCTCTGCATGGCTTCACGGCTGTCGATCTGGGTTACAGCCAGGGTAACGCCGTTTCCAATTTGGTGAACAAGGTCGAGGCCCCTTTTGCGAACACCTACCTCAGTCTGTTCGATCAAATCTGGGATGACCCCGAAAAACTGGAGGATGTGACCGCCCAAATCTGTGAGCACATCGCGTCCGTCTATCAGGAAAATTCGCCCGAAAGCATCTACTTCTTGATGCTCTACAACATCTTCAACGAGTTCCTGGACGACATCGACGAAGACGTGTTGCCCAATGACCGCACCGGCTATCAGGACACCCTGATCTGGAACAAGCTCTTCAACTACCAGAGGGATGCGGCAACCGGCATCATCAACAAGCTGGAAACCTATAACGGCTGCATCCTGGCAGACAGCGTCGGCCTAGGAAAGACCTTCACCGCGCTGGCCGTAGTGAAGTATTACGAGCTACGGAACAAGTCCGTTCTGGTGCTGTGTCCGAAAAAGCTGGCGGACAACTGGCTCAACTACAACCGCAATCTCAAGACCAACATCTTTGCCCGCGACCGCTTCGGCTACGACGTGCTGTGCCACACCGACCTGAGCCGCACCAGCGGCGAATCCTTCGGTACACCACTCAACCGCATCAACTGGGGCAACTACGACCTCGTCGTCATCGACGAGTCGCACAACTTCCGTAACAACGACGCCTTCAAGGATCGGGAGACCCGCTACCAGAAGCTGATGAACAAGGTCATCCGCGAAGGTGTGAAGACCAAGGTGCTGATGCTCTCGGCCACGCCAGTGAACAACCGCTTCACCGATTTGCGCAATCAGCTCGCGTTGGCCTATGAGGGAGACTCCGAGAACCTCGGCAAGAAGCTGCGCACCAGCAAGTCGGTGGAAGAAGTCTTTCGCAATGCGCAGACCGCCTTCAATGCCTGGTCCAGGCTCCCGCCAGAGGAACGCACGCCTCGGGCGATCCTTGGCGCACTGGACTTCGACTTTTTCGAGCTGCTGGACAGTGTCACCATCGCGCGCTCGCGCAAGCATATCCAGACCTTCTACGACACCAAGGACATCGGCCATTTCCCTGAGCGTCGCAAGCCTTTGTCATTCCATTGCTCGCTGACTTCCCGCTCGGACGTGATGGGCTTCAACGAGATTTTCGAGCACCTGTCCAGGCTCAAGCTCGCTGTCTATGCCCCGGTCAGCTACATCCTGCCGAGCCGCTTGAGGAAGTACGAAGAGATGTACGACACGCAGGTTCCAGGTGGTGCAGGAAAATTCAGGCAAGTTGACCGCGAAAAGAGCCTGCAGGCTCTGATGACGACCAATCTGCTCAAACGTCTGGAAAGCTCCGTCCAGTCATTCCGTCTCACGCTGCAATCCCTGCAGACCAATCACCAGAACACGTTGGCGAAAATCGCGGTATTTAACCAGAGCGGCATCGCTGCCAGCGTGGGCGATCTGACCGAGGTACTGGAAAGTATCGATGCAGAAGAAGATGACCCATTCGAAAGGCTGGATCAGGGTGGCGATGTGGGCGGCAAGGTCAAGATCAGCTTGGCCGATATGGACTTGCCGTCATGGGAGCACGACCTCAAGGTCGATCTCGCCAACATCGACGCGTTGCTGGCTTCGATGTCGAGGATCACCCCCGCTGACGATGCCAAACTTCAGCACCTTAAGGAACTTGTTCTGGGAAAGATCGCCAACCCGATCAACCCCGGCAACAAGAAGGTGCTGATTTTCACTGCTTTTGCAGATACGGCGGACTACCTCTACGCCAATCTAGCGCCCGACCTGCTGGCTCACCAGCAACTGCATTCCGGCAAGATTACGGGCAGTGACCGGCCCAAGTCCACATTGCCCAAAGCATATGACTTCCAGGAACTGCTGACGCTGTTCTCGCCGCGCTCCAAAGAAAAAGCCATCGTGCTGCCCAACGAGTCGGCGGAAATCGACCTGCTCATTGGCACCGACTGCATTTCCGAGGGCCAGAACCTTCAGGATTGCGACTACCTCATCAACTACGACATCCACTGGAACCCGGTGCGCATCATCCAACGCTTCGGGCGCGTGGATCGCATCGGTTCGCCCAATAGCAGCATTCAGTTGGTGAACTACTGGCCCGATATTTCGCTGGACGAATACATCAACCTCAAGGAGCGTGTCGAAAACCGGATGATGATCGTAGATGTGACCGCCACCGGCGACGACAACGTCATTTCCGCGCAGGCCAACGACATGGCCTACCGCAAGGAGCAACTGCGCCGCTTGCAGGAAGAAGTTATCGAGTTGGAAGACCTGAAGACCGGCGTCTCCATCACCGACCTGGGCTTGAACGACTTCCGCATGGACTTGCTGAACTACGTCAAGACCCATGGAGAACTGCATAGGTCCCCCAACGGCCTGCATGCCGTCGTTCCGGCCAACCCTGACCTGGACCTTGCGCCTGGTGTCATCTTCACCCTGCGCAATCGCAGCGCGGGCGTGAACCCGCCCGCACACTTGCCCCAACACAACCGGCTGCACCCCTACTACCTGATCTACATCAGTCAGGCAGGCGAGGTGATCCACGACCACACCGAGGTCAAGCGCCTGCTCGACCTGGCGCGTTCGTGCTGCAAGGGCCAGGCAGAACCGACTGCGGATGCCTGCCAACAGTTCAACAAAACCACGGCGGACGGCCGCAAGATGCAGGCGTACTCCGACCTGTTGAACCAAGCCATCCGCTCGATGATCGAGGTGAAGGAAGAAAAAGACCTTGATAGCCTGTTCACTGGTGGCAAGACAACGGCACTCACAGGCACAATCTCCGGCCTGCACGACTTCGAACTCATCAGCTTCCTCGTGATTCAGGAGGTTGGATGAGTGCGCTGATCGCCTACCCCAAACAAGCAGCCTTCGGGCGCGTTCTGCCCAAGAACAAGATCTACGAGCACGGCGGAGCCAACACCCGGCTCAAAGACTTGTTCGTCAAACAGGTGGAACAGGTCATCTGGCAGTACAAGCTGGCCCCGGAGACACTGCGTCTGCCTGCGCGCCCCGGCGTACCGGAAATCCAGATCTTCAGCATCCAGCTCAAAACGCCGGAACTGCACGCCGATGTGCTGCGCTGCATCGACGGGGCTATCCCGTTCCCCATTGTGTTCGAACTGACTTTCGACGGCAGAACGCAGGTGGTCGCCGCCTACAAGCGCCCGAACGAAGCCGACGCCAGCCGCTGGGTGCTCTCGGACTACTTTGCATCGGACTGGCTGCCAATGGATAGCGAACGCACCGCGATGCCCGTGGCCTTGCATCTGGGCGGCCTGTACGAGCAATTGCTGCACCGCCTGATCCCGCTGTCAGCGCGGCCACAGGAAACACTGGCCGAGCTGGTGGCGCGCGTCGACCAGGCACAAGCCAAGCAGCGCGAGCTGGATAAGACCACGGCGCGGCTGGCCAAGGAAAAACAGTTCAACCGCAAGGTGGAGATCAATGCCGAACTGCGGAAGCTGAGAACCGAACTGAACGGGTTAAAGTAACCACGAATTGAGAGCCATGCTTCTGACACGACAAGCATGGCTCTGAGAAAGGAGAAAGATAATGGCCACAGCCAAGCTGCTTAGACAACTTATTAAAACTGGAACTGAAGGCAATCAGGACGCTTTCAAGCGTGTTTCCGAACAGTTGATTCAGGAGGAGCGCACCAAGAATCACCATTTGCTGGCGAATGACCTGGAGAGAATTCTCTATGGTCGCCGTAATGCTGGTGGGGCAGCCAACTCGCTGCTGAGTGATCGCATACCTAAAGATAAAGAGCGCAACCTGCCTCTCTTACAGATCAAGGAGGCAGTCCGGCGCATGGAAGACGTCGTATTGTCGGATGAAAATGCGTCCTTGCTGAGTGAGTTGCTGCAAGAACACCATCGAGCGGAAGCGCTGCAAAGCTATGGTCTGTATCCCGCGGATCGCCTGTTGTTTTGTGGTCCACCTGGATGCGGAAAAACGTTAACGGCTGAGGTACTGGCCAGTGAGCTGGGCTTGCCGCTGGCCATAGTCCGTATTGATAGCGTGGTGTCTTCTTTTCTCGGGGAAACGGCAGCCAATCTGAGGCAGGTCTTTGACTTTATAGCCACCATACCAATGGTTGTCTTGTTCGACGAGTTCGATGCGTTGGCCAAGGAGCGTGCCGATACTGCCGAGCATGGCGAGTTGAAGCGCGTGGTGAATGCTTTCTTGCAAATGCTGGACGCCTATGAAGGTAAAAGCATCCTGGTGGCCGCCACCAACCACGAGCGTATCCTCGACGCCGCCATCTGGCGCCGGTTTGATGAGGTATTGGTCTTTGAATCGCCCAATCTGGAGCAGTTGCGGAGGCTGTTGAGCATCAAGCTGCGTGGGTTGCGCCGTGAATTCGAGATTGAGGATGCTCGCATTACGAGCATGTTCAAAGGCATGAGTCATGCCGATGTGGAGCGCGTTCTGCGTCGGGCAGCCAAAGACATGGTGCTGACTGGAAAAGAGTTTCTGAGTGAACGGCATCTGCAATCCGCCATTCGTCGTGAAGATGCCCGCAGGGCGCGCATACAAGGGAGCTAAGTCGTCATGGAGGAGAACTTTCCGCACCTGAACATACAACGAGAAGCGCCAGTCAATGAAAAGCGAGCTGGACGTGCTATGTCTCCACCACCGCCAGCGGATGCTCGTGGCCATGGGCGTGGGCTGTTGACCAAACTGGCTCATGCACAAGAAGAAGCCAGTGAAGATGTAGGCGGGTTTGATGAGCGCAAGCTTTTCCGCTTCACGGTGCAGAAAGGATTCAATCCGGATGACCTGAGAAAGATTTCCTCGGAAATCGAATTCGTCAGCCAGGAGGACGAAACCATCGTCATCGGCTTCGCCACCAATGCCGCATTGGCGCAGTTTGAAGCCCGTCTTTCCAGTATGGCTGCTGGTGAGCACGTTACCAATAAAGAAGTGATCTATGCCCTGCAAAGTGTGGATGGCTGGAGTTCTGAAAATCGAAAAGGGTGGGCGCTGAAGCAGCAAGGTTTCCCTGATCGGGATGAGTTCATGCTGGATGTTGAGCTATGGCCGCTGGAAGACAGTCATCAGGCGAGGCAACAAGCCTGGCAAGCGTTTGAAGGCTGGCTGGCAGAACAACGTATCGAGAAGTTGGATCAAATCAAGAAGCCAGAGCTGACGCTGTATCGTGTACGCTGCACAGCCGCACAGGCTGGCATGCTGCTTCACCATCGGGATGTCCGATCCGTCGACTTGCCGCCCAACTTTGCGCTGGAGCGATCGGTCGTCTTTCAGGATATTCAGAAGATTCCTGATATCCAGGCTCCTTCAGAGCAAGCGCCAGGCGTGGTGGTGCTCGATAGTGGCATTGCCGATGGCCATCCTCTGCTGAAAGCCGCTGTCGGCGAGGCCAAGAGCTTCTTGCCGGGCGAAGGCCCGCACGATGAAAACGGGCACGGCACACATGTTGCCGGTCTGGCTCTTTACGGTGACTTTGAAAAACACCTGCGTGCTAGCACCTTTGTCCCAACCTTGCGCTTGTACAGCGGCAGGATTCTCGATAAACACAATGAGAACACCACGGGCTTTGTGGAGAACCAGATAGAAGAAGCCGTTCGCTACTTTGTAAGAGAGCACGGTTGCAAAGTGTTCAACCTGTCTTTCGGAGATGCCAACAAGCCCTACATGGGCGGACACCTGAAAGGCTTGTCGGTGACGCTGGATACCCTCTCGCGGGAACTGGGTGTGCTGTTTGTGGTGTCCTCTGGCAATCATCGAATCAATGAGCGCTCTCCGGATGGTTTGGAATGGCGTGATCAATACCCGACCTATCTTTCGAATGACGACTGGCGGCTCATCGAACCAGCACCGGCATTGAATGTGCTGACGGTTGGTAGTCTGGCGCGCCACAACCAAACCTTCAACAGCCAGTACCATTCTGCGGACCCTGCGGAACTACCGATTGCACAGCCGGACCAGCCATCGCCATTCACTCGTAGCGGCCATTCTGTCGATGGAGCTATCAAGCCGGAGCTGATGGCATATGGTGGAAATTGGGCAATCAATACACGCGCCAACTACGCATTACTGGACAGAACCGCTGGGCTGGGCGTGGTATCGACCGGTTACGAGTTTGCGGGCGGTCATCCTTTTATGGTGGATGTTGGCACCAGCATGGCTGCACCCCAAGTAGCGCATCTGGCCGCTTCCGTGCTTCATGAACACCCGGATGCAACTGCCAACTTCGTGCGTGCCCAACTCTGTCTGAACGCAGTGCTGCCAGAGCCCAGCCAACAACTGATGGATCAGCATAAGGCACTTAAACGTGCGTGTGGTTATGGGCAGGTGGATGAAACCGCACTGCATCGCTCGCTGGAGAACGCCGTCACGCTGATTACGAATGGAAAGATCGAGAACAAGCGGCACCACTTTTACGAAATACCCATCCCGCCGGAATTCACCAGCGGAGGCAAAAAGCGCCTGCGGGAAATTGCTATCGCGCTGGCCTATACACCGCCTGTTCGCTCCACGCGCATCAAGTATCGCGCCACACGCATTGACTTCAGGCTGGTCGCTGCTCGTGACCTTGAACACGTCACGACCATGTTCAACAAGGCGACAAAAAAAGAAGATTATCAGAGCATCAAGGAACTAGCTGGCGCCAGCATTGGCCAGGTGGCCCGCAGCAAAGGTACGGCTCAAGCTGATTTTTGGCGGTTCATACAATTCCAGAAAGATTCGGCACTACGAACAAAAAAGCTGTTTGTGGTGGTCACGCGCAATGACTTTCCGTGGGGGGAAAGCCTGTGCGACAGCGAAGAAGGTTATTCGCTTTTGGTCAGCCTGCGTGACAAGGAGAATCTTTTGGCTCAACTCTATACCCAGATCAAGGCACGGCTCGATGCCAGGGTTCCGCCCTTGCGTGTCCGTACCTAAAAGCTGCTGGACTGTACACAAAGCAAAAATTTCAAGAGGTTGTTATTCGTGGACAAACTGAAAATGCACTCGCCCAACCTGACCGAAGACAACATCGCGCGTATCCGCGAGTTGTTTCCCGGTTGCGTGACCGAGGCGCGAGGCGAGGACGGCAGCGTGAAGCTGGCGGTGGACTTCGACCAGCTCAGGCAGGAACTGTCCAGTTCCATCGTCGAAGGGCCGCAGGAACGCTATCACCTGAACTGGCCGGGCAAGCGTGAAGCGCTACTGACGGCCAATGCGCCGATTGCCAAGACCTTGCGCCCGGTGCGCGAGGAAAGCGTGAACTTCGATACGACGAAGAACCTGTTCATCGAAGGCGACAACCTAGATGCGTTGAAGCTGTTGCAGGAGACCTATCTTGGCAAGGTCAAGATGATTTACATCGACCCGCCGTATAACACGGGAAATGATTTTATCTACGAGGACGACTTTGTTGAGGGTTCCGAAGAGTATTTGAAGAGATCAAACCAGAAAGATGAGAAAGGCAATCGCTTGGTTGCCAATACCTCAGCAAACGGGCGGTTTCATTCAGATTGGTTGTCGTTAATCTATCCGCGCATCAGGCTTGCCAAGCGGCTTCTCGCCGAAGATGGGTTCATTTTCGCCAGCATCGACGATATCGAAATTGACAACATGAAAAAGATTTATGACGAGGTTTTTGGTCGAGAGAATTTTGTAGGAACCTTTGTTTGGAAGTCCAGAGTTAGTGAGGACACGAGGGCAGTGACCGGCCTCTCTACCGATCACGAGTACATCGTCTGCTACACAAACTCGAATGACGCTTCACTTCGGGGGAGTGAAAAGGATCTGGATAAGTTTAAGAATCCAGATGATGACCCGCGTGGGCCATGGAGAAGCGCAGATATGACAGGACTTGCCACACGAGATAAGCGACCTAACTTGCATTTCGATTTGATCGACCCGGAGACTGGTATCAACTACGGATGCCCGCCCAAGGGGTGGCGCTTCGAGCCAGTCACCATGGCAAAGAAGATTGCCGAAAAGCGAGTTCTATGGCCGTCTAGTATGGAAGGAAGACCCCGACAGAAGCTATTCCTGAACGAAATGGAAAGTGTGTTTAAGAATATTTCTTCTGTAATTCAGGGGATATCGACTGGTGATGGAACACGAGAGGTGAATTCCTTGGTAGGTAGCGGCATCTTCAGTTTCCCGAAACCCACTCGGCTTATTGAAGCTTTTCTTGAGCAGATAACAGATAAGAACTCAATCGTTATCGATTTTTTTGCGGGCTCGGCATCGACAGCACACGCAGTTCTGAAGAGGAACGCCGAAGACGGTGGTAAGCGCCGTTTCGTGATGGTGCAGTTGCCAGAGCCTTGTGCAGAAGATTCAGAAGCAGCTAAGGCCGGATATAAAACCATTGCCGAAGTCAGTAAGGAGCGCATTCGCCGTGCGAGCAAGCAGATCAGTAAGAGCAACCCTCAGTCGGACACCGGCTTCCGCGTCCTCAAGATCGACACCTCGAACATGGCCGACGTCTACTACGCTCCCGATGCGCTCGACAAGGCCAACCTCGACTTGTTCGTGGACAACATCAAACCCGGCCGCACGGCGGAAGATCTGCTGTTCCAGGTGATGCTGGACTGGGGCGTTGATCTTGCCCTGCCCATTGAGAAGAAGGTTATCCAGGGCAAGGATGTGTTCTTCGTGGACGGCAACGCACTGGCCGCGTGTTTTGATGCACACGGCGGTATCGACGAAGCCTTCGTCAAGGAACTTGCCACGCACAAGCCGCTGCGCGTGGTGTTCCGCGATGCCGGGTTCAAGGACAGCGCCGTCAAGATCAACGTGGAGCAGATCTTCAAGCTGTTGTCGCCATCCACCGAAGTGAAGAGCATCTGAGGGGGCCGCGATGAAGCTGAAATTCAAGACGCAGGCCTACCAGACTGCCGCCGTACAGGCGGTGGTGGACTGCTTCAAGGGGCAGGTTCCACATCACGGCGGCATTCGCTACCGGCTCGATCCCGGTAGCCAGAAAGTAGCCCCAGAGAGCCCGCAAGCGGCGCTCGCGCTGGAGGCCGCTTCGCCTGAAGCTGCAGCGGAAAAGGAAGCCGCGTTTCGCAACGCCGACTTCACGCTGTCGGAAACAGCGCTGCTGGACAACATCCAGGCCGTCCAGCGGGGGCAGAACCTGCCGTTGTCGGATACGCTGGTCAGGACCAAGGTGGCCAAGGTCAATCTTGACATCGAGATGGAAACCGGCACGGGCAAGACTTACTGCTACATCAAGACCATCTTCGAACTGAACAAGCTGTACGGCTGGAGCAAGTTCATCATTGTCGTGCCCAGCGTCGCCATCCGTGAGGGCGTGGCCAAGTCGCTGGAGATCACGGCCGAGCACTTCCTGGAGACGTACCACAAGAAGGCGCGCTTCTTCATCTACAACTCCAAGCAACTGCACCACCTGGAGAGCTTCTCGTCGAACGCGGGCATCAACGTGATGGTGATCAACGTGCAGGCGTTCGCCTCACGAGGGGCAGATGCTCGCCGCATATACGGAACGCCAAGGGTGAATGCCAAAGGCGAGACTGAAATGGTCGGCTTGGATGATTTCCAGTCACGTAGACCAATCGACATCATCAGCGCCAATCGTCCCATCCTGATTCTGGATGAGCCGCAGAAGATGGAAGGTACGGCGACGCTGAAATCCCTTGAGGAGTTCAAGGCGCTGATGGTGCTGCGCTACTCGGCGACTCACAAAACCACCCACAACAAGATTCATCGCCTCGATGCGCTGGACGCCTACAACCAGAAGCTGGTGAAGAAAATTGCTGTGCGTGGCATCGCGGTGAAGGGGCTGGCGGGCACGGCTGGCTATCTGTACCTGCAATCCATCGAAATTTCGAGCAAGAAACCGCCCGAGGCGCGGGTGGAGTTGGAGCACAAGCTCGCCAATGGCGACATCAAGCGCGTGCTGCGCAAGCTTGGCAAGGGCGACAACCTGTTCGACCTGTCGGGCGGGTTGGATCAGTACCGCAATTACGTGGTGACGGACATCAACGCCAACACCGACACCCTGAGCTTTGCCAATGGCGTGGAGCTGACGGTCGGCGACGCTACCGGCGACGTAACCGAGGCCGCGCTGCGCCGCATCCAGATTCGGGAAGCCATCAAGGCGCACTTCGACAAGGAGCAGACGCTGTTCCAGCAAGACGTGAAGGTACTGACCCTGTTCTTCATCGACGAGGTGGCCAAGTACCGCGACTACACAAAGGCGGACGAAAAGGGCGAATATTCCCGAATCTTTGAAGAGGAATACACGCAGTACCTGAACGAGGTGCTCGAACTGGACGAGACGGCTTACGTCAGGTACCTGAAGGGTATTGCTGTGGGCAAAACCCATAGCGGCTACTTTTCCATCGACAAAAAGAGCAAGCGACAGGTGGATTCGGCTGTCGCCGCGCGCGGCGAGAACGCGGGCCTGTCCGATGACGTAGACGCCTACGACCTGATCCTGAAAGACAAGGAGCGCTTGCTGTCTTTGTCCGAGCCGGTGCGCTTTATCTTTTCGCACTCCGCCCTGCGCGAAGGCTGGGACAACCCGAACGTGTTCGTCATCTGCGCGCTCAAGCACAGCGACAACACCGTCTCCCGACGTCAGGAGGTGGGGCGTGGCTTGCGGCTGTCCGTCAACCAGACAGGCGACCGGATGGATCATCCGGCTACCGTTCACGAAGTGAACGTGCTGACCGTGGTTGCCAGCGAGAGCTACAAGGACTTCGTGGCCGCGCTGCAGAAGGACATCAGCGAGTCGCTGTCGGAACGGCCGCGCGTGGCGGACAAGGCATTCTTTACTGGCAAGATGGTGACCACAGCCACGGGCTCAGTGACCGTCACAGAAGATCAAGCGACCGACATCGAGTTCTACCTGATTCAGAACGGCTACGTCGACAAAAAGCGCAACATCACCGAGAAATACCATCAGGCCAAGAAAGACGGCACGCTGGCTGCGCTGCCGGATGAACTCGCTCCCTTAGAGACGGTTTCAAAAAGGCCCCGTGGGGCTGTTAACTTTCGCGGTGAGCTGTTAACCTCAGGCATCGGAACAACCGAGACTGAGGAGATGGCCAAGCCGATCATCGACGATGAATTGTGGACACTG
>NZ_JACCQA010000054.1:0-36007 GCF_015712215.1 Burkholderia sp. 9779_493
GGCGGGGGGGAGGCGAAGGTCAGCCGCGATTCTACTTCAGTGAAAACCCCTATGCTTGGGGCCAGAACGCTTGTTGCCGGCGTGCGACGAGGCGGCGACCGGGAAGCTCACAGTGTGGGATTTGGGCGGTGTCAGGGCCGGGATGATGGCGACCGCCGGCCGTCGATCACGCGATGCGTCCGGACGACCGGTCGGGCATCGCGTCCGGGGTGTGCTTCGTTTCGCTGTCCGGGCCTGCGGGCGACGCAGCCGAATCGGCCCCATCGATGGCCGCCGGAGCGTCCCAGCCGTTCTCGAACAGGCACGCTTCGATCGGCATCCGCGCGGCCCAGCGTTCTTCCTCGAGCATCGGCTTCGCATAGAACGCATCGACGTGCCCGACGCACAGCACGGCGATCGGCTTCGCGCCGTCGGGCATCCGCAGCAGCGTGCGCACCGCATCGACGTCGAACAACGACACCCAGCCCATGCCGAGCCCTTCCGCGCGCGCGGCGAGCCACATGTTCTGGATCGCGCACGCGGCGGAGGCCAGATCCATCTCCGGCAGCGTGCGGCGGCCGAACACGTGGCGTTCGCGGCCGTCGGCGAGCGCGACGACCAGCAGCTCGCCGCATTCGCGCACGCCCTCGACCTTCAGTCGCATGAATTCGTCCTGGCGCTCGCCGAGGGCGTCGGCCGTCGCGCGGCGTTCGGCCTCGACCAGCGCGTGAATCGCGGTGCGCAAGGCGGGATCGGTGATGCGGATGAAGCGCCACGGCTGCATGAAGCCGACGCTCGGCGCGTGGTGCGCCGCGCGCAGCAGGCGCGCGAGCACGGCCGGATCGACGGGCGCCGGCGTGAAGTGGCGCATGTCGCGCCGTTCGAAGATGGCGCGGTAGACGGCGGCGATGTCGGAATCGTCGAAACGCATGAGCGGCGAAGGCAGGGATGACGTCGGCGCAACGATAGCAGACGGCGCGCGCGAAACGTTACTTCATTCGAAACAATGCGCGGAATTGTTGACGAAGAAAGGGGTGGTGCGCGGCATGGGGCGCAAGCAAACGATTGCGGATGCGCTGCGGGCCGTCGAATTGGCCGTTTCTCAGCGATTTGCCGTCACGACGTTCTGCGGCGCGCCCGCATGCCACGCCTCGATGTTCAGCAGCGTCGTGTGCGCGATCTCGGCCAGCGCCTCGCGCGTGAAGAACGCCTGGTGCGACGTGACGATCACGTTCGGGAACGTCAGCAGGCGCGCGAGCACGTCGTCCTGCAGCGGCAGGTCGGAGTGATCCTCGAAGAACAGCCCGCTTTCCTCCTCGTACACGTCGAGCCCGAGATGGCCGAGCTGGCCGTTCTTGAGCGCGTCGACCAGCGCCTGCGCATCGACGAGGCCGCCGCGCCCGGTGTTGATCAGCATCGCGCCGTGCTTCATTCGCGCGAGCGTCCGCTCGTTGATCAGGTGGTGTGTCGACGGCAGCAGCGGGCAATGCAGGCTGACGATGTCGGCACGATGCAGCAGTTCGTCGAGCTCGACGTAGCGGGCGCCGAACGCGATCAGTTCGTCGTTGTACGGCGGCACCGAATGCGCGAGCACGTGCATCCCGAAGCCCATCATGATCTTCGCGAACACGCTGCCGATGATGCCGGTGCCGATCACGCCGACGGTCTTGCCGTGCAGGTCGAAGCCGAGCAGGCCGTTCAGCGAGAAGTCGCCTTCGCGGGTGCGGGCGACGGCGCGCGGCAGGCGGCGGTTGAGCGCGAGGATCAGTGCGACCGCGTGCTCGGCGACCGCGTGCGGCGAATACGCGGGCACCCGCACGACCGCGATGCCGAGCCGCTCGGCGGCGGCGAGGTCGACATGGTTGAAGCCCGCCGAGCGCAGCGCGATCAGCCGCGTGCCGCCGTCGGCGAGCCGTTCGAGCACGGCCGCGTCGACGGTGTCGTTGACGAACGGGCAGACGACGTCATAGCCGTGCGCGAGGATCGCGGTTTCCGCGTCGAGGTGCGACGGCTGGAAGTGCAGCCGATAGCCGAACGGCCGGTTGGCGGCGGTGAACGAATCGTCGTCGTACTGCCGGCTGCTGAACAGGATCACGCGCACGCTGCACCTCCGATGGCTGACGCGCGCAGTTTACTGCAGGCCCGTGACGATGTCGGAACGTTCGGGGCCGCGCACCGGCCGCAGGAAGCCGTAGTCGGTGTGGTCGCGGGCGGACGGCGCGCTGAAGTGCTCGAGCGCGTGCTCGACGAAGCTGCGCGTGCGGGCCGGCACGTACTGGCGGTTCGGATAGACGAGTGACAACTGCGCGTCGGGATCGTCGATCCGGTAGCCGGCCATCAGCCGCACGAGCGTGCCGTGGTTGAGGGCATCGGCCACGCACGGCTCGGGCAGGATCGCGATGCCGGCGCCGGCCACGGCCGCCGCCTGGACGAGCGCGAGCTGGTTGACGGTGCAGGCGGGGCGCACCGTGACCGAATGGGCGACGCCGTCGTGGCCGACCAGTTGCCACGTCGGCGCGTGCTGGTGCGGCGCGAGCGTGACCCAGTCGTGGCCCGGGAGGTCGTCGGGCACGCGCGGCTCGCCGCGGCGGTCGAGATAGGCCGGCGCCGCGCACGCGACGAACGGGTTCGGCGCGAGGGCATGGCCGATCAGCGACGGGTTGCCGTCGAGCCGGGTGCCGGTGACGATGCCGACGTCGTAGCCCGAATCGAGCACGTCGAGCGGCCCTTCGGCGACGGTCAACTGCACGCGCAGCTCCGGGTAGCGGTGCCGGAAGCTGCTGACGAGCGGCGTCAGCGCCAGCGGCGACAGCAGCCCCGACGCGACGACGCGCAGCGTGCCGGCCGGCTCGCGCACGGCATGCGCGACGGACGATTCGAGGTGATCGAATTCCTCGAGCAGCGCGCGGCAACCATCGAGGTAGCGCACGCCGGCCTCGGTGAGCGACAGGTTGCGCGTGGTGCGATGGATCAGCCGTGTGTTCAGGTGGCCCTCGAGCATCGCGATCGAACGCGTGACGAGCGCATTGGACACGCCGAGATGGTGCGCCGCGCGCCGGAAGCTTTGCTGCTCGGCGACGCAGACGAATACACGCATGGTCTGAATCTGGTTCATGGCTTGCGTATTTCTGGCCCGGTTGATTGATTTTGGTTGTGATTTTTTGCCACGCAACGTCGAAAACGCATCGCGCGGCCCCAGTTCGCTCTCGTATCGAAAATGAGATTTTCGATTCCGCAGACAATTGTTAAATGCGGAACCGATATCCGTCAACCTGAGAAAACGGGCGGCTTGCGTAAAATCGAAATCGCGGGTACCGGTTTAAGGTTGCAATGCAGCAAGGACGTGCGCTGGAAAACCGTCGCGGTATTCGAATATGCGTCGCTGTTTCGAGGATTCCATATTCCAATCAATGGGTTGGGGTAAATTGCGGCGCGCCGGGGCACGGCGAATTCGGGAGTCGTTCCCCAATACATACCGCAATGGTGGATGTTTTTTCCACGTTCGGATTTTGTGTATCGAATTCGCTCCGCGATTTGTATCAGGTGGTCGGTGTATTTCGTTCGGTCCACGAAAGGCGCTGAACCACCGGTTTCGAAGAATCGTTTCGATATTGGCCGAGAAAATCGCGCGTCCGGAACCCGAATGGAACCGTTTCGCACCCGGCAGCCAATCGTTTTTTCAATCCGGAAGGCCATCGCGCGCGCGGTGCGCGGCCGGCTGGCCCGGTCCGGCGACCGGGCCAGCGTCGCGCTGTCCGCACGTGCGTGCCTCTTGCGCGAGGCGGCGGAACGCGGAATGATCGATCAGTTCGCTGCGCCGTGCCACGGGCGCGGTGCTGCGGGCGCAGTGCCGCGGCGCGTCCGGGCACTTCCTTTCCTCATCTTTTTCCAGCCATGTCCATCGATTACTCGCCGATTCCCTGTCCCGTCGTCGTGCCGCTCGACGCGATCCTGCCCGAAGAACCGCTGCTGATGATGGGGGCCGGCCCGGTCCCGATCCCGGCCGCGGTGGCCAAGGCGAACACGATCGTGATCAACCACCTCGGCGCGACGATGGCGAAGATCATCGAGCAGGTGAAGGAGATGGCGCGTTACGTGTTCCAGACCCGCACGAAGTGGGTGCTCGGTGTCGCGGGCCCCGGTTCGGCCGCGATGGAAATGGCGATCTCGAACCTCGCATGGCGCGGCACGCGCGTGCTGTCGATCCGCAACGGCTTCTTCAGCGCGCGGATGGCCGAGATGGCCACGCGCGTCGGCGCCGACGTCGCGACGCTCGAAGTGGCCGATCGCGCGGTCGCGAGCCTCGACGAGATCGCCGACGCGATCGCGCGCGAGCGGCCCGAGATCGTCACGATCGTGCAGGGCGAGACGTCGAACACCGTGTGGAACCGCGACCTGCGCGACATCGCGGCGCTCGCGAAGGCGGCCGGCGCGCTGGTCGTCGTCGACGCGGTGTGCACGCTGTCGACGATGCCGCTCGAGATGGACGCATGGGGCATCGACGCGGTGATCACCGGCGGCCAGAAGGGGCTGTCGTCGATCCCGGGCGTGTCGCTGATCGCGTTCTCCGACGCCGCGTGGGAGCGCATGAAGAATCGCCCCGAGCCGAATGCGCACTGGTGCCTCGACATGGCGCTCGCGGAGAACTTCTGGCACAACGCCGGCTATCACTACACGGCGCCCGTGTCGGGCGTGCTCGCGCTGCACGAGGCGCTGCGGCTCGTCTGCGCGGAGACGCTCGAGAGCCGCTTCGCGCGCCACCTGCGCTGCTCGCTGGCGCTCCAGGCGGGCGTCGAATCGATGGGGCTCAAGCTCTATGCGCCGAAGGACTGCCGGCTCAATTCGGTGGTCGGGATCGAGACGCCGGAAGGGCTCACGCCCGGGATGGTCTGCGGCCATATCTCGAAGCAGTACCAGGTCGAGATCTCGGGTTCGTTCGGGTTGCCGATCGTGCGGATCGGCCAGATGGGCGAGCAGTGCCGCGAACACAACCTGTTCCGCACGCTGCATGCGTTCGGCCGCACGATGGTCGACCTGAAGGTGCCGGTCGACCTGCCGGCCGGCGTCGCGGCGCTCGAGCAGGAACTGTCGCGGCGCGGCGCGTAAGCGCGACGCCGCGACGAAACGAGGAAGCGGGCCGCGCTCAGCGGCCCTGCATCGCGCGCCGGTACGTATTCGGCGTCGTGCCGTGCGCGTCGCGAAAGCGATGGCTGAAGTGGCCGGCGTTCGCGTAGCCGCAGGCGGCCGCGATCTGCGCGAGCGGCAGTGCCGTCGTGCGCAGCAGCTCGCGGGCGCGGGCGAGCCGTTGCTCGGCTACCCACGCGTGCGGCGCGCGGCCGAACGACAGCCGGAACATCCGCGAGAAATGGTATTCGGACAGCGCGGCGACCTCGGCGAGTTCGCCGAGCGTCAGCGGCTGCGTGAGATACGTGTCGATGTAGTCGCGCACGCGGCGGCGCACGGCCGGCGCGAGCCCGCCGCGGAACGACGTATCGGTGCGCGTCGTGCTCTGCCCGCGCAACAGCAGGCTCAGCACGTCGTGCGCGGTCTCGTTCACGCGCAGCCGCTCGTCGGCATCGTCCCAGCCCTCCAGCGCGAGCGAGCGCAGCAGCGCGGCGACCCGGGCATCCTCGAAGTAGGTGCGATCCGCGAGCTTCAGCTCGCGTGGCTCGCGATCGAGCTCGCGGATCGCGCGCTGCGTGAAGTGCTCGGGCAGGAAATACAGGTGGACGAAATGCATTTCGCCGCGCACCCACCAGCGCGATTCATGGTCGCCCGGCAGCGCGCACAGCAGGCTCGGCGCGCCGTAGCGCGGCACGCGCTGGCGCTCGGTCCGGTAGCCGCCGTCGAGATAGCACGACAGCGTGTGGTGGCCAGGCTGCTCGTAGACCGTCTCGCTTTCGTCGGTGATCCGCGTCCATTCGGCGATCGCGAGATGGTCGCCGAGCCACGCGAAGCGCTCGAGCGTCGCGTTGGCGTCGGCGAGCGTGCGGCAGACCGATTGCAGGCCGAACGGCAGATCGCCGCCGGCCAGGGCGGCGGCGCGGTCGATGGGCGGGGCGCAGAGGGAGAAGCTCATGATGCGCCGAGTATAAGCGGGCGCGCGGCGACGCGTGCGGCGCGCCGAAAAAGACCGCAATTCCGGACAATCGGCACGCGCCGTGCGGCGGCATAGTCGGGATCCCGATTCACCCGATTTTCCGGATTGCCGCCATGAACCTGTCGCTTTATTTCGTCACCGTGCTGATCTGGGGCACCACCTGGATCGCGATCAAGTGGCAACTCGGCTCGGTGCCGCCGCCCGTATCGATCGCGTGGCGCTTCTGGCTCGCGGCCGCCGTGCTGTTCGCGCTGCTGCGCGTGATGCGCCGGCCGGCGCGCCCGCCGCGCGAAGCGTGGCGCTTTCTCGTCGCGCAGGGCTTCGCGCTGTTCTGCCTGAACTTCCTGTGTTTCTACTACGCGGAGCAGGTCGTGCCGAGCGGGCTCGTCGCGGTGATCTTCTCGACCGCGCCGCTGCTGAACTCGATCAACGGGCGGCTGTTCATGGGCCGCCCGCTGCGGCCGTCGGCGATCGCCGGCGCGCTGCTCGGCCTGACCGGCATCGCGTGCCTGTTCTGGCAGCAGATGGCCGGCCATCTCGACGACCACGCGACCTGGACGGGGCTCGCGATCGCGTTCGCCGGCACGATGTGCTTCTCGGCGGGCAACCTGCTGTCGAGCCGGATGCAGTCGATGGGGCTGCACCCGCTCGCGACCAACGGCTGGGCGATGCTGATCGGCGCGGCGATCCTGACCGTCGGCAGCGCGCTGGCCGGGATGCCGTTCACGCCCGACATGAGCCCGCGCTATCTCGGCGCGCTCGTGTACCTGGCCGTGCCGGGCTCGGTGATCGGCTTCACCGCGTACCTGACCCTCGTCGGCCGGATCGGGCCGGAGCGCGCCGCGTACTGCACGGTGCTGTTCCCGATCGTCGCGCTGGCCGTGTCGACGGTGTTCGAGGGCTACCAGTGGTCGCCGCTGGCGGTGATCGGGCTGCTGCTCGTGGTGGCCGGCAATCTCGTCGCGTTCGACCTCACGCGCCGGCTGTTTCTGCGCACGGCCTGATCGGGCCGCGCGGCCGCCGTACCCGGTCGACGGATGACGAAACGCCCGCATCGCGCGGGCGTTTTCTTTTGGCCCGGCGGCGGTGCGACGTTCGCGACCGGCCGCCGGGCTGCCGGGCACGGTGCCGGCGGGATCAGGCCGCCGCGCCGCTGCCCGCCACGCGCGCCTGCCGCTGGTACAGCATCATCGACAGCGCGACGCCCGCGGCGGCGGCCACCGCCGCGAACAGGAACACCTGGGGATAGCCGAACGCGCCCGCGACATAGCCGGCGAGCGGGCCGGTGATGCCGAGCGACAGGTCGAGGAACACCGAGTACGCGGACAGCGCCGCACCGCGGCTCGCGGGTGGCACGAGCGCGACGGCTTCGACGCCGAGCGCCGGGAAGATCAGAGCGAAGCCGAAGCCCGTGAGCGCCGCGCCGACGAGCGCGACGTGCGGCACCGGCGCGAGCCACAGCAGCACGAGGCCCGAGCATTCGAACGCGAACGACACGATCGCGACGCGGAAGCCGCCGTAGGTCTTGATCGTATTCGCGAACAGCAGGCGCGCGCCGATGAACAGCGTGCCGAATACCGTCAGCGACAGTGCGGCGTTCGGCCAGTGGCGCGCCGCGTAGTACAGCGTGACGAAGGTGGCGATCGAGCCGAAGCCGGCCGACCCGAGCGCGAGGCCGAGGCCGTGCGGCAGCACGCGCGTGAACACGCTCGCGTACGACATCCGTTCGCCGTGCACGAGCGGCACCGGATCGATCAGGCGGGCGAGGTAGAAGCCGAGCGCGGCCAGCGCGATGACGATCACGCCGATCAGCGCCGGATTCAGCGTATGCGCGATCGCGACGCCGACCGGCGCGCCGAGCGCGAGCGCGCCGTAGGTCGCGATGCCGTTCCACGAGATCACCTTCGCGTTGTGCGCGACGCCGACCCGGCCGATGCCCCACAGGATCGCGCCGGTGCCGCACAGGCTTTCGCCGACGCCCAGCACGAGCCGGCTCGCGACCAGCAGCACGAGGCTCGCGACCGGCCAGTGCGCGAGCAGCAGCGCGACGAGCAGCAGCACGCCCGACACGCCGCAGCCGATCAGCCCGCGCAGCACCGTCTGCTTCGGCCCGAGCGTATCGGCGAGGCGCCCGGCGAGCGGCCGCGACGCGAGCGTCGCGAAGTACTGGACGCTGATCGCGCCGCCCGCGACGATCGCGGAAAAGCCGAGGTCGTCGTGGACGAAGCCCGGCAGCACCGCGAGCGGCAGGCCGATGGTCAGGTAGCAGATGAACGTGAAGCAGACGACGGACACGATTTGCAGCGTGACCGCGAGCCCGCTGCGCGGCGGTGTGGCGGAATCGGTTGACATGGGGTCGGAACGAGTGGTGAAACGAACGGAAAACGGCGGAAAAGGGAATCGGGATTTTCCCATGGAACCGGTTTTCCCGCAGGTACCATTTAGTTAATCGAACCTTGTTCTGGCGGATCACGGACGGTCGCGGGCGATCAGGGCGGGCCCGGGCGCACCGTGCGACAAGGCTGTCGGCCGGCGCGGCGCGCATATCGCGGCAGTTATATGGGCCGCATGCGTGATGGGCTATGGGTTGCGGAATTTGACGGTGATAGCGTGCAAACTGTCAGAAAAACGTCGGTCGAGCGCTCCGCGCAGGCCGCCTTGCCCCCCATTTGAAGAACCATCGAGACATGAGTGAGTCGATCCGCTTCTACCATCGTCACGCGATCCGCGAAGTCAGCGGCGCGGACGTGACCCGCACCGTGCTGCAATACCTGCGCGAGGACGCGCATTGCACCGGCACCAAGGAAGGCTGCGCGGAAGGCGACTGCGGCGCGTGCACGGTCGTCGTCGGCGAGCTGACCGACGCCGGCGCGGTCGAGTTCAAGGCCGTCAACGCGTGCATCCAGTTCCTGCCGACGCTCGACGGCAAGGCGCTGCTGACGGTCGAGGACCTGCGCCAGCCGGACGGCACGCTGCATCCGGTGCAGCAGGCGATGGTCGACTGCCACGGCTCGCAATGCGGGTTCTGCACGCCCGGCTTCGTGATGTCGATGTGGGCGCTGTACGAGAAGCACGGCCACGAAGGCTGCGGCAGCGCGTGCGCGAAGGCGAAGGACGTGCCGACGCGCACCGAGATCGCCGACGCGTTGACCGGGAACCTGTGCCGCTGCACCGGCTATCGTCCGATCGTCGATGCGGCGGTGCGGATGTTCGATGCGACCGGCGAAGGTGCGGCCGGCGAAGGCGCGCCGGCCCCGTCGGCGCCGGTCGACACGGCCGCGCTGGCCCGCACGCTCGCGTCGCTCAAGCGCGACGACACGTTCGACTACACGACGGTCGACGGTGCACGCTTCGCGGCGCCGCGCACGCTCGACGCGCTGGCCGCGCTGAAGGCCGAGCGTCCCGACGCGCGCATTCTCGCCGGCAGCACCGACATCGGCCTGTGGGTCACCAAGCAGATGCGCCGGCTCGACGACCTGATCTACGTCGGCCAGATCGCCGAACTGCAGCGGCTCGCGGAGCGTGGCGACTGGATCGAGATCGGCGCGGGCGTGACGGTCGAGAAGGCCTATGCGGCGCTGGCCGGCACGTATCCGGAGCTGACCGAGATGTGGAAGCGCTTCGCGTCGCTGCCGATCCGCAACGCGGGTACGATCGGCGGCAACGTCGCGAACGGCTCGCCGATCGGCGATTCGATGCCGGGACTGATCGCGCTCGGCGCGCGCGTGGTGCTGCGCGGCGGCGACACGGTGCGCGAGCTGCCGCTCGAGGCGCTCTACACGGGCTACCAGCAGAAGGACATGGCGCCGCACGAATTCGTCGTCGGCCTGAAGGTGCCGACCCGCACCGGCGCGCGCGAACAGCTGCAGTTCCGCACCTACAAGCTGTCGAAGCGCTTCGACTCGGACATCTCGGCCGTGTGCGCGGCATTCGCGTTCATCGCGGACGGCGACACGATCCGCGAGCCGCGCATCGCGTTCGGCGGGATGGCCGCGACACCCAAGCGCGCGACCCACACGGAGGCGGTGCTCGACGGCGCGCAGTGGCACGAAGCCACCGCGCAGGCCGCGATGCAGGCGCTCGAGCGCGACTACCAGCCGCTGTCGGACATGCGCGCGACGAGCGGGTATCGGCTCGATACCGCGAAGAACCTGGTGTACCGGTTCTGGCTGGAGACGCGTCCGCACGACCCGCTGCCGCCGCAAGCCCTGAACGTGCGTGAAGTGGCCGCCGAAGCCGGCGCCGACGTTGCCGATGCATCGGCGCGCGTCTGAAGACGGAGAATACCGAACATGAACCAGCAAGCAGAACCGTTCCTGAGCACCCTCGACCCGCAAGCCGACGCCGCGCAGGTGCACGTGTCGCGCGCCCACGAATCCGCCCACCTGCACGTGAGCGGGCGCGCCACCTACACCGACGACATTCCGATCGTCGCCGGCACGCTGCACGCGGCGCTCGGGTTGTCGGCGAAGCCGCACGCGAAGATCGTGTCGATGAACTTCGACGCGGTGCGCGCGACGCCGGGCGTGGTCGCCGTGTTCACGGCCGACGACATTCCGGGCGTCAACGATTGCGGTCCGATCATCCACGACGATCCGGTGCTCGCGAAGGGCGTCGTGCAGTTCGTCGGCCAGCCGATGTTCATCGTCGTCGCGACGTCGCACGACATCGCGCGGCTCGCCGCGCGTCGCGCGCAGGTCGACTACGAGGAGCTGCCGGCGATCCTGACCGCGCAGGAAGCGCGCGCGGCCGAAACTTACGTGATCCCGCCGCTGAAGCTCGCACGCGGCGATGCGGCCGCGCGGCTCGCGGTCGCGCCGCACCGCGAGTCGGGCGAGATGCTGCTCGGCGGGCAGGAGCAGTTCTATCTGGAAGGGCAGATCGCGTACGCGGTGCCGAAGGACGACGACGGCATGCACGTGTATTGCTCGACGCAGCACCCGAGCGAGATGCAGCACCTCGTCGCGCACGTGCTCGGCGTCGCGTCGCACAACGTGCTGGTCGAATGCCGCCGGATGGGCGGCGGGTTCGGCGGCAAGGAATCGCAGTCGGGCCTGTTCGCGTGCTGCGCGGCGCTCGCCGCGTGGAAGCTGCTGTGCCCGGTGAAGCTGCGCCCGGACCGCGACGACGACATGATGATCACCGGCAAGCGGCACGACTTCCATTACCGCTTCGACGTCGGCTACGACGACGACGGCCGCATCGACGGCGTCGCGCTCGACATGACGTCGCGCTGCGGCTTCTCGGCCGACCTGTCCGGCCCGGTGATGACGCGCGCGGTGTGCCACTTCGACAACGCGTACTGGCTCGGCGACGTCGACATCGCCGGCTACTGCGGCAGGACCAACACGCAGTCGAACACCGCGTTCCGCGGCTTCGGCGGCCCGCAGGGCGCGTTCGCGATCGAATACATCCTCGACGACATCGCTCGCTCGCTCGGCCGCGATCCGCTCGACGTGCGCTACGCGAACCTGTACGGCAAGACCGAACGCAACGTGACGCCGTACGGGCAGACGGTCGAGGACAACGTGCTGCAGGAGCTGCTCGGCGAACTCGAGACGACGAGCGACTACCGTGCGCGGCGCGCGGGCGTGCGCGCCTTCAACGCACGCAACGCGGTGCTGAAGAAGGGCATCGCGCTCACGCCGGTGAAATTCGGCATCGCGTTCAACGTCACGCACTTCAACCAGGCCGGCGCGCTGGTGCACATCTACACCGACGGCTCGGTGCTCGTGAACCACGGCGGCACGGAGATGGGGCAGGGGCTCAACACGAAGGTCGCGCAGGTGGTCGCGCACGAGCTCGGCATCCGCTTCGGCCGGATCCGCGTGACGGCGACCGATACCAGCAAGGTCGCGAACACGTCCGCGACCGCCGCGTCGACCGGGTCGGACCTGAACGGCAAGGCCGCGCAGGATGCGGCGCGCCAGTTGCGCGAGCGACTCGCGGTGTTCGCGGCGAAGCAGTTCGGCGACGGCAAGGTCGATGCGGCCGACGTGAAGTTCGGCAACGACGTGGTGTGGGTCGGCGGCCATGGCGTGCCGTTCGGCGAAGTGATCGCGAAGGCGTACCTCGCGCGCGTGCAGCTGTGGTCCGACGGCTTCTATGCGACGCCGAAGCTGTACTGGGACCAGTCGAAGCTGCAGGGCCGGCCGTTCTATTACTACTCGTACGGCGCGGCCGTGTCGGAAGTGGTGATCGACACGCTGACGGGCGAGATGCGCACGCTGCGCGTCGACGCACTCCACGACGTGGGCGCGTCGCTGAACCCGGCGCTCGACATCGGCCAGGTCGAAGGCGCGTTCATCCAGGGGATGGGCTGGCTCACGACCGAGGAGCTGTGGTGGAACCAGGGCGGCAAGCTGATGACGCATGCGCCGTCGACGTACAAGATCCCGACGGTGAACGACACGCCGCCCGAGTTCAACGTGCGGCTGTTCCAGAACCGCAACGTCGAGGACAGCATCCACCGTTCGAAGGCCGTCGGCGAGCCGCCGCTGCTGCTGCCGTTCTCGGTGTTCTTCGCGGTGCGCGACGCCGTGGCCGCGGTCGGCGACTACCGGGTGAATCCGCCGCTCGACGCGCCGGCCACCGGCGAGTCGATCCTGCGCGCGATCGGCGCGGTGCGGGCGGCGAGCGCCGCGCGGGCAGGCTGACGTGAACGGGCCCGCTCGTCCACCGCATCCCGCGTCCCACGCGTCCGCGGCTGGCTGCGACGGCGCGTGCGGCAACGCGCGGCCGTCGAACCCGCCGTTCGCGCAAGGCACCGGCCACCGCAACCGCGCGACCGGCGCGCCGGCGCCGATGCACGTCGTGCTGTTCGGCGCGGGGCACGTCGGCCACGCGCTCGTCACGTTGCTCGGCGCGCTGCCGTGCGTCGTGCAGTGGGTCGACACGCGCGACGAGCTGTTCCCGGACGAATGTCCGCCGAACGTGCAGCCGGAGCCGACCGACACGCCGGAGGCCGTCGTCGACGCGGCGCCGCCCGGCGCGTACTTCCTCGTGATGACGCACAACCACGCGCTCGACTTCTCGCTCGCCGCGCAGATCATGCGGCGGCGCGACTATGCGTACTTCGGGATGATCGGCTCGCGCACCAAGCGCGTGAAGTTCGAGCGCCGGCTCGCCGCGCGCGGCGTCGATCCCGCGCGGCTCGTGGAGATGGTGTGCCCGATCGGCGTCGCGGGCATCGTCGACAAGGCGCCGGGCGCGATCGCGGTGGCCGTCTGTGCGGAGCTGCTGCAGGCCCGCTCGGGCATGCCGGTGGCCGTTGCGAAGGCAGTCGCGGCCGGGCGCGCACGCGACGATGTGAGTTGCATGCGATAAGACGCCGACCCCGCGCGGCCGGCGCACGGCCGCGCGTTTTTGCCTACACTGCACGACAACGCGCGGCAGCGGGCCGCGCTTCATCTTAACGTGCACGCGCCCATGTCCGATCACTCCGTCTATCTCGACGCGCTCGACGCGAGCCTCGTCGCCATCGAGCGCTGGCTGTCCGGCGTCGATACCGCGCCGGCGGCGCTCGACGCGCTGCTCGCGGCGTTTTCCGGTGAATTCACGATGATCCTGACCGACGGCCGCGTGGTCGACCACGACGGCACGCGCGCGCTGTTCGCGAAGCTGGCGGGCGCGAAGCCGGGGCTGCGCATCACGCTGTCGGAGATTCGCGTGCTCGCGGCCGACGCAGCGCATGCGGTGCTCACCTATCTCGAAGCGCAGCACGCGGCAGCGGGCGAGCTGCCCGCGCGCCGCGCGACCGCCGTGTTCACGCGTGATGCGGCGGGCGTCGTGCGCTGGTCCCATCTGCAGGAAACCTTCTGCACGGCCTGAGCGGCCGCGCTGCCTGACCAGCCGCGCTTCACGCCGGCCGCGGCGTCAGCGCTTGCGCGTGCGGACGACCGTCAGCTCGTCGGACACGCTCTGCATCAGCGCGCACAGCCACGCGATGTCGGTCGGCCGATCGGGTTGCGGGTGCGTGAGCAGGTAGCTCTTGATGCGCGGGAACGGCACGGGCGGCGTGGCGACGACGAGCGGCAGCAGTTGCGCATAGTGGGTCGCGAAGCGGCGCGTCGTCGTGAAGATCAGGTCCGACTGCAGCAGCACCTGCGGCACGATGCCGAAGTACGGCAGCGTCGTCACGATGCGCCGCGTGAGGCGCGCGCGTGCCAGGCCGATCTCGATCGCGTTGCGCTTGTCGCCGGTGTACGGCGTCGGCGCGACGTGCGCGGCCGACGCGTACGCTTCGCGTGTGAGCGGTGCGCGGGCGAGCGGATGCGCGTCGCGCATCAGGCACACGATCGTGTCGGAGAACAGGTCCTGGCGTGCGAACTGCGGGTCGGGCTTCGGCCAGTTGCCGATCACGAGATCGAGCGCGCCCGATTCGAGCGCGCCCGCGTGGTCGAGCGCGGGATTCAGCGAATCGATTTCCAGATGGGCATGCGGCGCCGCGTCGCGAAAACGCTCGATCAGCGTCGGCATGAAGAAATCGTTCAGGTAGTCGGGCGCGGCGACGCGGAACGTGCGCCGCGCGGACGACGGATCGAAGTCGCCGTGCGGCGTCGCGATGAAGTCGACCTCGCGCAGCGCGCGCGACGCGGCTTCGAGCAGCGATGCGCCGTATTCGGTCGGCACCATGCCCGACTTGCCGCGCACGAGGATCGGGTCGTTCAGCGTCTCGCGCAGCTTGCGCAGCGCGGTGCTGATCGCGGGTTGGGTCTGGTTCAGCCGCAGCGCGGCCTGCGTGACGCTGCGCTCGAGCAGCAGCGTGCGCAACACGCGCACGAGCCAGATGTCGAGCGAGGCGGTACGGTCGTCGTCCATTCGTGGAGGGTGATTCGGGTGACGCGTAACCTTACCGCAGCCGCGCGTTGCCGTGCGTGATACCGGCCATCACGCACGCCCCTTCGGCAGCGTGCTGATCCGCTTGACCTCGCGCGATTCGAGCCAGTTCGGCGTGCGTGCGCAGTACAGCACCATCGGCAGCGCGTCCTCGCCCCAGAACAATTGCTGGTTCATCCAGAACGTCGGCACGCCGAACACGCCGAGCGCGATCGCGTCGGCCGTGTTGCGCGACAGCTGCGCAGCGGTTTCCTCGAATTCGATCAGCTCGTCGCCGTGGCCGACGCCGACACGTTCGCACAGCGCCGCGAAGCCTTCCGGCGTCGACGGATCGTTGCCTTCGCGCCAGATGAAACGGAACATTTCCAGCACGGTGACGATATCGGCGCGCAGCGCGATCGCGAGGCGCAGCACCTTGTCGGAATCGAACGGGTGCGCGGGCGGCATCTTGAAGCGGATGCCGAGCTGCTCCGCGCGGAACAGCGCGTGGCGGTACGTGAACACGCGCTTGGCCGGCACGTCGGCGCTCGAGCGCTGGCCCCAGTGGCGCTGCAGGTCGGGCAGCGACACGGCCACCGGGTCGAACGGCACGTCCGGCCATTTGTCGTGCTGCTCGAGCAGCAGATACGAGAACGGCGACACGAAGTCGAAGAACCAGGCGGGTTGGGCGGTATCGAGGCCGGTTGTCATGTCGTTCTCCAGAAGGTGGGGCGTGCGGCGCCTGGCGGCGGCCTCCATGTTACGCGGCGGCACGCGCATGCAGCAATGATCGCGGATCGTCCGCTCACGCGGAACCGGGAGTCGCCCGGGGGGCGTCGCCGGCCGGCGGCGCGGGGTCGGTGCGCCCCTGCGGCGCGCTGCCGGCGCCGGGCGGGCCCGCCGGCGCGTCGTGGTCGTGCGCGGTGAGCCGTTCGCGCACGAAGCCGATGTGCTCGCGCAGCACGTAGAACTGTCCGGCGTACGCGAGCGGCATCTTCATCCGGTTCACGGCTTCCTCGATGTCGTCGAGCTCGTCGAGCAGCTGGACGCGTTCCTCCGCCGTATGTTCGCCGAGCGCGCTGCGCTCGAGCGCGATCAGCGCGCCGTACCACCGGTAGATGCGCGAGCGCACGCGCCAGCCGTACAGCGACGGCACGAGCCGCAGCCCCGGAATCAGCACGACGATCAGCGGCACGACCACCACCAGCAGCCGGTCGACGAGGCTCGCGACCCAGAACGGCAGCCGCCGGTACAGGAAGGTCTTGCCCGACTTGTAGTAGCGCGCGGCATCGTCCGACAGCGGGAAGCCGCGCGTGACGGACGACGGGAATTCACCGGCATGCTGCAGGATCGTCGCGTGGCCGTGCACTTCGCGCGCGGCCTCGATCAGCAGGTCGGACAGCGCGGGGTGCAGCGAGTCGCGCGCGACGAGTTCGATCGTCGGCGCGACCGTGTGGATGTCGGCGGGCGGCAGGTTGCGGCCGAGATCGTAGACGCCCATCGGCAGCGTGATCGCGGTCAGGTACGGAAAGCGCCGCGCATACGCCTCGGCCTGCGTGAACGAATACACGTGCACGCCCGGCGCGCGGAACAGCTTCGCCATCACCGGGATCTGCGTCGAGTCGCCGGACAGGAAGGCCGCGTCGATCTTGCCGTCGAGCAGCGCGGTCGCGGCGTCCTCGCCGGCGGTCGGCAACAGCTCGGTCGGGCCGCCCGGCACGATGCCGTTCATCTTCAGCAGCGCGAGGCTCAGTTCGCGCGCGCCGCTGCCTTCCGCGCCGAGCGCGAGCCGCTTGCCCTTGAAGTCGGACAGGCGCGCGACGACCGGGCCGCGGTACATGATCGCGAGCGGCACGTAACCGATGCTGCCGAGCGACACGAGATGCTCGTCGCGCTCCTTCGGGCCGATGCCGCTCTGCACGAAACCGACGTCGACCGGCGCGTTCGGGTTCGACAGCCGCGCGAGGTTCTGCGCGGAACCTTCGGACGATTGAACGTCGAGCGTGACGCCGTTTTTTGCGAGGATCGCCTTGTATTTCTGCGCGGCGTTCCAGTACGTGCTGCCGGGCGGCCCGGACGAGATCACGAGCGTGGACGGCGGCGCCGGCTGGATCAGCTTGACCGCGAGCCAGACGGCCGCGCCGGCGAGCAGCACGGTCGGGCCGATCGACAGCGCGAGGTCGCGCCACGAGACGGCGACGAAGCGGGCGAGGATGCGGCGCGGCGGGCGAGGGCGGGCAGGCTTCATGGGATCGGCGGATGACGCTGGCGTGACGCATCGGTGACGGTCGTCGCGGGACGACGCGGATTCTCGCGGCGATGGTAACCGGTTTCCCCGCGCATGCGCGAGTCGGGCGGGCTCGCGCGGCTGCGCGGCGACGGCGGCGGGCGCCGCCGCGTCAAAAACTTTGCGCTTCCGCGGGCGCTGGATTACATTGTGCGACGCAGCCGCGCCCGATTCGCGCGCGACCCGGCACGTGATGAGACCGGGCGCGTCCGGCCGGCGGCTGTCCGGCCCGGCCGGCCCGCTTTCGCGTGCGCCGGCCGCCGGCCCGTGACGCCTCTCTCGTATCGCCGTGGAAAACACCGGCTGTCCCGCCCGTTCGCGCGCGGGCCGGCTGTTTTTGGGGGTATCCGGCCGTACTGTGCACGGCCGTTCCGGAGTGATAAGGAGATAGCATGAAGTCGATCGTGTTGAGAGCGTTGGGCGTCGCCGCCGTGGCGGCCTGTCTGTCGGGCAGCGTGTATGCGCAGTCGAGCGACGCAGCGGCAACGGAAGCGCCGGCGGCCGCGACGAGCGCGCCGAAGGCCGCCGCGAAAACCGCGAAGAAGGCGAACCGCAAGCTCGGCTACGCGGTGCGCAAGGCCATTACGAAGGCCGGCGGCATCGACGTGGCGAACATCGTCGTGCGCTCGAAGGGCGGCGCGATCTCGCTGGAGGGCACGGTGCCCGACCAGGCACAGATCGACAAGGCGGAAGAGGCGGCCAAGAGCGTGAAGGGCGTGACGTCGGTCTCGAACAAGCTGACGGTGCAGCAGCAGTAACGCCGGGCGGCGGCGCGCGAGCGCCGCGCACGCCCGTTCCAGGCGGGCCCCGGCATGCCGGGGCCCGTTTGCGCTTCAGAGGCCGAAAGCCGCGCGACGCGGCGGCGGACCGATAACGATATCGAGAGGGCGGCGATGACGAAGCTCGGGTGGGGCAAGCGGGTGGTGTGGGGAGCGGCGCTGGCCGCGGTCGCGATGCTCGGCGCCTGCAACGGCGACGATTCGGCCGAGCGCAACCGGTTGCCCGGCTTCGTGGCCGGCAGCGTGCGCACGACGGCCTACGACGGCGCGAGCGACGACCTGCTGACGGCCGGCCTCGGCAAGACGGGCCTCGCCGCGGCGAGCGCGCCCGGCTTCGCGAACCCGGCGCGGCCGACCAGCGCGGAATTGCGCCGCCTCGCGATCTGGTCGAACTACCGCGCGCTCGTCGACATGAGCGCGAACGGCGGCTACGGCCGCTTCTGGGGGCCGAACGTCGACCTCGACGGCAACGATACGCTCGGCGAAGGCAAGATCGCCGGCACCGAATATCTCGCGTACGCCGATGACGGCAGCGGCACGAAGAACGTGACGCTGCTCGTGCAGGTACCCGCCCGCTTCGATCCCGCGCAGCCCTGCATCGTCACCGCGACGTCGTCCGGCTCGCGCGGCGTGTACGGCGCGATTTCCGCGGCCGGCGAGTGGGCGCTCAAGCGCGGCTGCGCGGTGGCCTACAACGACAAGGGCGGCGGCAACGGCGCGCATGAACTCGGCTCCGACACCGTCACGCTGATCGACGGCACGCTCGCCAACGCGGTGCTGGCCGGCACCGCGAGCCTGTTCACCGCGAACGTGACGAGCGGCGATCTCGCCGCGTTCAACAGCCGTTTCCCGAACCGCTACGCGTTCAAGCACGCGCATTCGCAGCAGAACCCGGAGCAGGACTGGGGGCGCGCGACGCTGCAGTCGGTCGAATTTGCGTACTGGGCGCTCAACGAACAGTTCGGACCGGTGATCGACGGTACGCATCACGGCGTGCGCTATCGCGCGGGCGACATCACGACGATCGCCGCGTCGGTCAGCAACGGCGGCGGCGCGTCGCTCGCGGCGGCCGAGCAGGACAGCCGCGGCTGGATTACCGCGGTCGTGGTCGGCGAGCCGCAGATCAACGTGCGGATGGCGCCGAATGCGGTGGTTCGCGCGGGCGGCCAGCCGGTGCCGTCGTTCGGCCGGCCGCTGGCCGACTACGCGACGCTCGCGAACCTGCTGGAACCGTGCGCGGCCGCGTCGGCGTCGCTCGCCGGCGCGCCGTACCTGAGCGCGCTGCCGGCC
Source organism: Burkholderia sp. 9779_493 (assembly GCF_015712215.1). NCBI lineage: Bacteria > Pseudomonadati > Pseudomonadota > Betaproteobacteria > Burkholderiales > Burkholderiaceae > Burkholderia > Burkholderia sp. 9779_493. The sequence continues at coordinate 19,253 of NZ_JACCQA010000054.1, forward strand.
GCGACCACGCAGTCGATCCGCACGCAGCGCTGCGCGACGCTCGCCGCGGCCGGGCTGGTGGCGGGCGCCGACACGCAGAGCCAGGCGGCCGACGCGCTCGCGCAGCTCCACGCGGCCGGCTATCTGGCCGATTCCGACCTGCTGCAGGCGTCGATGTGGGATTCGCAGGCGATTCCCGCGATCGCGGTCACCTATGCGAACGCGTACACGCGCTCGCGCGTCACCGACAACCTGTGCAACTTCAGCTTCGCGACGACGAACCCGGCGACGGGCGCGGTCGCGCCACCCGCCGCGTCGCCGATGCCTGCCGTGTTCGGGGCCGGCAACGGCGTGCCGCCGACGGCCGGCATCAATCTCGTGTTCAACAACGGCGCCAGTGTCGACCACCGGCTCGCGACGCCCGATGCGAGCTTCGCGGGCGCGCTGTGCCTGCGCCAGCTGTGGACCAACGGGATGCTCGGGATGCCCGCGAACGTCGATGCAGTGCGCGTGAACGCGAACCTGCACGGCAAGCCGGCGATCATCGTGCAGGGCCGCAGCGACGCGCTCGTGCCGGTGAACCACGCGTCGCGTGCGTACGTCGCGCAGAACGGCATCAGCGAAGCCGGGCGCAGCCAGCTGGTGTTCTACGAGGTGACCAACGGCCAGCACTTCGACGCGTTCCTGTCGGTGCCGGGCTTCGACACGCGCTTCGTGCCGGTTCACTACTACAACGTGCAGGCGTTGAACCTGATGTGGCAGCACCTGAAGAACGGCGCGCCGCTGCCGCCGTCGCAGGTGATCCGCACGGTGCCGCGCGGCGGCACGCCGGGCGCCGCGCCCGCGCTGACGAGCGCGAACCTGCCGCCGATCTCGGCCGCGCCGGGCGCGAACGCGATTTCCGTCGGCGCCGGCACGATCGACGTGCCGCTCTGACGGCCGGGCCGTCGCGCCCCCTCCCGCCAGCCGGACAGTCGTCCGGCTTTTTTATCGACGTCGCCTGGAATCGGTCCCGTACTGCCTTCCATCCGAATGGCGAGCGCTGTAACAAATTATTACTTTACGGCGATAAATCCGGAACCTAATATGCGCCGGTATTTTCACTTAATTTAATAAATTACTGATACGAGAATATTCCTTTCCGTTTAGTTAATCGATCCTTTCGGTTTTATTCAATCGGCTCGAGTCGCGATTGATCGCCGTTTCGCGATTAATCGGTGTCTCGCCGACGGGAATCGTTCGTCCGTTCGAAGTGAAGGCGCCCCAGTGGGCGGGCTTCACGGGGTGATTCTTTGTCATCGATTTCGTGCGCGTGCGAATTCGTGAAATGAATTCATATTGCCGCGAACCGTTGAATGGTCGTTTGCAATGGAATTGATTCCATTGTGCGGTTGCAAAAACATGGGTGGGGTAAATCGTGCCGGTCGGTATGCGCCGATCCGGTAAAAAACTCGGAGTGCGTCGCATAACGAATGCATTCCTGGTGCGGAGCGCCGGCGCAAATGATCCTTTGCGACCGGCGGTATTTATCGTTCTGTTCGAGAGGCAATAATGACGACACGGAAGTCCTTGAAAGACGGTTTCGCGCTATTCGGAACGACCTTGAGCGTACCGCTCGCCGCCGCGGCGGCTGCGGCGCTGCTCGTCACGGGGTGCGGCGGCGACGACGGGCCGAGCCCGAGCGCGGCGGCCGCCACCGCGGCCGCGACGTCCAGCGGCAGCACGTCGGCCACCGCCGACGCCACGACCGCCACCGCGGCCGACCAGCCGTACGTCGACACCGACGTGTACGGCACCGGGCCGAACGACGCGGTCACCGACTCGACGGAAGGCGCGGCGGTCGTGCACCGGCAGGTCGCGATCGGCGGCAAGACGATCAAGTACACGGCCACCACCGGCCACCTGACGACGATCGATCCGATCACGTCGGCGCCGAACGCGAAGATGTTCTACGTCGCGTACACGCAGGACAATCCGGACCCGTCGAAGCCGCGCCCGGTCACGTTCTTCTACAACGGCGGCCCCGGCTCGTCGTCGGTCTACCTGCTGCTCGGCTCGTACGGGCCGAAGCGCCTGCAGTCGTCGTTCCCCAACTTCACGCCGCCCGCGCCGTACAAGCTGCTCGACAACCCGGACAGCCTGCTCGACCGCACCGATCTCGTGTTCATCAACCCGGTCGGCACCGGTTACTCGACGGCGATCGCCCCGGCGAAGAACAAGGACTTCTGGGGCACCGACCAGGACGCGCGCTCGATCGACCGTTTCATCCAGCGCTACCTGACCAAGTATTCGCGCTGGAATTCGCCGAAGTTCCTGTACGGCGAGTCGTATGGCACCGCGCGCAGCGCGGTCGTGTCGTGGGTGCTGCACGAGGACGGCATCGACCTGAACGGGATCACGTTGCAGTCGTCGATCCTCGACTACGCGAACGCGCTGTCCGCGCCGGGCACGTTCCCGACGCTCGCGGCCGACGCGTTCTACTGGAAGAAGACGACGCTGAACCCGACGCCGACCGATCTCGACGCGTACATGGTCCAGGCCCGCAACTACGCGGACAACACGCTCGCGCCGCTCGCGCAGAAGCCGAACCCGCAGGACGGCGGCTTCGTGAACGTGCGGCTGAACCTGAAGCTCGCGACCGCGCAGCAGATGGGCGCGTACATCGGCACGGACCCGACGTCGCTGATCCAGACCTTCGGCAACCCGGCCGCGCTCGGCAACGTGCCGTCGTCGGACGACAACCCGCCGTACACGTTCTTCCTGACGCTCGTGCCGGGCACGCAGATCGGCCAGTACGACGGTCGCGCGAACTTCACGGGCAAGGGCATCGCGCCGTACATCCTGCCGAACTCCGGCAGCAACGATCCGTCGATCACGAACGTCGGCGGCGCGTACACGGTGCTGTGGAACAGCTACATCAACACCGACCTCAAGTACACGTCGACGTCGTCGTTCGTGGACCTGAACGACCAGGTCTTCAACAACTGGGACTTCAGCCATATCGACCCGACCGGCGCGAACAAGGGCGGTGGCAATACGCTGTACACGGCCGGCGACCTGGCGTCGACGATGAGCGTGAACCCGGACCTGAAGGTGCTGTCGGCGAACGGCTATTTCGACGCCGTCACGCCGTTCCACCAGACGGAGCTGACGCTCGCGCAGATGCCGCTCGATCCGACGCTCAAGGCGCAGAACCTGACGATCAAGAACTACCCGTCGGGCCACATGATCTACCTGAACGACGCGTCGCGGACCGCGCTGAAGGGCGATCTCGCCAACTTCTACGACGGCATCCTCGCGAACCGCACCGCGCTGCAGCGCGTGCTGAAGCTGCAGGCGCGCACGCAGCAGTTGAAGCAGCAGAAACTGCAGCAGCAGGGGCAGTAAGCGCGGCGGGCGGCGGGTGGTGCCCGCCGCGACGCGACGAAAAAGTGCACTCGCGCAATGGGGGCCGGTGCTTCCGGTCTCGTGCGTTGGTGGCGTCGCTGTTGTTCCAGATGCCCCGTGAGTCATGGACTCCCGGGGCATCGGTTTTTGTGTTCGACGGGCGTCGCCCCGGAAGTTGCGGGTGATGGCACACTTAATCCTCGAAATAGGGATTTATATCCCTTTATTGAGGATTAGGTGAAAAATCCTCATAATGAGGACAGTCATCCCCGATCCAAGGATTTTTGTGGGCGTCGCCGACTTTCTCCTCACACCCGGTATGCAACGTGTGCTGGGTGCCACGCTGCTCGAACCCGACCGCTGCTTTACGCTGCAGGAATTGCTGCGTCTGGCAAGCAGTGGACACGGCAGCGCTCAAAAGCAGATAGACCGGCTGATTGAGGCCGGCGTACTCAAGGAGGACGCGCGCCGAGGCCGGCAGCGGAGCATCCGCGCAAATACGGACTTCGTCCTCTATCCGGAACTCGTCGAGATCGCGCGAAAGACGTTCGCTGTCGCGGAGCCGTTGAAGGACGCCTTGTTGCCTTTTGCCGGGCATATTTCCACGGCCTTCGTGTTTGGCTCGGTGGCCAAGGGTACCGACAGCAGCCGAAGCGACATCGACCTGATCGTCATCGGCGACGCCCAACTTCTCAAGCTATCCGAAGCCTTGCACGCGGCCGAGCATGATCTGCGGCGTCCCATCAACTTCTCGTTGTACGAACCTGCCGAATGGGCCGCGCTGGTCGATAGCGATCCCGTTATCGCGCAGATCGCCCAGGGCCCGACTTTGAGGATTCTGTGATGCCGCGTCCGACCGAATACGAAAACCTCGTCAAGACGAGAGCCTTCGAGGCGGTTGCGCCGACGCCCGGGGCAATCGCGGGCTTCCTGCGCAATGCGGAGGACTACAAGGCCACTGCCGACGAACTGGATCCCACCCGGCATTTGCAGGTATTTACCTTGGCCTACGAAGGCTACTTCCAGCTCGTACAGGCTGTTCTCGAGTTCTACGAGGTGAGGACCAAAGATGCCGGCCGCAATCTGGCTATCCAGCGCGTTTCCACCTCGTTGGGTGTGAGCCCCCCGGAATTCGCCTTCATCACGAAGGCCCACGAGCGACGCAACGGCACGTCGTACGTTTCGCCGTTTCCGCCGGTGTCGAAAGCCGAGGCCGCCACCATGCTGAGCATCCTGGCGAAATACCTGCCTATTGCACGTGCGCTGACCGGTATGTCGTGAAACCGCTTGGTCATCTGTCAAGACAGGCGACAGATGGTTGTGGGGGGTACCCACTGAGGCGGCGTTTTTCGGCAGGCGTGAGAGGCTGCTTACGCCAGCACGAGCCGCACGCCGACCGCGACGAGCGTCGCGGCGAGCAGGTTGCGCAGCAGCCGCTCGGGCGCGCGCGCCGACAGCAGGCTGCCGAGCACGATGCCGGGCAGCGAACCGAGCAGCAGCGACAGCAGCATCGACCAGTCGACCGAGCCGAGCAGCCAGTGGCCCATGCCGGCGACCAGCGTGAGCGGCACCGCATGCGCGATGTCGGAACCGACGATGCGGGTCGTCGCGAGCAGCGGATACAGCAGCAGGAGCACGGTCACGCCGATCGCGCCGGCGCCGACCGACGTCATCGACACGAGCACGCCGAGCACGGCGCCCGTCAGCACGGTCGACCACAGCGTGCGCGCGGGGCTCGGCGTGAGCGGGTTGCGCGCGGCGAATGCCGTGAGCTGCGGCCGGAAGATCAACGCGAGCGACGTGAGCAGCAGCGCGACCCCGAGCACGAGCTGGATCATCCGCGCGGTGCCCGGCGTGTTCATCCCGTGCGTGTGCAGCCACCACAGCGTGAGCGCCGCGGCCGGCACGCTGCCCGCCGCGAGCCGGCCGGTGATGCGCCAGTCGATCGAGCCTTTCAGGCCGTGGACCAGCGTGCCGGTGGCCTTGGTCGCGGCCGCGTACAGCAGGTCGGTGCCGACCGCCGTCGCGGGGTGGACGCCGAACAGCAGCACGAGAATCGGCGTCATCAACGAACCGCCGCCGACGCCCGTCAGGCCGACGAGAATGCCGACGAACAGGCCGGACAGGGAGTACAGCAGATCGATATGGGGAAGCGACATCGGAAGCAGGCGGTTATGCGGCGTTCGGCGACGGCGCGCGGCCGCGGCGGCGCGCATCAAAGTCCGCCATTGTCGCAAAAGTGGCGCGTCAATGTACGACCGCGTTAAAAATCGACCGGGAAGGCTCGCGCGGGCGGCGGCCGGCGGGATGTGAAACGGGCGTTTGAGCCGGGGGCGAGGATCGTCGTTAGCCTGACAGGTATGACGAACCGCGCGCCTCCGCTGCGCGCAAAAAAAGGGCGCGACACTGCGCGCCCTGATTCGATGCCGGTTCTCGGTTCGGCTGCCGACGGTCAGTGCAGCGCCGGGCCGGCGCCTTCGACCGCGCGTGGCGGCCGGATCCGCAGCGCGAACCCGATCAGCGCGGCCACGGCCGCGAACGCCGCGCCGAATGCGAAGGCCGCGTGGTAGCCGCCGTTCAGCGCGTCGAGCGGCGCGGCCCGCGCCGCCGCGAGCGCGTCGGTGCGGGCGCCGGCGAGACTCGCGAGGACCGCCAGCCCGAGCGCGCCGCCCATCATGAACGCAGTGTTGACGATGCCCGACGCGAGCCCGGAATCGGCCGGGTCGACGTCGCTCATCGCGGCGAGCAGCATCGGATTGAACGCGACGCCCGCGCCGATGCCGAGCAGCGTCATGCCGGGCAGCACGTGCCACACGAAACCGCCGTCGACTGGCGCGCGCGAGAACAGCGCTAGGCCGCATGCCGCGATCAGCAGGCCGGCGGCGATCGGGCCGCGGATCCCGAAACGCATCACGATCCGGGCCGACAGCCCGAGCGAGAACGCGGCCATGATCAGGTTCGCCGGCAGGAACGCGAGGCCGACCTGCAGCGGCCCGTAGCCGAGCACGCGCTGCATGTACAGCGCGGACAGGAAGAACCACGCGAACATCGCCGCCGCCCACAGCACGGCGATCGTGTTCGCGAGCGCGACGTTGCGCGCCGCGAACAGCGTGAGCGGCATCAACGGATGCGCGGCGCGCGACTCGATCGCGATGAACAGCGTGAGCAGCACGACGGCCGCGCCGATCAGCGCGACGGTCTGCGTCGACAGCCAGCCGGCCTCGTTGCCGCCGACGATCCCGTAGACGGCCAGCATCAGCGACGCGGTCACGGTGATCGCGCCGGCGACGTCGAGCCGCGCCGTGCCGGCCGGCGCACGCGTGCGCGGCAGCAGCGCGACGCACATCGCGTAGACCGCGACGCCGATCGGCAGGTTGACAAGAAAGATCCAGTGCCACGACAGCGAGCTCGTCAGCAGCCCGCCGAGCAGCACGCCGATGCTGCCGCCGCCCGCGCACACGAAGCCGTAGACGCCCATCGCGCGGGCGCGTTCGCCGGGGGCCGTGAAGAGGTTCATGATCAGCGACAGCGAGACGGCCGACACGACCGCGCCGCCGAGCCCCTGCACCGCGCGCGCGGCGATCAGCATCGCCTGCGATTGCGCGAGGCCGCAGGCGAGCGACGCGAGCGTGAACACGACGAGGCCCGCGAGGAACATGCGTCGCTGGCCGTACAGGTCGCCGAGCCGGCCGCCGAGCAGCAGGCAGCCGCCGAACGTCAGCAGGTATGCGTTGACGACCCACACGAGGGCCGTTTCGGTGAAGTGGAGGTCGGTGCTGATCGACGGCAGCGCAACGTTCACGATCGTGCTGTCGAGCACGATCATCAGCACGCCGAGACAGAGCACGATCAGCGCGTACCAGCGCTTCTCGCCGTGAATCCCGTGGGTCATGGGCCTGCAGCCTTCTGATAGTTATTTGAAAGGATGCATTGTAGACGTCGACGGCGCGGGCTTCCTGCCGGTTTGTGGCAGGAGCGTCGCGTAGTGGCGCCCGGCCCGGCGCGCGTGCAGCGGGCGGCGCGTTACGACTGGGGCAGTTCGCAGCCGTCGGGGCCGCAGGCGGCCGCGTCGCTGCCGCCGAGTTCGACGATGCCGTCGCGCCACGCCTGGTCGAGCGCCTGCGCGAACGCGTCGGCCGGCTGCGCGCCGGACACCGCGTAGCGGCCGCCGAACACGAACAGCGGCACGCCGCGCCCGCCGATCTGCGCGGCGCGCGCGATGTCGGCCTCGACTTCGTCGCGGTGCGCGTCGCTGTGCAGCACCGCTTCGACGGCCGAGCGCTCGAGCCCGGCTTCGACCGCGAATTCGGTCAGCGCGGCATGATCGAACAGCGAGCCGTGTTCGCAGAAATACGCGCGATAGAGCCGCTCGGTCAGCGCATGCGCGCGACCCGTGGCTTCCGCGAGCTTCACGAGCCGGTGGCCGTCGAGCGTGTCGCCGACGAGCGTGCCGGGCAGGTCGTAGCGCAGCCCGACGCTCGCCGCCGCCTCGGTCACCTGGCGCAGCATCTGGTCGACCTGCGCGGGCGACATCCGGTACTTGCCCGCCAGCATCGCCTCGACCGGCTCGACGGGCTGGCCGGGCATCAGCCGGTATGCGCGCAGCGCGACGTCGACGCGGTCGGCGTGCGCGAACGCGGCCAGCGCCTCGTCGAAGCGGCGCTTGCCGATCCAGCACCACGGGCAGATCAGGTCGGACCAGATTTCGACGGTCAGGGTCGGGGGGGCAGTCGGGGCAGGAGCGGTCGTCATGGGCGGTCCAGGGCGGCAAAAAGTGTAACCGAGACTATATCACTTTATGTTTCGACGTTTCGTCGTCCGCGGGACCGTGCGGAAGGGGCCGCGCCCGCCTGTCGCGAAGCATGGACGCGAAACCGGCAGTCCAGCCCGGTACCGATGACCGGGCCGGCCGTCATTACGCTCGCCGCGTCGCGCTCAGGCGTCGCCTTGGGTTTCCTTCAGATGCTTGAGGTGCTTGTAGACCGTCGCGCGCCCCATCCCGAGCACGTTCGCGACGTAGTTCGCCGCGCTCTTGCCGCGGAACGCGCCTTCCGCGTACAGCGCCTCGACGAGCTCGCGCCGGTGTTCGCGCGTGAGCCCGTTCAGCCCGACCTGGCGCTCGCGCAGCCAGCCGTGCAGGAACGTGTTGATGCGCTCCTGCCAGTCGTCGCGGAACAGCTCGTCGGGCTGCGCGACGACGCCCGCGCCCTTGATGAAGAGGTCGAGCGTCGCGCGTACCTCGTCGAACACCGCGATGTTGAAGTTGATGCACATCATCCCGGCCGCCCGGCCTTCGTCGTCGAACAGCACGTTGCTGACGCAGCGCATGCGCCGGCCGTCCCAGTTCAGCTTCTCGTACGGGCCGATCACGCGCTCGCGCGCCGAATGATCGATTTCCTCGAGCGCCGAATCGTCGCCGACCTCGCGCTTGGACAGGTTGTTCGCGAGATACAGCACGGTCTGGTCGTGCAGGTCGTGGATCACGACTTCCGCGTACGGGAAGAACAGCGCGGCGATACCGTCGGCGATCGGCGCATAGCGGGTGAGCAGCAGGTCTTTGACGGGAGATTTCTTCTTGCGCATCGGTGTCGCGATCTCGGGTGGGCGGGCGCCGGGCAGCGTGCCGGGCCGGCGAGCCGGCGTACCGTCGGTCGGCATGCCCGTGCGCGCGCGCGCGGCCGCCGCGGCGGTTGCGCCATTGTATCGGCCCCGCGTGCGCGTGCCGCTCATGCGCGCGTCAGATGCGTGTACAGCGCGTGCGCGATCGCGATGTCCTCGAGCCCGAGGCCGATCGAGCGAAAGAACGCGTGACGCGTGCGCGATGGCGCGGCGCAACTGCCGGCGACGAGCGCGGGCAGGTCGCCGACGATCCGGCCGGCATCCCAGCCGTGCTCGGCCGCGGCGATCTGCATCTCGCCGGCGCTCGCGGGCGTCGTGTGCCGGTAGTCGCAGTAGACGTCCATGCCCGGCAGCCACGCGGGCGGGATTTCGTGCGCGCGCGCGACGTTCGTGCTGATCGACGTGACGAGCGCGGGGCGCGTGAGCATTCCGTCGCCGAGCACGGGCGTGCCCGACGACGTGCACAGCATCACCACGTCCGCGTCGCGCACGCAGGCCTCGACGCTCGCCGCCGCGCGTGCGCGCGGGTCGAGCGCGGCGAGGCCCGCCTGCAGCGCCGCATCGCCGGCCAGCGCGGGCGAGTACACGCGGATCGTGTCCCAGTCGCGCAGCGCCGCCGTGTGCTTCAGGTGCGCGAGGCCGACCGCGCCCGCGCCGACGATCGCGAGATGGCGCGCGTCGCGCGGCGCGAGGCAGTCGACCGCGAGCGCCGTCGTGCCGGCCGTGCGCTCGACGGTCAGCAACCCGGCGTCGCACCACATCAGCGGCTGGCCGGTTTGCATCGACATCAGCGCGGTCCACGCGGTGACGATCGGTTTGCCGTCGGGCTTGCCGCCCGTCACGACGTACGGCGACAGCTTCGCGCCGAATACCTGTGCGTCGGCGAGCGCGCCGAGATACGTGATGAAGTCGCCGGCCTGGTCGGGAAACAGCGTGAGCGTCTGCGGCGGCTGCACCGCGCGCGCCGCGGCGAGCGACGCGAACATGCGGCGCAGCGTGCCGAGCACGTCGAGCGACGGCAGCGCCGCGCGCACCGCGGCCTCGTCGACGGTCAGCGGCAGAGTAGGGACGGTTTGCGTCATGAGGACATCTCCGGTTCGGGCTGGACAGAAAGTCTCGAAAGACGGCGTCCGGTGGGGTTCGTGATGGACGAAAAGTCTAATATAGACAAATGAAATCTGGAGGATTTTTATTTTCGGGACAGAGATTCTTTGCCATAGTCATGAAAAACACCATGAAATCAACGGCATTCCGAGCGGGTGACGAAATTTCGACGTGAAGCAGCAGCGCGATCTCCTCGTATCCCCTATGGTCTATAGTAGACTTTAAGTCTATATTTCTGCGTGCGGGACCCGACACGTCGCCATGCGGCGGCCACCTGCGTCGAATGCCGACCCGGCGCCCGACCCGGCGCGCCGTACGCCCCGATCTTCATCGCCACACTCCAGAACAGAAGGACCGTCATGAACTGGAAACTTTCCCTCTGCGCCGCTGCGGCGCTCGCGTGCGCGGCCGTCACGGCCCATGCGGAAACCACGTTGCGCTTCGGGATCGAAGCCGCTTATCCGCCGTTCGAGAGCAAGACGCCGGCCGGCCAGTTGCAGGGTTTCGACGTCGACGTCGGCAACGCGGTGTGCGCGAAGCTGAACATGAAGTGCGTGTGGGTCGAGAATTCATTCGACGGGCTGATCCCGGCGCTGCAGGCGCGCAAGTTCGACGCGATCAACTCGGCGATGAACATCACCGCGAAGCGCAAGCAGAGCATCGATTTCACGCCGGCGATCTACGTGGTGCCGATCGTGATGGTCGCGAAGCACGGCTCGCCGCTGAAGCCCGACGTCGCGAGCCTGCGCGGCAAGCACGTCGGCGTGCTGCAGGGTTCGTCGCAGGAGGATTTCCTGAAGGCGCACTGGGCCAATGCGGGCGTGGCCGTCGTGTCGTACCAGGATCAGGACCAGATCTATGCCGATCTCGTCGCGGGGCGTCTCGACGCGGCCGTGCAGGAAGCGCAGACCGCGCAGGACGGGTTCCTCGACAAGCCGGCCGGCCGCGACTACCAGATCGTCGGCGAACCGCTGAAGGATCCAGCGACGCTCGGCGAAGGCACCGGCTTCGGGATGCGCAAGAACGACAAGGCGCTGCAGGCGAAGATCGTCGGCGCGCTCGACGCGCTGAAGAAGGACGGCACGCTGAGCGCGCTGTCGCAGAAGTACTTCAAGCGCGACATCATCGCGAAGTAAGCGCCGCCGCGTGCCGGCCGCGGGGCCGGCGCACGGCGCATCCCATCTCGACGCAGTGCGGGGAACCATGGATTTCGACGTGATCGTTCTGGGGGCCGGCATCGTCGGCGTGTCGTCGGCGCTGCATCTGCAGGATCGCGGGCTGCGCGTCGCGCTCGTCGACCGGCGCGCGCCCGGCGAGGAAACCAGCCACGGCAATGCGGGACTGATCGAGCGCTCGTCGGTCGTGCCGTATGCGTTTCCGCGCCGGCTCGGCACGCTGCTGCGCTATGCGCGCAACCGCTCCGTCGATCTCTATTGGGACTACCGCGCGCTGCCCGCGTATGCGGGCTGGCTCGCGCGCTTCTGGCGCGAATCGTCGCCGCAGCGGCTCGCGGCCGCCGCGCGCGACCTGCTGCCGCTCGTCGCGGCGAGCGTCGTCGAGCACGATGCGCTGCTCGCGCGCACCGACGCGCAGCCGCTCGTGCACGACGGCGGCTGGATCGAGGCGTTTCGTTCGCCCGCGTTGTTCGACGCGGAAGCGCGCGCGCAGCAGCGCGTGGCCGACGCGCACGGGCTGCGGATGACCGTGCTCGACGCGCATGCGCTGCGCGCGCGCGAGCCCGGTATCGGCGACGCCTTCTGCGGCGCGTTTCACTGGCAGGACCCGAAGACCGTGTCGAGCCCGGGCGGGCTGACCAAGGCCTATGCGCGGCTGTTCGAGCGTGACGGCGGCACGTTCGTGCGCGGCGACGCGACGACGCTCGTGCAGGTGGATGACGGCTGGCAGGTCCGGACCGAACACGGGCCGCTCGTGGCACGCTCGGCCGTGGTCGCGCTGGGCCCCTGGTCCGATCAGGTGTTCGCGCCGCTCCGTTACCGGATTCCGCTGCGCGCGAAGCGCGGCTATCACATGCATTACCGGCCGACGCGCACGCCGCTGAACGTGCCCGTGTGCGATACCGAGGCAGGCTTCGTCGTCGCGCCGATGGAGGGCGGCCGCCTGCGGCTCACGACGGGCGTCGAGATCGCGCCGCGCGACGCGCCGCCGACCGGCGTGCAGCTTGCACGCGCCGAGCCGCTGGCGCGCGACGCGTTCGGCATCGGCGAGCGGCTCGACCCGGAGCCGTGGCTCGGGATGCGGCCGTGCACGCCCGACATGCGCCCGGTGATCGGGCCCGCGCCGCGCCACCGGCATTTGTGGTTCGCGTTCGGTCATTGCCATCACGGACTCACGCTCGGGCCCGCGACCGGCCGCCTGCTCGCCGAAATGATGACGGGCGCGCCGACCTATATCGATCCCCATCCGTACCGGCCCGCACGCTTCGGCTGAGCCTGCGGCGCGCAGATGCGGCTTCGGCCGCCGGCACGCGCCGGTGGCCATGCGCACGCTTCACAGTTTTTCATTCTGCTATCCGGATTATCGAAATCCACGCAATCGTAAATGATCTGCGTAATCGATAAGAAAGAAAATCGCGCGATAAAAGAAAATCAGCAAATTCGCGATTTATCAATGCATTTTCATATTGCTGAAATGCGTAATGGGCAGTCCGTCATGGCGGTATGGGGTCTCATCGTGCTCGCGTGTTTCGACGTTACGCGGAATGTACCGGAACACGTTACTACGGGGCTCGCAAACGTTACGTTACATCCGCGTTCCGGCGACCTTTTTCATCAGACGATTCGGGCTCCGCAATTCAGGAATTTCGCCTGAAATCGATTAAAAAACGTTATTACCGCTCATTAGGCAGACGAATCAATCCCGTTTTTGGAATTGGCACGCTTCGTGCAATCGTCCCCATGCTTTGTCAACGTAGTGCCAACCGAGATGGGGAAAATAAAGATGGGACAGAATTTTAAATTGACGGGTGTGGCGCTGTCGGTCGCGACGGTGTTCGGGGTGCTGGCTTCGGGTTCCGCGATGGCGGGGGCGCTCGACTCGCTGCCGATCCCGCAAGTGATCGTCAATCCGCCGACGAACAGCGTGTCGGTCGGGCTGGTCGCGACGGGCACGTCGCCGCTGGGCTCGGTCACCGTGACGGCGGGCGGGTCGGGGGCGATTCAGACGTCGCTCGGTGATCCGGGACACGTGCTGTCCGGCGCCGTGGGGGCGGTGACGGGCGCACTCGGCGGTGGCGGCGGGGTGCAGCCGCTGGCGCCGGTGCAAGGCGTGGTGAATCAGGTGACCGGGGCGCTCGGCGGTGGCAACCCGGCAGGCGCGCTGACCGGGGCGCTGAATACGGCGACGGGCGCGCTGAGCAATGCGGTTGGCACGGCAACGGGTGCGCTGGGCGGTATCGGCGGCGGCGCGAATCCGCTGGCGCCGGTTCAGGGTGTGGTGAATCAGGTGACGGGTGCGCTCGGTGGCGGCAACCCGGCAGGTGCGCTGAGCGGTGCCGCGGGTGCGGTCACCGGCGCGCTGGGCGGCATCGGTGGCGGCGCGAATCCGCTGGCGCCGGTTCAGGGTGTGGTGAATCAAGTAACGGGTGCGTTGAGCGGCGGCAACCCGGCCGGCGCATTGACCGGCGCGCTGAATACGGCAACCGGCACGCTGAGCAACGCGCTCGGCACCGCAACGGGCGCGCTGGGCGGCATCGGTGGCGGCGCGAACCCGCTGGCGCCGGTTCAGGGTGTGGTGAATCAAGTAACGGGTGCGTTGAGCGGCGGCAACCCGGCCGGTGCATTGACCGGCGCGCTGAACACGGCAACCGGTACGTTGAGCAACGCGCTCGGCACCGCAACGGGTGCGCTGGGCGGCATCGGTGGGGGCTCGAACCCGCTGGCGCCGGTTCAGGGTGTGGTGAATCAAGTAACGGGCGCCCTGAGCAGCGGCAACCCGGCCGGTGCATTGACCGGCGCGGTGAATACGGCAACCGGCACGCTGAGCAACGCGCTCGGCACCGCAACGGGCGCGCTGGGCGGCATCGGCGGCGGCTCGAACCCGCTGGCACCGGTGCAAGGCGTCGTGAACCAAGTAACAGGTGCACTCGGTGGCGGTAATCCGGCAGGTGCACTGAGCGGCGCCGTGGGTACGGTTACCGGCGCGCTCGGCAATCTGGGCGGTGGCGGGAACCCGCTGGCACCGGTTCAGGGTGTCGTGAACGGGCTCACGGGCACGATCGGCGGTGGCGATCCGGCCGGTGCGCTGACTGGCGCCGTGGGCACGGTAACCGGGGCGTTGGGCAACCTTGGCGGCGGCTCGAACCCGGTGGCGCCGGTGCAAGGCGTAGTGAACGGCGTGACGGGTGCACTTGGCGGCAGCAATCCCGCAGGCGCACTGACCGGCGCGCTCGGCACGGTAACCGGCGCACTGGGTGGCGTTGGCGGCGGCAACCCGGCAGGTGCCTTGACCGGTGCCCTCGGTACGGTAGCCGGTGCATTGGGCGGCGTTGGCGGCGGCAACCCGGCAGGCGCCTTGACCGGCGCGCTCGGTACGGTAACCGGCGCATTGGGCGGTGTTGGCGGCGGCAATCCGGCAGGCGCCTTGACCGGTGCCCTCGGTACGGTAACCGGCGCACTGGGCAGCGTTGGCGGCGGTAATCCGGCAGGCGCACTGACCAGTGCCCTCGGCACGGTAACCGGCGCATTGGGCGGCGTTGGCGGCGGCAACCCGGCAGGCGCACTGACCGGTGCCCTCGGCACGGTAACCGGCGCACTGGGCGGCATCGGCGGCAGCAACCCCGCAGGCGCACTGACCGGCGCCCTCGGCACCGTAACCGGCGCGTTGGGCAACCTCGGCGGCGGCGCAAACCCGATCACCCCGATCCAGAACGTCGTGAACCAGGTCACGGGCACGCTCGGCAGCGGCAACCCGGCCGGCGCGCTGAGCAACGCGGTCAACACGATCACGGGCACGCTTGGCAACGTCGGCGGCGCCGGGAGCCCGCTCGCGCCGGTGCAAGGTGCCGTCACGCAGCTCGCCGGCACGCTCGGCAACGGCGATCCTGCCGGTGCGCTGACGAACGCGCTGAACTCGGTGACGGGCGCGCTCAGCGGCGCGAACCCGCTGGCGCCGGTGCAGGGTGTCGTCAACCAGGTCGTCGGCACGCTGTCCGGTGCGGGAGGCGGCAGCCCGATCGCGCCGATCACGAACCTCGTCAACGGTCTGCAGAATGCGCTGCCGGGCGGTAATCCGGCCGGCGCGCTGACCGGCGCACTCGGTTCGGTGACGGGCGCCCTCGGCAATCTCGGCGGCTCCAACCCGCTGGCGCCGGTGCAAGGCGTCGTGAACCAGGTCGTCGGCACGCTGGGCGGCAGCAACCCGGCCGGCACGCTGAGCAACGCGATCGGCACGGCCACGGGCGCCCTCGGCAACGCGGTCGGCTCGGCGGCGGGCGCGCTCGGCGCACTGGGCGGCACGAACCCGCTGGCGCCGGTGCAGGGTGTCGTGAACCAGGTCGTCGGCACGCTCGGCGGCGGCAATCCGGCCGGTGCACTGACGGGCGCGCTGAACTCGGTGACGGGTGCCCTCGGCAATCTCGGCGGCTCCAACCCGCTGGCGCCGGTGCAAGGCGTCGTGAACCAGGTGATCGGCACGCTGTCCGGCGCTGCGGGCAACAGCCCGATCGCGCCGATCACGAACCTCGTGAGTGGCCTGACGGGCGGCGGCAACCCGGCCGGCGCACTGACCGGTGCGCTCGGTTCGGTGACGGGCGCACTCGGATCCGGCCCGGCGGCACTCGGCCAGGCGGCCGGCGCGCTGTCGGGGGCGGCCGGTTCGACGGCAGCGGCGGGCGGTAGCCTGCTCGGCGCGGGCGCGAACGCGGCCGGCGGTACGGCCGGCGCGGTCGGTTCGCTGCTGACGACGGGGGCCAACTCGACGGCGACGGTCGTCAACGCGGTCGGCACGTCGGTGGGCACGGCGCTCGGTTCCGCGCCGAGCCTGTCGGTGACGCCGCACTCGGGCAACAGCTCGCCGAACAACCCGCTCGCACCGGTGACGACGCTGCTCCAGTCGCTGACCGGCGCGTTGCCGAGGTAAGCGGCCGAAACCGGCCGAACCTGCACGACGGCGCTGCATCGGCCGTCGTGCGAAACGGACGTGCAATACGGGCCGTGCAATACGGTCGCGCAACGCGGCATGACAGCGATGTCATGCCGCGTTGTCGTTGTGCGCCCAGCATGGGCGCACTCCTGCGGGTGCAAGTCCCGCCATAAGCTGGTCACAGCGAATGAAGTGAAGCGCAACTGCATGAGGGCGACCGAATGTGGAGAGGAAGCGTGGAGCGTAAATCGTGAGCCGATGGACAAGAACTGCATAGAAGGCGCTGCCGTGCAGGGCGAGCGGGCAACGCACCGCGAAGCTCTCGTGACCAAGGCGAAGCAGCGTAAATGCGGCGGTTGTGCGATGAAGGAGTGCGCTCTTACCTGGGGAGATCTCGCCTTATGCCTGAAAGGGCGACGGCATCGAGCCGGAGCGAGAAGTCATACATGGACGCCCCCGTTTTGCCAGGTTCGCGGTGAGTGACGGTTCGAAGGCATCGATTGCAGCCATACATCCGGACTTTGATGTCAGGCGTACGCCTGCTGTCCCTGATGGAATACGCTGGCC
>NZ_JACCQA010000055.1:0-34039 GCF_015712215.1 Burkholderia sp. 9779_493
GTCGCCGCGTTCGGCGGCCTCGCGCATCCACTTGAGCGCCTGGTAGCTGTCCTGGCGCACGCCGTCGCCGCGGAAATAGCGCAGGCCGAGGTCGTAGGCGGCCTTCGGCTGGGTCTTCGCGGTCTGCTTGAGCGCGGCGATGCGCGGCTCTTCGAGGTCTTCCGCCTCGTCCCTTTTTTGATAGGAGACCTGATCTTTAGGGCGATCGGAACAACCTGTGTCGTCGCAGATCCGTACCGTGCCGGCAGTCACCGACGGATCCTGCGCGCACGCGGCCAACAGCAACAGCAGCCCCGGTGCGAGTAAACGGCGATACATGGGTATTTTCCTCACGTTTCATTGGCGCCGTATTGCTTCGCGCGCTCGCCCGCGAGCATGCCCCCGGCCGGTGCGGGGCGCGGCGAACATCGTCCGCGGGCCCGCGTGCCAAGGCTCTCTCAGGTTCTCTTTTCGGCTTGAAACATCGTTGCAGCGTCTGACACGGCAGAAAACGGCACGCGGTAAACCCGCTCTTGTTCTGTCTCTTTAATCCACGCAATATCGATCGCTGCTTACTGGCTTCAAATGATACATATCGGTCTATCTAATAGTCAAGATGACTTGATAACCGGCTCGACAAGCGAAGATTGTCGGGGCGGAACGGCCATCAGACAGCGCCAGGAGGCCGATTTCATCGACCCGCATGATGCTAGAATAATCGGTCTATGCTGTTGAAATATCGAGGAGGAAGCCGTTCGTGCGAGCCAACAAACGCCAGCTGGTGGTAGACAAAGCGACCGAACTGTTCTCCAGGCATGGATTTCACCCGGTGGGCGTCGACTGGATCATCGACGATTCCGGTGTCGCGCGAATGACGCTGTACCGGCATTTTGCGAGCAAGGACGAGCTCATCCGCGAAGTGCTGGTCCAGCGCTACGACCTGATCGTCGGCAGCATCGACGCGCAGTTGCAGCACGTCGTCGATCCGGTCGAGCGCGTCAAGACCGTCTTCGACTGGTATGAAGCGTGGTTCCGCACACCCGAATTTGCCGGCTGCCTGTTCGAGCGTGCGCTGGCCGAATTCGGTACCGCTTATGCGCCGATCTCGGATGTCGCGATCCGCTATCGCCGCAAGATGGTCGAATGGATGGCCGAACTGATCGAAGCCGTCGTGCCGGCCGAAACCGCCAACCGGCTGGCGACCGTCTTCATGATGCTGTTGGACGGCGCCACGGTCGAAGCGCGGGCGTTCAACGATTCCGCGGCGGCCCAGCGCGCATGGCAAGCCGCGCATGCGCTGCTCGAACAGGCGATGCACGCGCCGGTCTCGCCTGCCGAAGGTGCCGGTCGCCCGACGTAACGCAACGTCGCGCGCCGTCGTATTGCAAGCAAACCGAGGTCGGAGGGTGCCGGGGAGGACGACATGCATGACCGGATGCGCTGGATCGGTTTCGCGATGGGTCTGGCGATCGCGTGTACCGGCTGCAAATCGGTGAATGTCAGCCGATATGAAATCCAGAACCGCGATCGAAACGGTCTCACGATCGTTGCGTTCACCACGGAAGACCTGGCATCGCTCGACCGAACGCTGTGGGCCGACCACGTCTACCTCCGCTACACCGTCACGCCGCTCACCATCCGCAAGCGATTCGATACGGGTGAACCCGCGCTCGACGACTATCCGTTTGCTGCGCGGCGGCTCGCCATCCGCGCCCCGTGTCCGGTCCCCACGTCGGACTTCTGTTCGTCCTGGTTCATTCCGTTCCACGATCGCGCGGGGCTGCACGGCCTGGACTATTTGTCGGGGCTCGATGCCAACGAACCCGCGCGCCTGACGTTGCGCATCGGCGGCGGGAGCATGGTCGGGGCCCGGCTGGTATCGAAGGAACACGCGATCGACGTCGACGTGGGCGACAGGGCGAAGCCGACCGGACCGTGAGGCCCGCCCAGGCTGCCGGCGCGGGAAACCGCCCGGGCGGGCACGGCCATTGCGCCTGCCGGACCCCGGGAGGCCCGCGATCATGAACGACAACGATTTGCTCCAGCCCGAGCCGACGGAACCGGACCCGAACGCGGTCACGTGGGTCCGGCGTCTCGGCCCCGGCCTGATCACCGGCGCCGCCGACGACGATCCTTCCGGCATCGGGACATACTCGCAGGCGGGGGCGCAATTCGGCTTCGAACTGCTGTGGTCGCTGCTGCTCACGTATCCGCTGATGACGGCGATCCAGCTGGTCAGCGCGCGAATCGGCCGCGTGACGGGCAAGGGCCTCGCGTCGAACATGCGCAAGCACTACCCGCCATGGCTGCTGTACGGAACGGTCGTACTGCTGATCACGGCCAACGTGATCAACATCGCGGCCGATCTGTCGGCCATGGGCGCGGCCGTCAATTTGCTGCTGCCCGGCCCGCAACAGCTCTACATCGTGTGCCTCGGCGGCGTGTCGGTCGTGCTGCAGGTTTTCGTCCCGTACGACCGCTATTCACGATTGCTGAAATGGACGGCGTTGACGCTGCTCGCCTATGTCGCGGTCGCCGTCATCGTGCCGGTCGACTGGGCCGACGTCGGCCGCGCGATCGTGCGGCCCCATGCGCAACTGAGCGCCGCCTACCTGACCACGGTCGTCGCCGTGCTCGGCACGACCATCAGCCCGTATCTGTTTTTCTGGCAGGCGTCCCAGGAAGTCGAAGAGTTGCGCTCCGTGCCGAACCAGCGGCCGCTGCGGCGCGTACCGCATCAGGCGCCCGCCCAGTTGCGCCGGATCAGCTTCGACACGTGGTTCGGCATGGGCGTGTCGAACGTGATCGCCTTCTTCATCGTGCTGACGGCGGCGGCCACGCTCAACGCGCATCACATCGACGTCAAGACGTCGGCCGATGCCGCGCGGGCGCTCGAGCCGCTTGCCGGTCACTTCGCATACGTGCTGTTCGCGCTCGGCATCGTCGGCACCGGCCTGCTGGCGCTGCCGGTGCTCGCGGGATCGGCCGCCTATGCGGCCGCGGGCACGTTCCGCTGGCGCAACAGCCTCGCGCTGCAGTTGGGCGTCGCGCCCGAGTTCTATGCGGTGATCGTCTTGGCGATCGTCGGCGGGATCGCGTTCACGTTCATGCATTTCGACCCGATCCGCGCGCTTTACTGGAGCGCCGTCATCAACGGCGTGAGCGCCGTTCCGATCATGGTCGTGATGATGCTGATGGCGAGAAGCAAACGCGTCATGGGCGAGTTTGCCGTCAGAGGCGCGCTTGCATGGGGCGGATGGATCGCGACGCTCGCGATGGCGATCGCGGCGATGGGCGTGTTCGTGCCGGGATGAAACCGGCAGCGCGAATGCCGCGGCTCGCGCTCACTCCAGTTCGCCCGTACTCAGTGCGGCGCCGACCGCACGGCGCAGCACGTCCGCGAGCCGCTGGTTTTCGTCGATGCGGGCCTGTTCGATCGCGACGTCCTCGGCGTTGCCCGTGCGGCGCGCCCATTCCTGGCGCTCGCGCGCAAAAATCATGCGCTCGTGAACCGCGCGGATCGCCCCCCATATCGCATCCTCCGCTTTCTGGGCTTCCGCGTCGTCGAGGGAAAGCGCGGAGAACGCATGCCCGGTATGGCAACGGTATCGCAACGGACGATCGTCGCGCATGCGCCAGAGCACGCCGTTGCAACTGGGGCACGTGAGGGCGGAACGCGTGCCGATTTCGTCAAGCAGTCCCGGATCGACGAGGCCGCCCTCGGCAATCCGGCTCTCATGGTCGAGGTCGCGCAAATCTGCCATTTTTCGCTGCTCCTTCGCACGTGCGCCGTAGACCGCTGCATGAAGGGTCCGCGGCAGTTCTTCCGCCGTCGCGACCGCATCGGCTCCCGCCGCGGCCAGCGCGCTGCGCGGCATCGACGGCGCTTCGCATTCATCGGGGTCCTGAACGATGCCGTAGCCGCCCCGTGCGCGAATCGCCGCCAGGCCGGCCGCGCCGTCATCGAGGTCGCCGCTGAGCACCACGCCGATCGCACCGGCGCCATATTCGCGTGCGGCGGAGCGAAACAGCGGGTCGGCGGCCGGGCGGGCGAAGTTCTCGGCGGCCGTATCGAGCAGCCACAGGTCGCCGCCGCGCACGATCATGTGCCGGTCGGGCGGCGCCACGTAAATTCTGCCCGCCTCCGGCGATTCCCCGTGTAGCGCCTCGCTTGCATCGAGCCTGCCCCATCGCGACAACAACTCGGGCAGGATCGTCCGATGTCGACCAATGTGCTGCACGATGCAAATCGGCACCGGAAAATCCGCGGCAATGCCGGCCACCAACGTCCGGAGGACCGGGAGACCGCCTCGGGACGACGCAATTACCACGATATCTCGACGATCCATAGCGCCCCCTTTGCGGATAGCGCCGCAAATCGGGTTCCTGAGCCGAAATTCCGTCACGGGCGGTAGCAGACGAGGCAATGCGGGTCGGATGGCGGTCGATGCAACCCGCCGACGGGAACGCGCGGCGCGAACCGCGGCGCAAACGACCCGCGACGCACGCGCGGGTCGTCACCGGGCAGGCTTAATGCGTGTCGCCGAGCGCCGCGAGCAACATCCCGAAATCCAGCGGTTTGGACAGGTGAGTGTCGAAGCCGGCCTCCGCCGCGGCCCGGACATCGTCCTGGCGATTACGGCCCGTCAGCGCAACGGTCCGGAGCGTGGCCCAGCGGGGATCGGCCTTGATGTGGCGAATCAACTCATAGCCGTCCATGTCGGGCAGCCCGATGTCGGACACGATGGCGTCGACAGGCGTCTCCGGCAACCTCTCCAGTGCCTCGGCCCCGCTTTTCGCGGCCGTGACCGTTGCCCCCGCGAGTTCCAGCAGCGCCGTGAGCGACAGCGCCGTCTCCTGATCGTCCTCGACCAGCAGCACGCGAAGGCCCGCGATACTCCCCTCCGCCGCGCCGTTGCCGGAAGACACGACGCGCTCGTCGGATGCGGCCGGCAGCCATACCGTCATCGTGGTCCCCCTTCCCTGGCCGTCGGATGCCGCGGCGATCCGGCCGCCGTGCATTTCCACGAGTTGCCGAACGAGCGCCAGCCCGATTCCGAGCCCGCCGCGGGTCCGGTCGCGCGGCGCCTGCCGGAACATGTCGAACACATGCGGCAGCGTATCGCCGTCGATCCCCTGCCCGTCGTCGATCACGTCGACACGCAGCATCCGCCCTTCATGCGCGAGACGCACGACGATCTCGCCATGCGATTGCGTGAACTTGAGCGCGTTGGACATCAGGTTCCAGAAGATCTGCTCGCAGCGCACCGGATCGGCGAGCGCGATGGCCGGCTCCGTCGGCAACTCCGTTTTCAGGACCAGACCGCGCGCGTGCACGTCGCGCTCGCAGGTATCGGCGATGCCGCGCAACATCGCCGTCAGGTCGACGCGGCCCAGCTCGAGCGCGAGCTTGCCGGTCTGGATGCGCGACAGATCGAGCAGGTCGTCGATGATCTGCGCCTGCGCGCGCACGGCCTGCCGAATCGAATCCGCGGCTTCGCGCACGGCGGGAATGTCGCGCGTCTCCGGCAGGCGCGGCAGCATTTCCGACTTGACGCCGATCAGGTTGAGCGGATGCCGCAGCTCGTGCGACAGCACGGCGATGAACTCGTCCTTTAGCTGATTCGAACTGAGCGCCTGCTCGCGGGCCGCCTGCTCCCGCGCGAGCGCTTCGCGGTTCGCGTCGTCGCTCTGCTTGCGCAGCGTCATGTCGCGCACGATCTTCGCGAATCCGTTGAACGACGTATCGGAAATCGGCGTAACGACGCCGCTGCAGAAAATCCGGCGCCCGTCCTTGGTCCGGTGCCAGCGCTCGTCGTCCGCGCGGCCTTCCCGGGTCGCAACTTCGCGCTCGCGCATCGGCACGAGCGCCTGTCGATCGTTGGGTTCGTAGATCAACTCCACGTCCTGGCCGATCATCTCTTCTTCCGTATAGCCGAAGATGCGTTCCGCCCCGGCGTTCCAGCTCACGATCGCGCCGTTGCCGTCCTGGATGATGATCGCGTAGTCCTTGGTCGACTGCGCGACCAGGCGCAGGCGCTGCTCGCCCGCGCGAGCCGCCTCTTCCGCATGATGCCGGTCGGTGATGTCGATCAGCGTGATCACCGCGCCGTCGATGTGGTCGTCCGCCGTGCGGTAGGGCAGCAACCGCATCAGATACCACCGGCCGGCCTCGCTCTCGATCTCGCGCTCGATCAACCGCAGCGACTGAAACGACTGCCGGACATCGTCGGCCAGCGTCGGATACCGCAACGCGTGGGTAATGTGGAACAGCGACCGGCCCAGGTCCGTATCGATCAGATTGAAAATGGCCGTCGCGTTCGGCGTAAACCGCTTGACGCGGATTTCCTTGTCGACGAACACGGTCGCGATCTCGCTCGACGCGATGATGTTGTGGAGGTCGTCGTTCGCCTTCGCGGTGTCTTCGATCCTTGCCTGCATTTCGGCGTTGGCCGTGGTCAACTCCTCGTTGACCGATTGCAGTTCCTCCTTGCTGCTTTCGAGCTCCTCGCTCGTGGAGCGCAATTCTTCGTTGATCGCCTGCAGCTCCTCGTTCGACGCCTTCAGTTCCTCGACCGACGTTTCGTACTGCTCGATGATCGTCGCCAGTTGCTCGCGGCTGTGCTGCAGCTCCTGTTCGAGCTGAGCCAGCACCGGATCCTGCCCGCTCGTCTCGGCCTGATCCTCCTCGGTCATGCGGCCGGCCACCTCGTCGAACACGACGAGGAGGAATTCCGCATTCGCGACCTTGTCGTGGAACGGCCGAACCGTCATGTTGATCCACGATACGCGCGTGTCGTGCGCCCACTTGACCCGGCGCGCTTCCACGCTCGTACCCGTTTGTAGCGCGCGGAAAATCGCGGTGCGCAAATCGAGCCGCAGATCCGGCAGCACCAGCGTCATGATGTTGCTGGACAGCTCGCCGCCGACATGCCTGAGGAAACGGCCGGCGTTATCCGACAGATGAACGACGTTCGATTCCTTGTCGATGATGACGCTCGGCGGCGAATACGTTTCGAGCGCGCGCTGGTGCAGTTCCGCATAGGAGAAATTGCGCTGTGCCGGACTGGTCGGCACCCGCAGCGGGGGCTGCGGCGCGGCCCGCTCGTCGGATGCACCCGACTCGACCTGGAACAGCGGCGGAAAGCCCGTGACCGGCTTCGCGCGATGCGTGACGACGCGGGCGCGGTAAATCCGGCGCTTCTTGTCCACGACGGCAAACAGATCGTCCGCCGCGTCGGCCGATTCCGCGGTGCCGAGGAACAGGTAGCCGTTCGGACGCAGCGCGAAATGAAACAGCTCGAGGATTTGCCGCTGCACCGCCCGCTCCAGATAGATCAGCACGTTGCGGCACGAGATCAGGTCGAGATGCGAGAACGGCGGATCGCGCAGCAGGCTGTGCGCGGCGAACAGAATGCGCTCGCGCACCGCCTTGGCGATCACGTAATGTGCGCCGTCCCGCGTGAAATACCGCTGCAGCAGCGCGGCGGGCACGTCGCTAGCGATCGAAAGCGGGTAGGAGCCGGTGCGCGCGCGGACGATCGCCGCCTCATCGATATCGGTCGCGAATACCTGGATGGCCTGGCTCGACATCGCGGCCTCGCGCGCCCGCGCCAGCAACAGCGAGATCGAGTACGCCTCTTCCCCGGTCGCGCATCCGGCTACCCACACGCGCACCTGCTCCTCGCCGGATTCCGACGCGAACAACGAGCCGATCACTTCCTGTTCGAGGAAATCGAACGCTTCGCGATCGCGGAAGAACTGGGTCACGCCGATCAGCATGTCCGCCAGCAGCGCGTTTGCTTCCTCCGGCGCGGCACGCAGGAAATCCCGGTACGCGAGGAGATCGCGCTGGCCGTTGACCTGCATGCGCCGTTCGATACGCCGCAGCACGGTCGCCCGCTTGTACAGCCGGAAATCGTGGCCGGTGCGTACCCGCAGGTGCATCAGAATGTCGGAAAGCGCCCGCTCCGGATCGTTGACCGTCGGCCGATCGACGTGGTGCAGCGATTGCGCGAATTCGACGCTTTGCTGCTCGATGCGGCGCGCATTCGACCAGAGTTCGAGCAACCGTTGCGGCATGTCGGCCGCCGGCAGCACGATATCGACGCGCGCCATGGCAATCGCGTGCTGCGGCATCTCCGCATACTCGGCGTCATCCGGTGTCTGCGCAAGCGTGATGCCGCCCGCCTCCTTGATGCGGCTCAAGCCCGCCGCGCCGTCGGAGCCGGTGCCCGACATCACGATGCCGATCGCGCGCCAGTCGTGCGCGTCCGCCAGCGTCCGAAAGAAGTGGTCGATCGTGAATGGGGCATCATCGGACTGGCCCCGGCTATGACAGCGAAGGCAGCCGTCCGACATCTCGAGTTGCATGCCCGGCGCGATCACGTAGATGTGGTTCTTTTCGATCGGCACCGTGGACGTCACCTGATGCACCGGCATGCCCGTCGTGCGCTGCAGGACGCTGTCCATGTGGCTGACCTGTTCCGGCGCGAGATGGACGACGACGACGAACGCCATGTCCATGCCCGTCGGCGCGCTCTCGAAAAAGGTCTGCAAGGCCGTCGTACCGCCTGCCGATGCGCCGATGCCCACGACCGGAAACGACAGATCGCTCTTCAACGTGGCGGGCGATGAAAGCCGCTCCTTGCGCGCAGGCGCTTGCCGTGCCATTGAATTTTCCTGATGGTGTTGTGGGGCATCGTGTGCCGACTGCCGATCGATACCGGGTCGCATCGCCCTCGTCCGGGTCGGGGCGTCCCACGCTCGTCCGTGATGCTTCCCCTGCGCCTCCGTGCGCATTGTACGGCACCGGCAAGCGCCGGACCGCCGCTGACCAAGGGCTTGCGATCCTCATGCGGCGGATCACCGACGGCATGTGCGCGCGGGACAGCGGGAACCGGAACGATGAAACGGCTGCACCTGCTCGGCTCCGTCCCGCAACGATGCCTCGCCCGCTTTCATCTCGCCTGCGATGTCGCCAACACCGCCGTCAGAATGCCGTGCACGACCGCCGCGCCTGCGCGCAGGCGTGTCACCGGAACGTCATTCGTGCCGACATACCATCCCCATCGGTCCGCAAGACGCGATGCCGCTCCACGACCGCGAGCGGGAACGAATCGTGCTCATCCGTCGACGGCGCGGACCTAATTTATTTTCTTTGACGAATTCCGTATTACCAGCGAATATTCGCGTCGATCAAGCGGTTAGTACCGCTGACAACACAATGACACGATGCTCGCTCATGCAGTCGGGGACATTACGCTGCTTCGCCAACAGATACTGGATCGAAGGGGAAGAAATGACGCCGTTTTCGCAGGATGTGAGCATCAAGCAAACTGCCGCCGTAGCCAGGGCAGCCACTCCATCGCCCGTTTTCTGGAAGGCGGGGCCGCTCGTCGAAGCCGTTCCGCCCGAGCCGAAATCGACGACCCCGGACCTGCGCGATTTCTTTGCCGCCGCCGCGCTGCAGGGCTTGCTGTCGCGCGACGCCGGGCGCAACGTGTCGACGATCGCCGACTACGAATCGAAGCGCGCGGTCAGCGCCTACCGGCTCGCCGACGAAATGCTGAAAGCGCGCTGAACCCGCACGCCGGCGCGCCGGCCGTCATCCGGCTCGCGCGGGGTCGCGGGCAACCTGGGCCGCCACATTTGCCCGGGCGCTAACGCACCGGCCGTTCAGTTGCCGCCCAACCGTGCAACGATTGCGCCGACCGGCCGCGCCAGCAGAACGACATTCAGCACGACGACGACCGCAGTCGCGCCGCGCGCTGCGCAGCGCGCGATGCGCCCGCTCGTGAACGCGCCCATGACGTCACGTCGGCCGCAGAAGTACACCAGCGCCAGCATCGGTACCGGCAATACGACGGACAGCACGACCTGGCTGATCACGAGCGCCTGCATCGAATCCACGCCCATCCCGACGACGACGAACGCGGGCGCCATCGTGACGAGCCGGCGCAGCCAGACCGGAATCCGGAACCCCACGAAGCCCTGCATGATCATCTGTCCGGCCATCGTGCCGACCACGGAACTCGAGATGCCGGCGCTCATCAGCGACACGAGGAAACAGGTCGCGGCGGCCGGGCCGAGCAACGGCGTCAGCATCCGGTACGCGGTTTCGATCTCCGCGACATCGCGATGGCCGGCATGAAACGCCGCGCTCGCCATCACGATCATCGCCATGTTGATCGCGCCGGCGACGGACAGCGCGACGACCACCTCCCGATCCGAGAACCGCACCATCATCCGGCGCCGCGCGCGATCGAGCCCCGACGCGCGTCGCTGCGTGAGCCCGGAGTGCAGAAACAGCGCATGCGGCATGATCGTCGCGCCGACGATGCCGACCGACACCGTCAACGCGTCGCCGCGCGGCCATTCCGGCACGACGGCATGCCAGCCGACTTCGGCCCACGCGACCGGCGCAATGAACATCTCGGCGAGATAGCAGAGACCGGTCACGCCGACGAACACGCCCACGGCGATTTCCATCGGCCGGAACCCGTTCCGGTCGGCCAGCAGGATGGCGTAGGTCACGAGCGCCATCACGAACATTCCGGCGAAGGTCGGCAGGTCGAACAGCAGCGACAGCGCGATCGCGCCGCCGAGAAATTCGGCCAGCTCGGTCGCCATCGCGGCCAGTTCGCTCGCGACCCACATGCCGACGACCACCGGCCGCGGGAAATGCAGGCGGCAGAGCTCCGCGAGATTGCGGCCGGTGACGATGCCGAGCCTCGCGGACAGCGACTGGAACAACATCGCGATGCCGTTCGCCATCAGCACGACCCAGAGCAGCGTGTACCCGAACTGCGCGCCGGCCCGGATGTTCGTCGCGAAATTGCCGGGGTCCATATACGCGACCGACGCGACGATCGCCGGCCCCGCGAACGACAGCGCCGCCAGCGGCCCGCGCCGCCGGCCGGCCAACCCCTCGCGCATGTCCGTCGCAGTGCGCTCCGTCGCCGCGTTCCTGTCGAGCGTCGCCATCCGTACTCCTTCACGAAAGCGGCATCGTGCGCCCCCCGCGCGATCCATCCCGCGTACCGCCGACACACCGTGCCGCACCGCCTCCGTGCCGGCGCGACACGGGCTATGCAGCCGAAATGACAACCGCTTGAAAATCCGGCGACGAGGGGGCGGGCTACGCGACGCGTGCTCGCGCTGCCGCCGTCTCGGCCCTTGTCGCATGCCGCGCCGTTGCGTCGCCGGCCGGCCGCTGCGCCCGCGGAAAGCAGCCCCGCCGCGAGCCGATCGCGGTTCCGTCGCGCCGCGCCGACCGATGCCGGACAGACCGATACCCGTTGCCCGACGCACGCGTGTCGTGCAGCGAACGATGCCGTCGTCCACGGCAAGCCGCTCGCGCACAGCCCGCACCGGACAGCATCGCGCATGCCCGGGATCGTCGGCCGTGGGATCGAATCGTGCTGGTTCGAGCCGGCGAATGTCGCGCAACCCTTTTCCACGGAGATGCCATGTTCATCCACAACACACGGCTTCAGTACACGGTGCGCGTGGGCGCGCCGAATCCCGGGCTCGCCAACCTGCTGCTCGAGCAGTTCGGCGGCCCGCAGGGCGAACTTGCCGCCGCGATGCGCTATTTCACGCAGGCGATCACCGAGGAAGATCCGGGCCGCAAGGACATGCTCCTCGACATCGCCACCGAGGAACTGAGCCATCTCGAAGTGATCGGCTCGATGGCCGCGATGCTCAACCGCGGCGCCAAGGGCGAACTGGCCGAAGCGGTCGACGAACAGGCGGAGCTGTACCGCAAGCTGCACGGCGCCGGCAACGACAGCCACGTGACGCAGGTGCTGTACGGCGCGGGCGCGCCATTGACCAATTCGGGCGGCGTGCCGTGGTCGGCCGCGTACATCGACACGATCGGCGAGCCGACCGCCGACCTGCGCTCGAACATCGCGGCCGAAGCACGCGCGAAGATCATCTATGAACGGCTGATCAACGTCACCGACGATCCGGACATTCGCGACGCGCTCGGCTTCCTGATGACGCGCGAGGTGTCGCACCAGATGTCGTTCGAGAAGGCGCTGTATGCGATCACCGCGAATTTCCCGCCGGGCAAGCTGCCGCCCAAGACGCCGTATGACCACGTGTACTTCCGGATGCAGCCGGACGCGGCGCCGCTGGTCGGACCGTGGAACCACGGCGGCGAACTCGAGATCCGGCCCGGCGAGCCGGCGGTCGATGGCGGCAGCGGTATTCCGGAAGGCATGCTCGACGCGCAGCAGGCGGACGCCATCGAAGCCATGGCGCAGCGACTCGCCTCCGATCCGAACAGCGACCCGGTGACGGGCGCCGAACTCGGCGCGGGGCCGCCGGCGCCTCAGGGCCGCAAGCCGGGCAAGCCGGACGGCGCGTGAGCAGGGGCGCGCTGGCGCGCGATCGGGATTCCGGCGCGCCGGCGAAGCGACATGACGCGCGCGCCGGATGCATCGCCGCACGTGCGGCCGCGCGTCAGGCGCCGGCTTCGTCGGGCTCGGTCTGGTCGCCCTGGTCGGCCATCAGGTACTGGATGACCAGCGTCGGATCGGCAATGTCGAGGATCAGGCGGCGCATCACGCGCTTGCGCATATGGTCGTCATCCAGCGTCCACGGCCCGGCCGCGTCGCCGAGGTAGCGGCCGATCGCGCCGCGATTGTCGCCGTCGAGCGGCAGGCCGAGCCGCGCGGCGAGCAGGCCGGCGATGACGTCGTCGAGTTCGACGTGCAGCGGCCTGGAATCGATCGAAAGTTCGAGTTTCATGGTCG
Source organism: Burkholderia sp. 9779_493 (assembly GCF_015712215.1). Lineage (NCBI taxonomy): Bacteria > Pseudomonadati > Pseudomonadota > Betaproteobacteria > Burkholderiales > Burkholderiaceae > Burkholderia > Burkholderia sp. 9779_493. The sequence continues at coordinate 12,744 of NZ_JACCQA010000055.1, forward strand.
GTCTCGCAAACACGAAAAAAGCGGCGCGACGCGCCCCCCGCTGTCGCGCGCGCCGGGCAAAGCCGCTCCGGCCAGCGGCTGTTCGACGATCGCAGGCGAGCCCGCGACGCAGGTCAGTAGCCGAGGTCGGGCGCGGCGGCCGGCTCGGCGCCGTCCTCTTTCGGCGCTTGCGCGACGGTCGCATCGGTCGTCAGCACCAGGCTCGCGATCGATGCCGCGTTCTGCAGCGCGGTCCGCGTGACCTTGGTCGGATCGACCACGCCCGCATCGACCAGATCGCCGTACTCGCCGGTCGCCGCGTTGTAGCCGAAGTTCCCTTTGCCTTCGAGCACCTTCGAGATCACGACCGACGGTTCGTCGCCCGCGTTGGCCGCGATGACGCGCAGCGGCGCTTCCAGCGCACGCAGCACGATCCGGATGCCGGCATCCTGGTCCGCATTCGCGCCCCGGATGTCGGACAGCGCCGCGCGCGCACGCAGCAGCGCGACGCCACCGCCCGGCACGATGCCCTCCTCGACCGCGGCACGCGTCGCATGCAGCGCATCGTCGACGCGGTCCTTCTTCTCCTTCATTTCCACTTCGGTGACGGCGCCGACCTTGATCACCGCCACGCCGCCCGCGAGCTTCGCGACACGCTCCTGCAGCTTCTCGCGATCGTAGTCGCTCGTCGCTTCGTCGATCTGCGCGCGAATCGCCTTCACGCGCGCGTCGATGCGCGCCGCATCGCCTGCGCCGTCGATGATGATCGTATCGTCCTTGCGCACCTCGACGCGCTTCGCACTGCCAAGATCCTCCAGCGTGGCCTTGTCGAGCTGCTTGCCGGTTTCCTCCGAGATGACCGTCGCGCCGGTCAGGATCGCGAGATCTTCCAGCATCGCCTTGCGCCGGTCGCCGAAGCCCGGCGCCTTGACGGCGGCGACCTTCAGGATGCCGCGCATCGAATTCACGACGAGTGTCGCGAGCGCTTCGGCCTCGACGTCCTCGGCGACGATCAGCAGCGGCTTGCCGGCCTTGGACGCCGCTTCGAGGATCGGCAGCAGATCGCGGACACTGGAGATCTTCTTGTCATGCAGCAGAATCAGCGCATCGTCGAGATAGGCCGCCTGCTTGGCGGGATCGTTGATGAAATACGGGCTCACGTAACCGCGATCGAACTGCATGCCCTCGACCACGTCGAGTTCGTTCTCCATCGACTTGCCGTCCTCGACGGTGATCACGCCGTCCTTGCCGACCTTCTCCATCGCATCGGCGATGATCTTGCCGATCGCGTCGTCCGAGTTCGCGGAAATCGCGCCGACCTGCGCGATTTCCTTGTGGGTCGAAATCGGTCGGGACAGCTTGCGCAACTCGTCGAGTACCGCGCCGACGGCCTTGTCGATGCCGCGCTTCAGATCCATCGGGTTCATGCCGGCCGCGACGTGCTTCATGCCTTCCTGCACGATCGCCTGCGCGAGCACGGTGGCGGTGGTGGTCCCGTCGCCGGCCACGTCGGCCGTCTTCGACGCGACCTGCTTGACGATCTGCGCGCCCATGTTCTCGAAGCGGTCCTTCAGCTCGATTTCCTTCGCGACCGACACGCCGTCCTTCGTGATCACGGGCGCGCCGAAGCCGCGCTCGATCACGACGTTGCGGCCCTTCGGACCGAGCGTCACCTTCACCGCATCGGCCAGCACGTTCACGCCCTTGACGATCTGCTGGCGCGCGCCATCGCGGAATTTCACGTCTTTTGCAGTCATTTTCTTGCTCCGGATACAGTCGTTGAACGGGATGCCGCGCGCACCGGGTACACACCCGTGCGACGCGGTCGAATCGGCATTCAGGCCGCTTTCCTGGCGGCCGGTGATTCGGGTTCGAGTACGCCCATGACGTCCTCTTCGCGCATCACGAGCAGTTCCTCGCCGTTCACCTTCACGGTCTGGCCTGCATATTTGCCGAAGAGAACCTGGTCGCCGACCTGGAGCTGCAGCGGGCGCTGCGAGCCGTCCTGCAGCAGCCGGCCGCTGCCGACTGCAATCACTTCACCCTGCTCGGGCCGTTCGGCGGCCGAATCGGGAATCACGATGCCGGAGGCCGTCGTCCGCTGCTGTTCGATTCGCTTGACGATAACCCGGTCGTAGAGGGGACGAATCTGCATTTTCATCTCCTGAGCGATGAGATCACCTGGAAAAGGGAATCCGCCGGCGCCTGTACGCGCAAAGTCCGCGATGCGCCGGCGTGCCATCGATTGGCGAAAAGCGAAATAGTGGCGTGGGGAGGACGCTTCAAGAGGGTGACGCGCGCCCAATATGTAACAAAATGTTTCATCGCGAAACCGGCGCGCGCACGACCGGCGGCTGTCTCCCGACGCTCCGTCGCGAGCGGCAACACGACCTCGACGACCACCGCTCCGGGCCGCGCGAATCGTCGTGCAACGATGCTTGAAATCCGCGCGTCCCATCCTATTTTGGTATCGCTCAAGCAGCCGCGGCTTACGCGCTGCGTGTTTCGATTTGTTTGTCAGCGAGATCTTTCGCGGATCGACGAACTGGAGCGCGTGGTCCGGTTCGTCCTCCGTGCGAGGTCCAACCGGGAGCGAATCATGAACGATCCTTTCTTCATCTTCGATCGGCTGCCGGAGGTCGGCCGCCGACCACGACGCGTCGCCCGCGTCGTCAAGGGTTTGCCGACCGGCCTGCGGATAGCGCGCAACGGCACCGGTCGCTTCGCGTCGATCGGCGCGTGGGTACGCGGCGCGCGCAAGCCATTCGCGTTGCGTCGCGCGGCCCAACCCGCCGCGATCGGCCGACCGAAGCCGCCGCGCCGCCGCGTCGCCACGCCAGGACGGGTGCTGCACCACATTTCATTTTTCGGCGTTGCGCCCGCGCGTGGCGGTTTCGTGCGCGACGGGAGGCGGCCATGCTGAGCCCGCATGAATTCGCGACGCTGATGCTGGTGTGCCAGGCGCCGGATCAACTCGACATGAACCGCGCCGAACTCGATGCGTTGCTCGAACGACAACTCGTCATGCTCGAACATGGCGCACCCGGCCGCCGGCGCGCGTACCTGACGAAGAAGGGCCGATCGATTCTCCACGCGCTCGGGGCCGACATCGCTTCCCGCGGGCGTCGTCACGAGGCCGCGGCAGCGCGCGACCATCCATACGACGCGCCCGTCGCGCTGTCGGACGACGCCGGGTGACCCGGCGTTCGCATCAGTGCCGCGGCTACCGACGTGCGTGCGTGATCATGCTCGATGCACGCGGTATCCGCGCAAGCGCGCCGCCAATACTGAAGCTCGCGTTTCGTCGACGACCCTGGCGGCGGTCGTCGAAGCCGCAGCCGACAGCCGCGGCCAACGACGAAGGCGCGATGCATGCTCCGGCGGGCAACCGCCGTCCGGATCACTGCATCGATGCGCCGCCCGCCCCTACTTGTCGATACGAACCGATATGCCCGATGCGCTGTAAAGCGCGGTGGCGTTGTACCCGTCCACGACCACCGAATCGAAGCGCCCCTGAAGCTGGCTGCTGTCGACGAGCGAAACGACGTCACCGACCTGCGGCGCGAGACCCGCGGCGAACCGGACGTGCAGCGTGCCGCCGGCAAGCGTCGTCATCCCTGCCACCGCGAGTCGTCCGGCGTCGCCGGCGCCACGGTCGAGTTCCAGCGTACCGCCCTTCAACTGCGTGTAGCGGCCGTTGATGTTCGCGCGCGCCGCGGCCTTGATCGCCACCGTGCCGCCGCCGACATAGACGTCGCCGGCACCGAACGCCTGCGGCGATCCCGCCGCGAGCGTTCCGCCCCGCACTTCCGTGCCGCCGCGATAGGTGTTCGCGCCGGCAAGCGTCAGCGCGCCCGTTCCGGCGAACGTCAGCTTGCCGTCGCCGCCGATATCGTTGCGCCAGGTATCGGCTGCATTGAATCCGCCGAGCGAAGCATCCATCGTCACACTGACGTTGCCGGCAAAATTCGCGTACCCGTCCGCGGCGGCGAACAGGTTGAGCCGGCCCCATCCCTCGGCGTCGTCGAGCAGCGGATAACCGGACGCCAGCGCCGTCGTCTTCAGCACGACGCGTCGCTGGTCGGCGCTCAGATACGGCAGACGCGTCTCGAGCAGCACTTCGGCCCCCTTCGGCACGACTGCGCCGTTGGTGGTGGTGCCGATCGGCGCGAAGCCGAACGTGAGTCGGCGCGCGTAATTGGCCCGATTGGCGGCCGGGTCGGCAAAGCGGTCGCTCGACGCCGTACCGGCATGCGCGGCGGCCAGGAACGTGGCCGGCGTGGTGCGGGTCAGCGAATACAGCGTTGCATGCGCCTGCTGGAAGGCCGTCTGCTTGAGCGTCGCGTTGGCCGGATCGACGAGGTTCGCCGCCACCACCGCCTGGGCAAGTATCCGGCCGCCGATCACGTCGAGCGGCGAATGCATGCCGGCGAGGATGCGGTTCTCGCCGAGTTCGAGCCCGCGGCTGATCATTTCCTGGAAACGTTCGGGAATCACGTACGCCATCGCGAGCGCGTCACGCATGCCTTCCGCGGAATGCCCGCTCGGAAAACCGCCGTCCGTGGCCGGCGTGGTGCTTTCTGCCGGTACGAGCGTCGGCGCGACGACGACGCTCGTGCTCCACCGATACGGACGCGCATATTTGTAGAAGCGTTTCGCCGGCTCCGTCGAGCCGTTGTTTCCCATCGTATTGATGAAATCGACGACGGAACCGAACCCGGCATTCGCGCTGCCGCCGACGCCGGTGTTGTTGCCCGTATCGTTGTAGAGCTTCGTCGTCGCGTCGGCCGGCACCGACGTGATGCTCGTCGTCTGCTGCGCCGCGCCGCGCCACGCGTCGGTGAGCGGCCCCATGCCGTCCGACACGCTATAGCCCTTGCCGCGGCGGTCGTCGTAGTACGCGGCCTCGGCCTGCGCGGCGGTACGCTGCGACGTCGCGTCGACCACATACTGGACATTCGCGTTCAGCACGGCCGGGTTCAGCGCCGTCCCGCCCGGCGTACCGTCGTTCGGAAGACCGGTCCACAGCGACGGCGCCACCGCCGGAAAACCGCCGGCCGCAGGTGCGCTCGTCCCGGCATCGACGAGGTCGGTCAGCGGCTGCCACAGCGCACGGAAGCCGTTCAAGACGCGCACGCCGGCGTTCGTGCTCATCGTGGCGTAACGCGCATCGCCGCGCTGGTTGGTCGCCGCGTTGTCGACGAACGCCGGCACCGATGCCGGAACCGGGGCGCTGTCCACGAAACCGGGGTCCGCGGGCGCTGCCGGCAGTTGCGCGACAACCGACGGCGGCTGGTTGCTGTCGACGTCGTCTCCGCCGCAAGCCGCGACAACGAAGGCTGCCGAAACGGCGATAGCGAAGGTGTGCAAGGCAATCCGGCGATGCGCTGACATGACTGGGCGGTTCCCGTGGAGTGTCGAGAAAGCGCGTACGATATAGTTAGTTTGTGAAAGATATGAGAAAGAGCCGAGAAAGTTCGGGGGAAGGCGGTTCGGGGGAAGGCGATGTCGCGCCACCGTCCCGCTCGTCGAGACGCGATGCGGTCCTGTCCTGCATCGGCGCTTCACACGACGCCGACGCATTCGTCGGCACGGAAAACCTGCCTGCCCGCGCGGGCATCCCGCCCGTCCCGCATCACGGACAGTTGCCGAGCACGTGATACCCGGCCGACGTCCGCGCCAGCGATCGGCAGCCCGCGTCGTACTCAAAATGCGGTCACCCGAACACTGTCATCCCGCCGTGTATCGCGGTGCGCGGCGCTCGACGATCGGGGCATGGCCGAACGCCTTCCGATACGCCTTGCTGAAAGTACACGCCGACGGAAATCCGCAACGCACCGACACATCGCCGATGGAATCGTTGCCGCGGCGCAGCAGGGCCCGTGCATGCCGAAGGCGAATGCTTCGGTAGTAGTCGCGCGGCGACATACTCAAATATTCCTTGAACACGCGCTGAAACTGCCGCGCTGACAGCCCGACCAGCCGCGCGATCTCGGGAAACGAAAGCGGCTCCTCGACGTTGGCTTCCATCAGCTTCACCGCTTCGACCAGATCGTCGCGCGTCGACTCGAGACGCGCACACACCGGCATCGGCTGCGGTTCATTCATGCCGCGCAGCCGGCTGACGACCAGGTGCTTCGACACGTCGACGACGAGATGCGGACCGAAGTCGCTCGACATCAGCGTGAGCATCATGTCCATCGGCGCGATGCCGCCCGCGATTCCCCGGCTGCAGAACCCGATGTGGGCGTACTCTACCTTATGAGCGACATCCGGACGCCGCCGGATGCGCGCGCAATCAGGCTCGGGTCAGAACCGATGAATGATCCCCGCACCGAACGCGAACTGGGTCCCGGTCGACGACGGCGCGGAGTTGAACCCGTCACCCAGCGTTGCGGTCGCGTCGACGATGCTGCCCGCGCCGCTCGTGCCGAGCGTCTTGCCCTTCGCGTGCTGATACGCTTCGAGCAGGTACAGCCCCGTGCGCTTCGACAGTGAGTAATACTGCGACAGATTGAACTGGTGATACTGCGCGCTGTCGGTGATGCCGTTCGCCTCGGTCGCGCGCGTGTACGCATAGCCTGCACCGAAATCCCACACCGCCGACGGCTTCCAGTGCAGCACCGCGCCGGCCGTGTTGAAGATCGCGGTGTTGACGAACTTCGACGCCGCGCCCGGGATGTATTCGGTGTTGGTGTACGTGGCCGTCGCATCCCACGCGTCGCTGAACCGGTAGCTCAGGCCCACCGCGAACCGCTGCTGCGCCTTCGCGGTCTGGTAGCCGTTCGTGAGCGCCGACACGCCCACTTGCGCGCCCCCGTTCGACGTCGTCGAATTCGCACCCCACGTGCCGCCGGCCGTATTCGAATTGTTCACGCGCTCGAACGCGAGGCCGACGCCGAGCGGGCCGGCCGCGTACTGGATGCCGGTTGCCCATGTCGAGCCGGCATTGGTGCTGCCGGCCACGCCGCCGAACGAATACGAGCCGCTCAGCGTCAGGCCATACCATTTCGGAGACGTGTATTCGAGCGTGTTGTTCGCGCGATAGATCGTGTCGAGCCCGTCGACGTCGCCCGGGTGCGCGCCGTAGTAGCCGGTGACCCACGTCGTCGGGCTGAATGCCGACATCGTCTGGTAGTACGACGCGTACTGCCGCCCCGCGCTCAGCGTGCCGTAGGTCGCATTGGTCAGGCCGACCCAAGCCTGCCGCCCGAACATCGCATCGGTGTACTGCGTGGCGCCCGTGCCCGAGTTGAAGCCCGATTCGAGCGTGAAGATCGCCTTCGTGCCGCCGCCGAGATCCTCGGCACCCTTCAAGCCGAAGCGGCTGCCGGCCCACACGCCCTGGTTCATCCTGATCACCGACTTGCCGCCGCTCGTCGAGCCGAGCGTCGTCGCGTTGCTCTGGTAGCCGATCCCGTTGTCGACGATCCCGTACAGCGTGACGCTGCTCTGCGCGAACGCCGGTGCGGCCGCCGCCATCGCGATGGCGGTCAGCGCGACCCGTGATGCCTGCTTCTTCATCGATCCGTCTCCTTCCTTGCCTTGTTGAATGCGTGAGTTGTTGTGATCAGTGCGTGCCGCCGTGGGGTCATGGACGATACGCATGCCAGCCGTTGCCGCCCTTGCAGACGAGTTGAGAACCCTGGACTTGGCATTGCGCTTCGTAACCCGGCGAGTACAGCCATTCGCCGGCCCAGTGAAGGTCGACCACCGGGGCGGCCTTCGGCGTACCGGCGGCGAAGTTCGCCGCGTCGTCGGTGCTGCCGGTGCCTGTGTAGCGCGCGGTGGCCGGATACGGGAACACCGGGCGCGTGCGCGTCGTGTTGCCGTTCGCGTCGACGATCGACGCGACGATCCGGCCCGGCGTCGCGCCCGTTTCGGTCCACGCCATCAGCGGCGACAGGATGTCGAACACGTCCGGCCCCTGCCCGCCGCCGCAGTGCGCGACGCCCGGGAACAGGTAGAAGCGCGCGAAGCGGTCGACTCTTGCGTCGCCCATGTAGTGGTTCATCGCTTCGTAGTACGCGATGCTCGAACGCGGCGAGATGTGCTGGTCTTCCAGGCCGTGCCACAGCAGCAGCTTGCCGCCGCGCCCGGCGAACCGGGTCAGGTCAGGATCGGTCGCGGCCAGGTAGTTCGACACCGGCACCGTCTTCGCGAACCCGTCGAGCGTGAATTTCAGGTCGCCGATCGCCGCGGACGGATACGACGCGTTGTAGTAGTCGAGATAGCGCAGGAACGGCAGCACGAAGCCGATCGTGCCGCTCTGTGCGGTCGCGGTCGCCGGGACGAACAGCGTCCAGTTCAGCTCGGAGCCCCATTCGCGCGAGACGAGCGGCTCGAGACGCGTGCCGTCCGCGGTCGTCGCGCCGTCGTGGATCCGACGGACGACGTCGGCTTCCTGCGGCGTCAGGCAGGTCGCGGTGGACTGGCCTTGCGCGCAGACGATCGTCGCGGGATCGAAGCGACACGCGCGCGGGTTGTCGATCACGCCGTCGACCACGCCGTCCAGCCCGTCGCACGCCTTGAGCACGGCCGCGTGCAGCATCGGCAGCTTGCCGGCGAGCAGAATCGCGTTGCCCGTCTTCGGGTCGGTGTTCACCGCGTTCGGCCATGCATGGTGGAACGTGTTCTGCACGATCAGGTCGTTCGCCGGCGCACCGGCGGCGATGCCGTCGAAGTCGTCGGGAAAGCGCTGCGCCTCCATCAGCGCTTCGCGGCCGCCGTCCGAGCAGCCGTCGAAGTACGCGTAGCGCGCGGGCCGTGCATAGAACTTGCCGATGATCGCCTTCGCGACCTGAGCCGTTGCGTGTTCGGCGCGGTATGCGAAGTCGAGCTTCGCCTTCGGATCGAGCGCCCACGAACCGTCGTTGCCGCCTTCGTGGCCCATGTCGGTCGCAGCCATCGCGATCGTGCCGTTCGTCACCGGCACGCACGTCGATGCCATCGGCGCGTTGACGGACAGGTTGCCGCACAGGCCACCGCAGCCCGTCTGCAGATAACGCTGCGTCCAGCCCTGCGTCGGCAGCTGCAGTTCGAACAGCGACGCGCCCGGGCCGATCGTCCCCTTCACGTCGCACACCGGCGCCGGCAACGTGTTGTTACCGACGACCGTGCCGGCCGGCAGCAGCACCGCCGACGTGATCGTGACGGCGCCGTCGGTCACGCCGCTCAGGTCGAGCGCCGCGACCGACGGGCACGACATCGCGGGCATCACCGCGGGAAGATTCGCGAGTCCGGCGGTGCTCGCCGCATTCGCGGCATTCGGCCAGCCCGTCAGCGCCGCACTCAGCCACACGACGCCGATCGCCAGCGCCCTGGTCAGTGCATCGCACCTTACGCGTGTCGCGCGATGCCAAGCGCACATCATCCACCCTGCCCTGCAGTTCGTCTGCATGCCTGTCTCCTGTCTTTCTGCTGGATATGCCGCTCGTCCGGGCCGGACGACGCGGCGACGTTGTATTGATTCTTCGATAGATCGTATGAGCTGGATCACCACTCACTGCTTCATCAGCATAACTAATATCGATGCGCAAGCCCGTTGCGAAGAAAGGCGAATCCCATCCAATTCGTTTATCGACCGGCCGCGTCAGCCTTATGCAGGCTCCATCCCGTGTTCGCGCTTGATGTGCGCGACTTGCGGCGACGCCAGATACGCGAGGAACCGCGCCGCGGCCACGCGATCGTGCGCGACGGCGCAGACCGCGGCGGCGAACACCGTCACCGCCTGCACGGCGTCAGGCAGCGCACCGACGATTGCGACGCCCGGCACGTGCATCAGCTCGCTCGTCTGCTGAAAGCCGAGCTCGACGTCGCCGGCTGCGATCAGCGCGCCGACCGGCACGCCCGGTGGGGCCTGCACGATGCGCGGTGCGATCGCGTCGGCGATGCCCCAGCGGGCGAACAGACGCGTCAGGTGCGTGCCGCTCGGCCCGGTCGAATAGCCGATCCGGCCTGCGCCCAGGATCGCATCGCGCAACGCGGCTTCCGTGCCGATGTCCGGCCGCCGCGCACCGCTCGCGACCGCGACCGCGATACCCGAGCGCGCAACGTCCACGCGACTGCCCGGCTCGACATGACCGTCCGCCGCAAGCCGCTCGATCGCATCGGACGCGAGCACGACGACATCGAACGGCTCGCCGTCGCGCACGCGCCGCGCAGCGTCGACGCCGCCGACTGACGTGATCGCGACGCGCGCGCCGGTGTCGCGCTCGTAAGCGGCGGCAAGCCGCGCGAGCACCGGCCGCGTCGCCATCGACGAGATGCCCGTGACGGCCAGCGCCGCTTCCGGTGTCTGCATCATCGCGTCCCCCTGAATCAGTCGATGTAGTGCAAGCCGGCCTGACGCAGCGGCTCGCGCATGTCGTACATGTCGAGGCCGAGCACGCCGGACGCAAGTTTCGCGCGCTTCGCCGCTTCGTTCGCTTCGCGGGCCGCCGCCTTCTCGAGCACCTGAGCCGCGCGCGCGGCCGGCACCACGGCCACGCCGTCGTCGTCCGCGACGATCACGTCGCCGGGGTGAACGAGCGCGCCCGCACATACGACGGGCACGTTCACCGAACCGAGCGTCGCTTTGATCGTGCCTTTCGCCGAAATCGCCTTGCTCCAGACCGGGAACTGCATCGCCTCGAGCACCGCGACGTCGCGCACGCCGGCATCGATGATCAGCGCGTGCGCGCCGCGTGCCTTGAAGCTCGTCGCGAGCAGGTCGCCGAAATAGCCGTCCGTGCAATCTGCGGTGATTGCCGCGACGACCACGTCGCCCGGCCGGATCTGTTCGGCTGCGACGTGCATCATCCAGTTGTCGCCCGGGTGCAGCAGCACCGTGACGGCCGTGCCGGACGCCTGCGCACGCGGATAGATCGGCCGCATGTAGGGCTTCAGCAGCCCCGTGCGGCCCATCGCCTCGTGCACCGTCGCCGAGCCGAGCGCGCCGAGCCGCGCCGCCACATCCTGGTCCGCACGCTGGATCGTGCGGTACACCACACCGAGTTCAGTCATGATCAAAACCCCTTCGCCTTCAGTTGCGCATCGAGGCGCGGATACACGCGCCGCGCATTGCCTTCGTAGATCTTGCGACGCGCTTGCTCATCGAGCGACGATGCGTCGATGTAGCGCTTCGTGTCGTCGTAGTAGTGACCGGTCTCCGGATCGATGCCGCGCACCGCGCCGATCATCTCGCTCGCGAACAGGAGGTTGTCGACCGGAATCACGCCGGTCAGCAGGTCGATGCCGGGCTGGTGATACACGCACGTATCGAAGAACACGTTGTTCAGCAGATGGTCCTTCAGCAGCGGCTTCTTCAGCTCCTGCGCGAGCCCGCGGAACCGTCCCCAGTGATACGGCACCGCACCGCCGCCGTGCGGGATCACGAAGCGCAGCGTCGGGAAATCACGGAACAGGTCGGAGGTCAGGCACTGCATGAACGCCGTAGTGTCGGCGTTCAGGTAGTGCGCGCCCGTCGTATGGAAGCATGCGTTGCAGCTCGTGCTCACGTGGATCATCGCGGGAATGTCGTACTCGACCATCTTCTCGTAGATCGGATACCAGTAGCGGTCCGACAGCGGCGGGCTCGTCCAGTGGCCGCCAGACGGATCCGGATTCAGGTTGATCGCGACGTTGCCGTATTCCTCGACGCAGCGCACGAGCTCGGGAATGCAGGTCGCGACATCGACGCCCGGGCTTTGCGGCAGCATCGCGGCCGGGACGAAGTGATCGGGAAACAGTCGATGGACGCGATGGCACAGCTCGTTGCACACGGCCGCCCACGTGCTCGACACCGCGAAGTCGCCGATGTGATGCGCCATGAAGCTCGCGCGCGGGCTGAAGATCGTCAGGTCGAGGCCGCGCTCGCGCATCAGCCGCAACTGGTTGTGTTCGATCGATTCGCGAAGTTCGTCGTCGCTGATGTTCAGCTCGGCCACCTTCGGTTGCTCCGACGGACTGCCAAGCGCCGCGATCTGGCGATTGCGCCACGCTTCCAGCGCCTTCGGCGCGGTGGTGTAGTGACCGTGGATATCGATGATCATTGATGCTCCTGCATTGGATAAAGTGTCCGGCACCCTGCCGACCGCCGCGCCGGATGGCGGTGTGCGACGTGCGTCAGTGCGCCGGGTTTTCGAGTTCCTGCGGTTCGGGCACGGCCGCATGCTGCGTCGTCATGATCGCGATGGCCGCCAGCGTGGCCGGCACCGCGAGCATCGACAGGATCGCGTCGAACTTCCAGCCGAAGCCGAGCAGCGCACCACCGATGGCCGAGCCGAAGATGCTGCCGAAGCGGCCCATCCCGAGCATCCAGCTCACGCCTGTTGCGCGTGCCACGGTCGGATAGCGGCCCGGCGCATACGCATTCAGCCCGGTCTGCGCGCCGCTCATGCAGAAGCCAGCCGCGAACACCAGCAGCGCGAGCGACGACGACAACGCACCGGCCCAGGCGAGCACGGCAACGCACAGCCCGCCGCCGAGATACGCGACGCCGATCACCGGCGCCGGCCGCACGCGATCCATCAACCAGCCCACGCCGATCGCACCGATCGTGCCGCCGATCTGGAACATCGCGGTCACGTTCGCGGCCGTGCTGACGGACAACCCGGCATCCTTGATTAGCGTCGGCAGCCAGCCGGTCAACAGGTAGATCACGAGCAGCCCCATGAAGTACGTGATCCACAGCGACAGCGTCACGCGGCCATAGCCTTGCGAGAACAGCACGCCGATCGGTTTGCGCGTCGGCAGCGCGGGCTCGCTCGACACGAACGTCTCGTCGCCGGTGAACCGGGCACCGCACACGCGGTTCAGCAGCGCACCGATGCGTTGCGGCGGCGCACCGCGCACGGCCAGGAGCCGCGCCGACTCGGGCAACAGCCACAGCTGCAGCGGAATCAGCAGCAGCGGCAGCGCGCCGCCGAACAGCAGCACCGCGCGCCAGCCGTGCAGCGGAATCAGCCAGCCGGCGACGAAGCCGATCAGCGCCGAGCCGAGGTTGAAGCCTGTAAACATCACGGTGATCATCAGCGCCCGCATCCGCTGCGGCGCGTATTCGGACAGCAGCGTCGTCGTGTTGGGCATCGCCGCGCCCAGTCCGATGCCCGTCAGCAGCCGCAGCACCGCCATCTCGAATGGCGAATGCGCGTGCGCGGTCACGATCGTGAACACGCCGAACAGGAACACCGACGCGATCAGCACGCGCTTGCGCCCGAACCGGTCGGCGCTCGGACCGGCCAGCAGCGCGCCGATCACGAGCCCGATCGGCGCCGCGCTCATCACCAGCCCGAACTCGGGACGCGAGATCGCCCAGTCGCGAATCACCGACGGTGCGACGAATCCCATGATCGCGACGTCCATTCCGTCGGCGATCACGACGAGGCAGCACAGCACGACCAGCAGCCACTGGTAGCGCGACACGGGCCGCTCGTCGATGAACGACTTGATGTCGATTGTCTTTCCACCTGCCATCATGACTCTCCTGTCTCCTTGGCGACGATCGATCAGTCGATTCGTCATCCTATTTATATGGCCCGTTGCGCTTCCGGCAGTCCGGTCGCGCAGGCGCGGCGATCTCGCGCGCGCCCTCGTCTTCGCTATGTGTTGACCGGCTGGTCCGCGCCGTCCCAGCCGAGCGGCCCCGCGCTCTTGCCGGCCACCGAGTACAGCGCGCCTGGCGCGTTGCGGGTGCGCTGGAAGTCCTCCAGCGATTCGCCGCGCATCGCCGCATAGATATGCAGGTTCGATACGCCCGTCACCGCACCGAGCTTCTCCAGCAGGAAGAAGATCACGCCGTAGCGCAGCAGGCCGAGCCAGTCGCGCCGGCGGATCAGGTCGCGCTCCTCCGTGCTGAGGTCCGCGGCCGCGAAGCTCGCTTCGGGGTTGCTCAGAAACTGCGCGCGATGCGCGGGCTCGATCATCCGGTGCAGATAGTCGTTGATCCGGTACGCGCGCACGGCCCGCTCGATCGTGAACGGATAGGTGCCCGGCAGTTGCTCGACGCCGGCGAGTTCGGCCGCGATCCGTTGCCGGTGGCGCTCTGCCGCCGCCTCGTCGACTTCCGTGTCCGCCGGCTCGTACACGGCCGTCGCGATCCCCGTCATCGACGGCAGGTAGTAGCTGCGGTGGCGGCACACGACGCCCGCCGGCAAAGCGCCGCGCATCGTGAGCCACATCACGACCTCGGCGCCTTCGAAGCCGCCGAGCGTCGCGTATTCGCCGAGCGGCATGCCGGCCAGGCGCTCGGGATCGCGCTCGAGCAGATCGAGAAAACGCGCATCCCATTCGGGATTGTTGAAGCCCGAGCGCTCGCCGTGCACCTGATGCGACAACCCGCCGGTCGCGACGATCGCGACGCGCAGGTCCTCCGGATAGCTTTCGATCGCGCGGCGCAGCGCCTGGCCGAGCCGGTAGAAGCGGCGCGCGGACGGCACCGGCAGTTGCAGCACGCCCATCTGCAGCGGCACCAGTTGCACCGGCCAGTCGGGCCGGTGCGGACACAGCACCGACAGCGGCGAGAAGCAGCCATGGTCGAGCGGCTTGCTCTGGAAGAACGACATGTCGAACTCGTCGGCCATCAGCGACCGGCCGATATGCGCGGCCAGCGCCGGGTGGCCGGCGATCGGCGGCAGGTCGCGCGCGCCGCCGCCTTCGTCCGCCGGATGCCACTGCGGTCCGACGCCGAGCGAGAACGCCGAATAGTGATCGAAGAAGAACGACGTCACGTGGTCGTTGTAGATGAACAGCAGCACGTCGGGACGCTTGTCGGCGAGCCACCCGGCCAGCGGCGCGAAGTTTTCGAAGATCGGCGCCCAGACGGGATCGTCGCGCTTGTTCTTGTCGAACGCGAACCCGATCGTGGGCGTGTGGGAGGCCGCGATGCCTCCGATAATCCGTGCCATGCCAATGCTCCTTCGTGATGCTCTGATGCGGTCCGGCCGCGCCGGCCGTTGCTGATTGAATGCGTGCGCGTTCGCTCGCTACGCGCGCCCGTGCGGCTGCGGCGCAAGGCTGCGCTTGACGACCAGCGCGAGCGGAACGGCGAACACGAAATGCGACATGAACCCGCCGATGATCACGTTCGGGTCGAAATAGTTCGGATGATTGCTCGACGCGATCATGATCAGCGCGTGCATCACGATCCATGCGACGATCGCGAAAAACAGCGCGACGAACGTCGCCTCGAAGCCGCGCCGGCGGAACCACGGCCAGATCGCCGCGAACACGATGCCCCACGACAGCGCGAACGCGAAATGGATCGCGGTGCCGATGAAGTATGCGCCGATGCCGAGCGCGTCCTGTGCGGCCCTGCCGAACACGAGTCCCGTCGCGTTGCGCGGGATGCCGGCGAGCGGCATCAGGTGCTGGGTGCCAACCCACACGAGCGCCTCGTAGACCCAGATCAGCACCGCGCCCGCGAACCCGCCGCGAATACCGGCGCGTACCGTGTAGGAAAGCGGCGTGCTGCCCGCCGATGCGTCCGCCAGTTCGCGTGCTCCGATGATGTGCTGTCGTCCCATTACGCTGCCTCGCTCGTAGTTGGAGGTGCCGCGCCACGCGCCAGCCCCTTTTCGTGATCGGACGAACAATGAATCAGATGGCGGCCCGATGCGCCGGCAACCGCGTGCTTGCGGCTCCCGGGATTGAAATTACTCAGTCGCGGCCGGGGCAATATATTTAGGGTAAACCCTTATAACCCGACGTAGCCGCATATCCGGCAAGCGCTCAACCGGCACGCGCACCGCGTCGCCGATGGCCCGGAAGCCCGCCGGATATGGCGCTCGCGCGGCCGCGTCCGGCGGCGAGCGAGCCGCAGCCGGTCGCTCGGCGATTCACATCCGATAAATAAAACAGATGGGCCGATAAGCACGACGCAAGCTCCGCGACCGCCGTTCCGGTAAAGTCGTTCAACCCGCTGCGCCGCCGGCGCAGGCCGCACGGATGCACGTATGCCGTATGCTCGGCCGCCGCGACGCACACCGCCCGAACACCCATGGACAACACCGACCTTCCGAATCTCGCCTGCCTGTACGCGGTGCAGCGCGTTGCCGAAACGGGCAGCGTGAGCCGCGCCGCCGCGACGCTGTTTCGCGCGCAGTCGGCCGTCACGCGCGCGGTGCAGGAACTCGAAGCGGCCGTCGGCGAAGCGCTGTTCGACCGCAAGCCGTCCGGCATGCTGGCGACGCCGGTCGGCCGTGCGGTGCTCAAGCGCGCAGAGCGTGTGATCGCCGAACTCGGCGCGCTCGCGAACTGGTGTGCGCTGCGCCAGTCGCGCCGCCGCGCATCGACCGACGGCGGCCTGCCGGCTTACCTGCTCAACACGCGGCGACTCCTGCTGTTCTCGACGCTCGCGCGGCACCGTCACATGCCGAGCGCCGCGCGTGCGCTCGGCGTCACGCAGCCGGCCGTCAGCAGCGCGATCCGGATTCTCGAGAGCGGCGCGGGTTTCGCGCTGTTCCATCGGCATCCGCGCGGCCTGCTGCTGACGGCCGACGGCGAGACGTTCCTGCTGCACGTGCGGCGCGCGCTGAACGAACTGCGGCACGTCGCCGACGACGTCGCGGCGCTGCACGGCAGCATCCAGGGTGTCGTGACCGTCGGTGCGCTGCCGCTCGGCCGCACGCTGATGCTGCCCGAAGCGATCGCGCGCGTCGTCACGCGGTTTCCGAAGGTGCACGTGATCACCGACGAAAGCGCGTACGAGGCGCTCGTCGCCGGCGTGCGCGCGGGTGACATCGACTTCATCCTCGGCGCGCTGCGCGCGAGCGATCCGGCGAACGACCTCGAGAACGAACGGTTGATGTCCGAGAACCTCGTCGTGCTCGCGCGCCACAATCACCCGCTCGCCGGCGTGCGCAACCTCACGCTCGCGAGCCTCGCCGGTGCGCAATGGATCCTGCCGCGCAGCCACTCGCCCGCGCTCGGGCTGTTCGAGTCGCTGTTCCGGCGCATGAAACTCAAGCCGCCGATGCCGACGGTCGAGAGCGCCGACCTTGCGATAATACGCAGCCTGCTGCTGCACACAGACATGCTCGCGGTGCTGTCCGCGCAGCAGTTGCACTACGAATGCGAAGCGGGGCTGCTGGTCGTGCTCGATGTGCCGCTGCGCGAAACGACTCGGGACATCGGGCTGATGACGCGCGCCGGCAGCCCGCCGTCGCCGGCCGCGCGCGCGTTGATCGACGCGATTCGCGTGGTGGCGACCGAGGTCGCACGCACGCCGCACGCTAAACGTGGACGGTGAACGTGTCTCCGCGCTCGCCGTAAAGTACGCCGGCATCGCACATGAACGGTTTCAGGAACGGGAGATCGCAGGCAAATTGTTGGACGGGGGAGATATCTCTACTGCGGTGATTCGCTTCGCCGACGTAGGCCAAAATAAAGTTGTCACCGTTTGCGAAGTAAAGATGTCACTTCGCCATTTCGCAGTCACCCAAGAGCTGCGAACCCTTGTGAATTCAAGAATTTGCCCGCCGCGAATTAAAGTTGTCACCGAGCGCGGCGTTGCGAAGAGCGATGTCAACTCCCTCGCGACGTCGTTGCAGCGCCGTCGGTCGCGGTAACACGTTGTTCAAAACCTGAGTTTGAGCACGCTATCGTGCCGTCGTGATAAGAAGGACCCTGGAAGCGCTCGGGATCTTGAAGATCGACCTGCTCGCGCTTGGCATGCTGTCGATGGTGCGCCGCGCGCTCGACATGATCTCGGAGAAGCGCGACGAGACGTTGGAACTGCAGGACATCCCGGCCGAGGACAAGGCGACCTACGACATGCTCTGCGAAGGGGATAGCATGGGCGTGTTTCAGGTGGAATCGCGCGCGCAGATGTCGATGCTGCCGCGCCTGCGGCCGCAGTGCTTCTACGACCTGGTGATCGAAGTCGCTATCGTGCGGCCGGGCCCGGTCCAGGGCGGGATGGTGCATCCGTTTCTGCGCCGGCGCCAGGGGCTGGAGCCTGTCATGTTTCCGTCGGAAGGCGTGGAGAAGGCGCTGGCGCGCACGCTCGGCGTGCCGATCTTCCAGGAGCAGGTGATGCAGGTCGCGATGCTGGCGGCCGGCTTCTCCGCCGGCGAGGCCGACCAGCTGCGCCGCGCGATGGCGGCATGGAAGCGCAAGGGGGGACTGGAGCCGCACCACGAACGTCTCGTGAGCGGCATGCTCGAGCGCGGCTACGACCGCGAGTTCGCCGAATCGATCTTCGCGCAGATCAAGGGCTTCGGCGAATACGGCTTCCCGGAGAGCCACGCGGCGAGCTTCGCGCTGCTCGTCTACTCGAGCGCATGGCTGCGTCGACACGAACCGGCCGTATTCCTGGCCGCCCTGCTCAACAGCCAGCCCATGGGCTTTTACACGCCGTCGCAGCTGCTGCAGGACGCGCAGCGCCGCGGCGTTGAGGTACTGCCGGTCGACGTCAACGTGAGCACATGGGATTCTGCGATTGAAGGGCCGACGACGTCGGCGCCCGTGCGCCTTGCTTCTCGCTGTTGCGCGGCATGCGCGAGGACGTCGCAAGCCGGATCGAGCTCGCACGCGCGGCGCGGCCGTTTGCCGACGTCGCGGATCTGGCGCGTCGCGCCCAGCTTGATCGGCACGACCTTCAGGTACTCGCGCGCGCGAACGCTCTTCGCTCACTCGCTGGCGGCAACCGACGCGCCGCGCTTTGGCTCGGGGCCGCTGCCGCGCCTGATCGAGATCTACTGCGCGGCACCGAACGCGACGACGCGGTGCCGGCGTTACCTCAAGCGTCGGAGGGCCACGAGATCGTAACGGACTATCGCGCGATGGGCTTCACGCTCGGCCGGCATCCGCTGGCACTGCTGCGCGATCGCCTCGCGCTGGGCCACCTGCAGTCGGCCGAGCAGCTGGCGACGTTGCGCAGCGGCCAGCTCGCGCGTGCGTGCGGACTGGTCACCGTTCGGCAACGGCCCGGCACGGCGAACGGTATGCTGTTCATGACGCTCGAGGACGAGACGGGCCAGGCGAACGTGATCCTCTGGCCCGGTCTGTTGGAGAAGTTTCGGAAGGAAGCGCTCGGCGCTGCGCTGCCGGCCGTGTACGGCGTGTGGCAGGCCGAAGGTAGGTGCGGCACCTGATCGCGAGCAAGCTCGTCGACAGGACCGCGTTGCTCGGCGCGCTGCCGACGACGTCACGGGAATTTTACTAATTCTCGGACCGGCGCCTACTACTTGCTACGCGAAAACGAACTTCCGTTGTACCGATACTCGCGCGTCGCATTGCCAGCATCGTCGATATTGGTCCAAGTGATTTTGAACCCGAGCGGATTGTCGATCCACTCGATCGCGAGCCATGGCGACCGGTAGCCCCCGTTGTCATTGAGAGACACGCTGTGCAAACAGCTTTGTACCGGCATCGAATAGACGGGGGCTGCGGCGTTACCGTGGACCTGCAACGCATACAGCGTGCTCTCCTCCCCTGCACCGCAGAAACCCATTGGCTTGTTACTCGAGGATTGGCTCACGACCACCAGCACAAATTCCTTTCCGTCGACGACCTTCGATGTCGCCGATGGGAATCCGATGCCGGACGATGATGCGACGGTCCGACGAAATGCCGTAGGCAACTTCACCGTGATTGTCCGGTGATGGGCGGCGTCTACTTCAATCAACCGTTTTCCATCTTCCGTTTGCTGTAACTGGCGTCCGTTCGACAGCTGAATCGAGGTCGGTGCTTTCTCGTCTGCGAACGCGTTAGCTGCACCAGCTACTGCAACAGCGAAGACGCAACACTTAATTACCGAAGATATGATCGACATAGCAGATTCCGGAATACTTCCATGGATGTTCTTTGGTTTGGCCGGCCTTCATTTTCGGGTACTCATCCTTGTCCCGCTTGCGAAGTTCCTCTTCTGTTTTCCCGGCGTTCGAAGGGTTCGTCATGTCCCAACCTATATTACCCGTTTGCGTGTCACACATCACATCGTCACGCACGATCGTCCCTGCCGCCTTATCTACCTTGTAGTAGGCACCCCCGTTCCATCTGGAAAATGTCTCGCGGCGAAGCTGCTCCTCTGTATAGGGGACCCCGTCAAAGTGCTTGATCGCGTCGGTTTGCTTCTGCTGCCACAACTTAACGCCAGCCTTAATGTTTTCCTTCCAGCTCCAGACCTGTTCGTACGACGGTGCGGGATTCGTCATTTGAGTCATACCGAAACCCTTGTCGCCAGCGACCACGGGTTCACTGTCAGACGTCCTGAAGTTTTTGAAGTGACTCTCTTGATCGAGAACGAGCTCGAACCCGACCGTTTTCGGAATCGGCTTGAGGTAGGCGAGCACGTCTTCTTTCGCCGGATTCTTTCCGAGGACCAACACAGTTCTTCGGAACTCGGTTGACCCCGCCTTGACTTCGACGGACAGCTTCCCACCGATAATCTTCCCATTCAGATTCGCATCCCACACCTTGTCGTTGCTGGTAAAAGATCCGGTCTCCGAAAACGATCGCACCTTCTTGCCGCGGCTTTTCTTCTCGTTCAGCGGGCTCACCTGCGCGTCCCATACGATGGTCCACTTCCATTGGTAGGGGGGAGGATCGTCCGACTTGAACTCGAATGTGATCGACGGAAACTTCGTTGTTTCGTCGATGTAGAACTTGTCCCCTGTCGCCGGGCGCACCCAGTCACCGGCGTCGTTCTGAATGACGGCTTTCACTAGGGAATTTTGGTCAGCACTCGTCGTCGACGCGTGCCTAACGTGGCGCTTCACCGTCTTACGCTTCTTCGTCGCCGTCATCATCTACCTCCTTGTACACTGTCAGAGAAAGAGACTCTGGTTCATCGGTATAAATGTGCTGAGTAAAGCCGTTTGCATCGCTGAAGCCGCTCCACCTTTTACCCGACTCGCTTTCGATCTCGTAGCGTGTGTGCGGCAACACCGTCTCGCCGTCGTCGTCGACCAGGTGGAACTGCTCGTGATATCGCGGAACATCGCCCGCATGGGGTAGACCAGGGAGTACGTAACCCTGCGCGGTCGGTCCGTCGAGGCTGTGCGACGTGCCCTTGATATCGATCTTGCCGGGCGCGTGGATCTGGATGTCACCATTTGCGATGCGAATATAGGCACCGCCGGAAGTTAGATAGATCTCTTGGTCAGCGGCAACCTCGACCTTGGCAGTCGTCGAAAGCACTTTGACCGATTTCTGAGCAATCAGCTCGATGTTGTCTGAGTGCGCTTGTACCTCGATCTTGCCGCGACCGGCGAACAATTTCATGCCGGCATTTTGAGCGAAGATACTTAACTTGTTGGCGACACTCGCGATCAGCGACTTCCCCACTGCCACGTGCGTGCTCTGACCGCTGACGATGTTGACGTGTTGCGCGGCGG
>NZ_JACCQA010000056.1:0-32430 GCF_015712215.1 Burkholderia sp. 9779_493
CTGTCCAAGGTCGCGCTTGTTGCCTGCATGCGCAAGCTCCTAACCATGCTCAATGCCATGGTCAAAACCAACACGCCTTGGGACGATTCACTTCATCGGGCTTGACTCGGAAGACGGTTACTCAGTCGGGTTCGAGTTCGGCGAACCGTTCGGCCAGGAAATCGAGCAGCGCCCGCACCGCCGGCAGCAGCCCGCGGCGCGACGCGAACACCGCGTGCACGATTTCGCGGCGCGGGGCCCAGTCCGGCAGGACGGTCGTCAGTTCGCCGCGCGCGACTTCATCGCGCACCATCATCGTCGGCAATTGCACGACGCCGACGCCCGCGACGGCCGCCGCGCGCAGCGCGAGCATGCCGCCCGTCACGAAGCGCGGCTGGTGATGGATTTCCGCCTGCGCGCCGTCGGGCCCGCGCAGCCGCCACACGTGCGTGGACTGCGGCACGCCGTGGTCGAGACTCGGCAGGCGCGTGAGATCGGCGGGAACGGTCGGTACACCGTGCTCGCGCAGCAGTGCGGGGCTCGCGACGAGACACTGGCCGCGCTCCGCGAGCACGCGTAGCGCGAGATCGCTGTCCTCGAGTGGCGGCGGGCGCACGCGGATCGCGACGTCGATCCCTTCGCCGACCACGTCGACGCGCCGGTTGGTCGCTTCCAGGTGGATCTCGACGCGCGGGCACGCGGCCATGAACGCGGCGATCATCGTGCCGACCAGCGAATCGAGCAGCACGATCGGGCAACTGACACGCACGATGCCGCGCGGCTCCTCGTGCAGCAGCGCGATCGCCTCGTCGGCGGCGTCGGCCTCGACGAGCATCGCGCGGCAGTGCGCGTAATAGGTCTGGCCGACGTCGGTGACCGTGAAGCGGCGCGTCGAACGCTGAATCAGCCGCATCCCGAGCCGCGCCTCGAGCAGCGCGATGCGCCGGCTCAGCTTCGATTTCGGCATGTCCAGCGCGCGCCCGGCCGGCGCGAAGCCGCCGTGTTCGACGACCTGCACGAAGTAATAGAGATCGTTCAGATCCCGCGCTTTATCGTTCATGAAATGGAACGCTGAGTGCGATTTCGGCAGTCTACCGGATCGTTCGTTCCATCTCTATATTGTCACTCATGGATGCGAAACACGGGTTTCGCCGCAATATGGAGAAGGGCAATGAAGAAGATCCAGGGTGTGTACAGTGCGCCGCGCGGCCATTGGGTCGGCGACGGTTTCCCGGTGCGTTCGATGTTCAGCTACCAGTCTCATGGCACGCATCTGAGCCCGTTCCTGCTGCTCGATTACGCCGGCCCCGCGACGTTCGAACCGACGACCGCGCCGCGCGGTGTCGGCCAGCATCCGCACCGCGGCTTCGAAACGGTGACGATCGTCTATGACGGCGAAGTCGCGCACCGCGACTCGACCGGTGCGGGCGGCACGATCGGCCCGGGCGACGTGCAGTGGATGACGGCCGCGAGCGGGATTCTGCACGAGGAATTCCACTCGGAGGCGTTCACGAAGCAGGGCGGCCCGCTCGAGATGGTGCAGCTGTGGGTGAACCTGCCCGCCGCGGACAAGATGGGCGCGCCCGGGTACCAGACGCTGCTGAACGCCGATATCCCGGTGGTCGAGCTGCCGGACGGCGCCGGGCGGGCGCGGATCATCGCCGGTGAACTCGACGGGCGGCGCGGCCCGGCCCGCACGCACACGCCGATCGACGTGTGGGACGTGCGGCTCGTGGCCGGCGGCCATGCGCGGTTCCCGGTCGCCGAAGGGCGGACGCTCGCGGTGGTCGTGCTGAGCGGCACCGTGCAGGTGAACGGCGAGACGGTGGCCCGCGAGGCGCAGTTCGTGCAACTCGGCCGCGACGGTAGCGACGTCGAGATCGAAGCGAACGGCGACGCGAAGCTGCTGATCCTGAGCGGCGAGCCGATCGACGAGCCGGTCGTCGGTTACGGTCCGTTCGTGATGAACTCGCAAGCGGAGATCCGTACCGCGATCGAGGACTTCAACAGCGGCCGCTTCGGCCAGATGCCGGCATGACGGCATGACGGTGTGACGAGCAGGCCCCGCGCAATGCGGGGCCTTTTTTCGCGCGTGGCACGCGGTCGCGCGCGTGGGGCGGTTCGAGGCATAATCGACGGTTGTCGCGCGCCGGTCGGTGCGCCCGAATCAGGACCGCACATGAACGCATCCGCACCTGCCGCATCCCCGCGTACCGCCGATCTCGACTGGCGCTGGAAATCCTTCGACGCGCTGACCGCGCGCGAAATCTATTCGATCCTGGAGGCGCGCAGCGCCGTATTCGTCGTCGAACAGAATTGCGTGTATCGCGACATCGACGATGCGGACCAGGCCGCGTGGCACCTGGCCGCCTTCGATCCGGCCGGCCGCCTGGCCGGCTATCTGCGCGTGCTGCTGCCCGATGCGCAACACACCGACGTGCGCATCGGCCGCGTGCTGACGACCGCCGCGTTTCGCGGCGCGGGCCTCGGCAACGGGCTGCTGTCGCGCGCGCTCGAGCATATCCGCGCGCAATGGCCGGATACGCCGGTAAGCCTGCATGCGCAGGCTCACTTGCAGCGGTTCTACGGGGCATTCGGCTTCACGCCGAGTTCGGACGTGCACGACGAGGACGGCATCCCGCACGTGTGGATGAGCAGCGCACGCGCGTGACGCGCGCTAGGCGCCGCCGCAGTCAGTGCGCGGCGCGTGCGACGGGCGGTTTGTCCGCGCGCTGCGCGGCGCGCTCGCCGATCAGCCGCCCGCGCGCGGATAGCCGCAGCCAGTGCCGCAGCGCGATCAGCGCGCCGATCACGCTCATCATCGAGCCGGGAATCCACAGCAGCAGGCCGCCGATCTGCTGGTCGCGCAGCGGGCTCAGCCACGTGAACGCGCGGCCGCAGATCGAGTAGATCGGATACAGCTCGTGCGGCGTGAAGAAGATCAGCGCGCCGAGCGCGATCTGCGGCGGGATCGCCGCGACGACGATCAGGATCCGGCGGCCCGGCGACAGCCGCGCGGGCGGCGCGGGACGCGGATCGACGACGAGCCACCAGAACAGCAGCCCGTCGATCACCATGCTCCAGTTCATCACGCGATAGAGACGCCAGTCGAGCATCGCGATGAAATGGATCGGCGACAGCAGCCAGAAATAGATCAGCCCGACGAACAGCACGACCGCGACGACCGGATGGAACACCACGTCGAGCGTCGCGCGCACCGGCGCCCATGCGAGCGCGGGGCGCACGAAGCGCTGCCGCCAGCGAAACGGAATGCCCGCGCGGATCGCCGCGCCCGGATAGGACAGCGCGATGAAGAACGGCCCGAGGTGATGCAGCACGAGATGCTGCGCGCGGTGCATGAAGAATTCATGCTCGAAGAAATAGTCGAGCCGCGTATGCAGCGCGATATAGAGCGCCGTCAGCCCGAACCAGAACGAGAACTGCCGCAGCGGCGACACCTTCGCCTTTTTCACGCCGCGCGCGAACAGCACGGCGGCCGCCAGCACCGCGATGACCACGGTCGGCGACGGTTCCCACGGATCGAGCCAGTACAGGAGGTTCATCGCGCGCGCATCACTTCGTCTGGGCCGGTGATTTCACGGGGAACGGTGCATCGACCGTTTCGCCGTCGGAGAATTTCAGGCGCAGGTGCACGGTGTCGCCCGGCTTGATCGCGTGCTTTGGCTCCTCGAGCATGAAGTGATAGCCGCCCGGCGCGATGTCGACCTTGCCGCGCGCGGGGATCGTCAGCTTGTCGACCATCTCCATCTTCTGCGTCGAGCCGTTCGAGACCGTCTGGTGCAGCATGGCCATCCCGTAGTCGGGGCTGTCGACGTCGACGAGATCGACCGGCTTGTCGCTCGTATTCACGAGCGTCACGTAGCCGCCCGCGGGCAGCTTGTTCGGCAGCCAGCGCACCCACGCGTTCTGCGCGCTGATCGCGCCGGCGGCATACGCATGGGCGCCGGCGCACAGCGCGGCGACGAGGGCGAACGTCTTGAGGGTCGTTTTCGTGTTCATGGCGGAATTCAGGTCGTGGAGGCGGTGTCGATGATCCGGCGCACATCGGCGGCGATGGCGTCGGGCGAATCGCGATCGGTCGCGAGCAGGCGCGCGCGGCCGGTCGCGTCGAAGATGTAGACGGCCGAGCTGTGCGTCACTTCGTAGCCGCCGGACGGATCGCGTTTTTCCATCTGATACGCGACGCGATAGCGCTTGGCCAGCGATTCGATCTGGCCGTCGGTGCCGGTCAGGCCGCGCGCATGCGCGGCGTCGAACGCGGCGACATAGGACTGCATCGCCTGCGGCGTATCGCGCGCGGGATCGACCGAGACGAACAGGATGCGCACGTCGTCCGCCTGCGGGCCGAGCTTCGCCAGTACTTCCATCAGCCGCGCGAGGGTTTCGGGGCAGACATCGGGGCAGTGCGTGTAGCCGAAGTAGACGAGCGCGACGCGGCCGCGGAATGCATCGGCGTCGACGGGATGGCCGTCGCCGCCCGTCAGCTTGAACGACAGGTCGGGCAGGTGGCCGGTGACGTTGGTCAGGTTCCAGCGCGGCTCGTCGTGCGTGCACGCGGCGAGCGCCACGACGGCGGCGAGGGCCGCGGTCGCGCGGATGAGGCGGGAGAGGCGCCGGTGCGGCGCGAGGCGGGCAGACGACATCCTGGGGCTCGATCGGACGATGGATAGCCGGGGCGCGATGCCATGCGCCGCGCGGCAGGCGGTTGCGACTGTAGCGCAATTCGCGCGCCTGCGTCCTTTCGAAACCCCTGCGGGGCGGGCGAGCGGGGCAATATGTCGCAGTTGACGCGGCGGGCGGCGCGGTGTTCGCGCGGCCCCGGTTTCGCCCATCTGGGGGCGCAGGCGCGGTAAGATGCGCACAACTCCATTCGCGCAGCGGCGGCCCGGCATTTTCCGGTCGCCCTCAGACTATCGAATCGATGCAATCCGTTCCGGCTTCCCTGTCCCTCACCGATACCGCGTTCTTCTTCGACTTCGACGGCACGCTCGTCGAGCTCGCGCCGACCCCCGACAGCATTCACGTTCCGCCGTCGCTGCTGACGCTGCTCGACGAGCTGTCGCGCCGCTCGCACGGCGCGGTCGCGATCGTGTCCGGGCGCGGCATCGACAACCTCGACACTTTCCTGAAGATGCCCGATCTGCCGATCGCCGGCCTGCACGGCGCGGAGCGCCGCGATGCGAACGGCGACACGCAGCGCATCGGCTTCAACGACGAACGCCTGCTGCGCATCGAGCGCGAGCTCGCGGACGTGGTCGACCGCCATCCTGGCATGCTGCTCGAGATCAAGGGCGCGGCCGTCGCGCTGCACTTTCGCAACGCGCCCGAGCGCGAGGCGGTGGCGCGCGAAGCGGCCGAGCGCCTCGTCGCCGACTATGCGGATGCGTACGTGCTGCAACCGGGCAAGATGGTGTTCGAGATCAAGCCGAAGGGCGTCGACAAGGGGCGCGCGCTGGCCGCGTTCCTCGACGAGCCGCCCTTTGCGGGCCGCGTGCCGCTGTTCGCGGGCGACGACCTGACCGACGAGAAGGGTTTCGCGGTGGTCAACGCGCGCGGCGGCCTGTCGATCAAGGTCGGCGCGGGCGAGACGTCCGCGCGCATGCGGCTCGATTCGGTCGACGCACTGCATGAGCAGATCGCGTGCTGGCTCGGCGCGGGGCAGCCGCACGCATGAGCCGGCTCATCATCGTTTCAAACCGCGTCGCGCCGATTTCGGAAGGCGAACCGGCGGCGGGCGGCCTCGCGATCGGCGTCTATGACGCGCTGAAGGAAACCGGCGGCATGTGGTTCGGCTGGAGCGGCGAAGTGGTCGCGTCCGGCGCGCCGCAGCCGCAGATCCGCATCGAGGAGCGCGGGCCCGTGACGTTCGCGACCGTCGGGCTGTCGCGTCGCGATTACGACCAGTATTACCGCGGGTTCTCGAACGCGACGCTGTGGCCCGCGTTCCATTACCGCGCGGACCTGATCCAGTACGATCGCCACGAGTTCGACGGTTATCGCCGCGTCAACGTCTGGCTCGCGCAGCAGCTCGTGCCGCTGCTGCAGGACGACGACGTGATCTGGGTGCACGACTATCACCTGATTCCGTTCGCGCGCGCGCTGCGCGACGCCGGTGTGAAGAACCGCATCGGCTTCTTCCTGCACATTCCGTTTCCGGCCGCGCAGGTGCTCGTCAACGTACCGCCGCACCGCGAACTCGTCGAGTCGCTGTGCGCGTTCGATCTGCTCGGTTTCCAGACCGAGCCCGATCTGCGCGCGTTCTGCGACTACGTCGAGTTCGAGGCGGACGGCGACGTCGAGCGCGACGGGCACACGGTGCACGTCCGGGCGTTCGGCCAGACGCTGCGCGCGGCCGCCTATCCGATCGGCGTATATCCGGACGAGATTGCGTCGCTCGCGCAGGCGGGCGAACACGGCAAGGCGGTGCGCACGCTCGCGACGTCGCTGCGCGGGCGGCAACTGATCATGAGCGTCGACCGGCTCGATTATTCGAAGGGGCTCGTCGAGCGCTTCCGGGCCTTCGAGAAGCTGCTCGAACACCAGGCGTCGATCCGCAACCGCGTGTCGTTCCTGCAGATCGCGCCGTCGACGCGCGCGGATTTGCGTGCGTACCAGGACATCCGCCTGCAGCTCGAAGCGGAGTCCGGGCGCATCAACGGGCGCTACGCGGAGCTCGACTGGGCGCCGATCCTCTACATTCACCGTCAGTACGACCGCCAGGTGCTCGCCGCGCTGTACCGCCTTGCACGCGTGGGCTTCGTGACGCCGCTGCGCGACGGGATGAATCTCGTCGCGAAGGAGTACGTGTCCGCGCAGAATCCGGACGATCCGGGCGTGCTGGTGCTGTCGCGCTTCGCGGGTGCCGCCCGCGAGCTCACGGGCGCGCTGATCGTCAATCCGATCGATATCGACGGGATGGCCGATGCGCTGTCGCAGGCGTTGACGATGCCGCTCGCCGAGCGGCGGGCGCGTTACGCGGACATGATCGCGCAGCTTCGCGAGAACAACGTGTCGGTGTGGCGCGACAATTTCCTGCGCGATCTGCAGCACGTCTGAACTATTGCTGGTGGTGCAATTGAAAAAGCCGCCGTGCGCAAGCACGGCGGCTTTTTTGTCGGCGCGGCGGTATGCCGGCGCGTCAGGCCACGCGTTCGCCGGTCGGCGTGCTGCCGTCCGCATGATGGCGGCCGTGCTGTTTCGCGAGCAGGTCGCGATACAGGCCGGGACGGCTGCGCAGCACGTCGGGCGGGCCGTCGTCGATCACCTTGCCGTTGTTCATCACGATGATGCGGTCGAAGTTGCGCAGCGTCGACAGGCGGTGCGCGATCGCGATCACCGTGCGGCCGACCATCAGGCGATCGAGCGCGCTCTGGATCGCTTCCTCGGACGCGCTGTCGAGCGCCGACGTCGCTTCGTCGAGCAGCAGGATCGGCGCATCCTTCAGGATCGCGCGCGCGATCGCGATACGCTGGCGCTGGCCGCCCGACAGCTTGACGCCGCGGTCGCCGACGATCGTGTCATAGCCTTCCGGCATCGCCTCGATGAACTCCGCGCAGCGCGCGTCGCGCGCGGCGGCGAGCACTTCGTCGCGGGTCGCATCGGGGCGGCCGTACGCGATGTTGTCGTAGATCGTCCGGTGCAGCAGCGAGATGTCCTGCGGCACCAGCGCGATCGCGTGGCGCAGGCTGTCCTGCGTGATGCCCTTCACGTCCTGGCCGTCGACCATCACGACGCCGTCCTGCGTGTCGTAGAAGCGCTGCAGCAGCGCCAGCACGGTCGACTTGCCCGCGCCCGACTTGCCGATCAGCCCGACACGCTGGCCCGGCTCGATATGAAGGTCGAAGTGGTCGAGGATCGCGCGGCGGTGCGGATACGCGAACGTCACGCGCTCGAAGTCGACGCGGCCGCCCTTGGCCGACAGCGGCTGCGCGTCCGAGCGGTCCGGCATGCCGTGCGGTTCGAGCAGCGTCTTCACCGCCTCGGACAGGCGTGCGACGTGCTGCGTGACGTCGACGAGCGCGACCGCGAGATCGCGCGTGCCGTGCAGGATCGTGAAGCCGAGCGAGCTGACGAGCACGATGTCGCCCGACGTCGCGCGGCCCTGGTCCCACAGCCACAGCGCCCAGCCGAGCAGGCCGGCGGACAGCATCGCGGTGATCACCGCATGCAGCAGCCGCAGTTTCTCGAGATAGAGCAGGCTCTGCTGGCGCGCATCCATCTCGGCCTTGACCGTTGCGCCGAAGCGCTTCTGTTCGCGCAGCGTCATCCCGAACGCGCGCACGAGGCCCATGTTGCCGATCACGTCGACGAGTTCGCCGTCGACGGCCGCGGCCTTCGCCGCGAACGCGTGGTGGCGCGCCGAGCCGCGGCCGGCGAGCTTGAACAGGATGACGGACAGCACGGCCGAACAGCCGAGCAGGCCGGCCGCCATCAGCGGATTGACGACGATGATCATCAGGATCGCGCCCATCACCGCGATGCACGGCGGCAGCACGTTCCACGCCATCGTGTTCTCCGACGTGTACACCGCGTTCGACGTGGCCGTGATGCGGCTGGCGAGCGTACCCGGCTGCTTCTCCGAGTAATACGTCGGCGAATGGCCGATCAGGTACTGGAACAGGTCGCGCCGCAGGTCGCCGGTGACCGCGACGAACGTATGCGCGGCGACCCAGCCGCCGACGCGCCACAGCAGGTTGTCGGCCGCGATCAGCCCGACGAGCAGCGCGAACGCGCTCCACAGCGGGCCCGGATGATGGCGCCCGGTCGCCAGCACGTCGATCAGGTGCTTGATCGCGTATTGCGAGCCGAGCGCGCAGCCGACGGCGGCCAGCACGCTGCAGAGCACGACCAGGTGCGCGACCGGGTGGCGGCGGATGTAGCGGAACAGGAACGCGATCGGCCGATGCGCGTAGCTCGACAGCTTCGCGTTGTAGGCGTTGCGCTGGGCGGGGGTGAGAGATTCCAAAATATGCGTGCGGTGATTCGGTGATTGAGCGTGGCGGCTGGATCGCGGGCCGGCGTTCGCCCGGACTGACTAATCCGGCATTGTAAACAAGGCCTGCGTTGCGCTGCGCGAATCTTGCCTTGGCCAGAGGCTCGCGATCGATTTTGAGATAAAATCCGGCATCCCGTCCTGCCGCAGGTGCCGGAATCACGCTGCCGGCAGCGGCGGGTAACGAGGATCGCCAAAAGGGCCTTCCACTCTAGAACGGACACCCGAGTCCGCGGGTTGCAAAGTGTTGCACCTTTGTAACAAAGTAAAGTGTTTGAAATGTTGTGCGCCGTATCGGGATTAACCCTAGATAATCGGCTCCGGGTTCGATTCCAGGTTTTTTTACGAACCCCTGTCAACGGGTCTTCGTTTCAAACGTTCTATGCCTGTCGCGTCGCCGACGCTCCTTGAGCAGCGCGGGTTCGACGCCCCCGGCAGGCTGATTCGTCCGACTTTCGGACGACCTGCATCCAGCCCGGACCGCCGGCAGGTTGCCGACCCATACCTGGTTTTTTGCCGATTTTTTAGGAGTTACGCATGCGAATCGCCCAAATCGCTCCGTTGCATGAAGCGGTGCCCCCGAAACTGTACGGCGGTACCGAGCGAGTGGTGTCCTACCTCACCGAAGCACTTGTCGAGATGGGGCATGACGTCACGCTCTTCGCGAGCGGCGATTCGCAGACTTCCGCGAAACTCGAAGCGTGCTGGCCGCAGGCGCTGCGCCTCGACCCGACGATCCGCGACGTGATGGCCCCGCACATGCTGCTCCTCGAGCAGGTGCGCCGCCGCGCGGAAGAGTTCGACGTCCTGCACTGCCACATCGACTACTACCCGTTCTCGCTGTTCTCGCGCCAGCCGGTCCCGCATCTGACGACGATGCACGGCCGTCTCGACCTGCCGGAACTGCAGCCGATCTTCAACGCATTCAGCGACGTGCCGGTCGTGTCGATCTCCGACAACCAGCGCATCCCGCTGCCGCAGGCGAACTGGCTGTCGACCGTGTACCACGGCCTGCCGGAAAACCTGCTGACGCCGATCCCGAACGTGAAGCCGAGCTACCTCGCGTTCCTCGGCCGTATCTCGCCGGAGAAGCGCGTCGACACGGCGATCCGCATCGCCGAGCAGGCCGGCCTGCCGATCAAGATCGCCGCGAAGCTCGACAAGGCTGACCGCGCGTACTACGAAGAGAAGATCAAGCCGCTGTTCGCGCTGCCGCACGTCGAGTACATCGGCGAAATCAGCGAGTCGGAAAAGACCGAATTCCTCGGCAATGCGCATGCGCTGCTGTTCCCGATCGACTGGCCGGAGCCCTTCGGCCTGGTGATGATCGAGGCGATGGCCTGCGGCACGCCGGTGATCGCGTTCAAGCGCGGCTCGGTGCCGGAAGTGATCGACAACGGCGTGTCGGGCTTCGTCGTCGAAGACGAACTGTCGGCCGTCGCCGCGCTCAAGCGCCTCGATACGCTGCCGCGCGAGAAGGTGCGCGCCGCGTTCGAAGCTCGTTTCTCGTCGAAGGTGATGGCGCAGAACTACGTGAAGGGCTACGAGGAACTGCTGCGCCAGAAGCGCCGCACGGTGCTCCGCGAAGTCAACGCGAGCTGATCGCGGGCCGCCGCCATACTGCGGCGCGCGGCCGTCACGACGCCCCGTCCGGGTTTTCCGGCGGGGCGTTGTCACATCTGCGGCGCGGATCTGTTGTATTCTCGCCGCGCCCGGCGCCGCGAACGGCCTTCGAAGCGGCCCGGCACGCCATCCGGCCGTCTGTCCAGACGGTAATGTCCCTATAATGGCCGTGCCGTGAAATCCGGCCGGTACGAATATCCAGAGGAGAGCAGTCTTGGCGAGAACGAAAACCACGCGCGCAGCGCCGGCCCCCGGCGCCGGCGTGATCTTCGCGTTGCGCGCGATCGGTCTCGTGCTGCTCGCGCGCTGGCTGTTCTCGATGTCCCAGATGGGCTATCGCGCGTCGCTGTCGGCGATGGTGTCGTCGCCGTGGGCATTCATCTACCTCATCCTGATCTTCCTGCTGCTCGCACTGCCGGGCGCCGCCGCCCGGGCCGAGCGGCCGTTCCATCCGCTGCCGCAGTGGCTGCGCCAGGCGCTGCGCGTGTTCGCGCTGATCGGTTTCCTGTTCGCCGTATGGTCGATCGGCGCGTTCACGTGGGCGGCCGGCTGGCGCCGCGCGCTGCATGCGGTGACGGCAACCAACGGCTGGCTCGTCGCCGCGCCGGCGCTGTACGCGGCGATCGTATGGATCTGCCGGCCGCGGCCGCTGTGGCGGACCAACGTGGCCGCACGCCGCTTCGCGGTCGGCCGGTATGCGATCTCGCTCGACGTGCTGACGCGCACCGCGATCGTCTGGATGGAAAGCCGCAAGGTCGGCCAGTACGATGCGCGCGAACTGTCGGTGCGCTGGCCCGGTCGCGCCGCGACGCCCGCCGCGGGCGAGCAGGGCGCGCAGCCGGCGGTCGTGCCGCCGCGTCGCGGCAGCCTGTTCAATCGCCCGAAGGTGGAACTGCTGTGGGATTCGCCAGCGGCTGTCGGCCACAACCGGCAGATCGTGATGCGCACGCCGCTCGCGACCGAGGGCGACCGCGTCGCGGTGCTCGCGCTCGACGCGGCGCTCAAGCAGATCGTCTGACACGGCTCGCGCACCGGGCGCGGGCGACAAGGAGGCGGGATGATCGTCCGTTGGTTGCTGGCTGCCATTCACCTCAGTGCGTTCGGCGTCGCGTTTGCCGCGATCGCCGGGCGTAACCGCGCGTTGCGCCGGTTCATCGCATCGGCGCAGGCGGCCGATTTGCCCGGCGTGTTCAAGGCGGATGCGGTCTGGGGACTGTCCGCGCTCGTGTTGATCGCGACGGGCCTCGCGCGCGCGTTCGGCGGTTTCGAGAAAGGGACCGCGTACTACCTGCAAGAACCGCTCTTTCACGTGAAGATGACCGCGCTCGTGCTGATCCTGCTGCTCGAGATCGTGCCGATGCTGGGGTTGATCCGCTGGCGTATCGCCGCGCGGCGGCAGCAACTGCCCGATATCGGCCGTGCGCGCACCTACGTGCGGATCGGCCACTGGCAGGCGGTGCTGGTGATCGTCATCGTGTTCGCCGCGTCGGGGATGGCGCGGGGGATAGGGGCGCCCGGTTAGGGGCGTCCGGCTAGGGGCGCCTGGCTAGGGGCACCCGGCTAGGGGCACCCGGCTAGGGGCGCGCGGCTAGGGCTTCCGGCCAGATGTGACCGGGCGACGTCGCCGCCCGGCCAGTCCGTGCTCAGCGCACGAGACAGGGGCGCTTGTTGTTGAACGTCCAGCCCGGGATCAGATACTGCATCGCCGCCGCGTCGTCGCGGGCGCCGAGGCCGTGCTGCTTGTACAGCTCGTGCGCGAGCGCGACCGCATCCATGTCGATGTCGATCCCGAGCCCCGGCCGCTTCGGCACTTCCACCAGCCCATTCTCGATCTTCAGCGGCTCGCGCGTCAGCCGTTCGCCGTCCTGCCAGATCCAGTGCGTGTCGATCGCGGTGACCTGGCCCGGCGCCGCGGCCGCGACGTGCGTGAACATCGCGAGCGACACGTCGAAGTGGTTGTTCGAATGCGAACCCCATGTGAGGCCCCAGTCGCGGCACATCTGCGCGACCCGCACCGAGCCCTGCATCGTCCAGAAGTGCGGATCGGCGAGCGGGATGTCGACGGCGTGCAACTGCACCGCATGGCCCATCTGCCGCCAGTCGGTCGCGATCATGTTGGTCGCCGTCGGCAGCCCCGTCGCGCGGCGGAATTCGGCCATCACTTCGCGGCCCGAGTAACCGTTCTCCGCACCGCACGGATCTTCCGCATACGCGAGCACGTGATGCTGATCCCGGCACAGCCGCACGGCCTCGTCGAGCGACCATGCGCCGTTCGGATCGAGCGTCACGCGCGCGTCGGGGAAGCGCTCGGCAAGCGCCGTCACGGCTTCGATCTCGCTGGCGCCCGCGAATACGCCGCCCTTCAGCTTGAAGTCGTTGAAGCCGTAGCGCGCATGCGCGGCCTCGGCGAGCCGTACGACGGCTTCGGGCGTCAGCGCGGCTTCGTCGCGCACGCACGTCCAGTCGTCGGTCGCGCCGCGGCCGTCGCGATACGGGAGCGCGGTCTTCGTGCGATCGCCGACGTAGAACAGGTAGCCGAGCATTTCGACCCGCTCGCGCTGCTGGCCTTCGCCGAGCAGTGCGGCGACCGGCACGCCGAGATGCTGGCCGAGCAGGTCGAGCAGCGCGGCCTCGAGCGCGGTGACCGCGTGGATCGTCGTGCGCAGGTCGAAGGTCTGCAGCCCGCGGCCGCTCGCGTCGCGGTCGGCGAAGGTGCGCCGCACGTCGTTGAGCACCGCATGATAATTGCCGACCGGCTGGCCGACGACGAGCGCCCGCGCGTCGTCGAGCGTGCGGCGGATGCTTTCGCCGCCCGGCACTTCGCCGACGCCCGTGCGACCCGCGCTGTCCTTCAGGATCACGAGGTTGCGGGTGAAGAACGGGCCGTGCGCGCCGCTCAGGTTGAGCAGCATGCTGTCGTGGCCGGCGACCGGAATCGCTTGCAGGTCGACGATGCGCGGCGTGTCGGGGGAGGGCGAGGCAGTGACGGCGTTCATGGGCGGCGATGGCGAAAGAGTGGGCGATGCCGTGCGGCAAAAGCTTTGCCGCGCGCGGCGGGAGGTGCGATCATTCGACAACCGACGTGCGTGGCGCGCAAGCCCCGCATGTCGACGCAACCCGAAACGGGGTGGGAGCGACAACCGGGCCAGCGGAGCGCAGAACGCGAACGCAGGTCGATCGTCGCGCACGGGACCGGGCGGTGCTGTACAGCCGACCTGGGTCGACAGGAGATCCGTGCGCCGATCATCAGTCGTCGGATGACTTGTGACGCAGTATAATGAATCATCGGCTTTCGCTCAAACCCCGCGTAAACCCTCGGCTCACATTACGATCATTCAAAAAGGAACCGGCCACATGTCCGTGCCTACGCTTCCCGCAGCGCCGCGCCGTCGCGCACGCAGCCTCGCACAAGATGTCGTCGACGCGCTGACCGCGCAGATCGAAAACGGCACGCTGCGTCCCGGCGACAAGCTGCCGACCGAAACCGAAGTCATGGCGGCGCAGGGCGTGAGCCGTACGGTCGTGCGCGAGGCGATCTCGCGGATGCAGGCGAGCGGCCTCATCGAGACGCGCCACGGCATCGGCAGCTTCGTGCTGGAGCCGTCGCGCCGCCAGACGCTCGGCATCGATCCCGCGACGATCACGACGCTGCGCGACGTGCTCGCGGTGCTGGAGCTGCGCATCAGCCTCGAAAGCGAGTGCGCGAGCCTGGCCGCGCAGCGCGCGAACGATACCGATCTCGCCGCGCTGCGGCGCGCGCTCGACGCGATCGCGACGGGCGCGGGCGGCGGCCGCGACACCGCGCAGCTCGACTTCCAGTTCCACCTGCAGATCGCGCAATCCACCGGCAACCGCTATTTCGTCGACATCATGACGCAGCTCGGCACGTCGATCATCCCGCGCACCCGCGTGAATTCCGCGCGCTTCGCCGGCGACGATCTCGAGCGCTACGTCGGCCGGCTGAACCACGAGCACGAAGACATCTACGAGGCGATCGCGCGCCACGACCCGGAAGCCGCCCGCGCCGCGATGCGCACGCACCTCACCAACAGCCGCGAGCGGCTGCGCCGCGCGCACGAGGCGGCCGAGGCCGAGGCGGGCTGACGTTGCGTGACAGGGCCCGCGACACGGCGGGCCTACCTGGATCGCCTTAACATCAGTCGTCGTACGAGGTCGGCATGACCTCCACGATCTCCCGGCCAGGCGGCGCTCCCGCCGCCGGCCGTCCGCCTGCCTCGCCGATCAGCCTCCCTTCGTCACGATCGTCTTCCACGCGCCGTTCTTTACCTGGTACAGCGTCGACATCCCGCTCTTCAGCGAGCCGTCGTTCGCGAACGAGATGCGGCCGGTCACGCCTTCGAAATCGATCTTCTTCAGCGCCGGGCGATAGGCCTTCGGGTCGGTCGAGCCGGCCGCCTGCATCGCCTTGATCGCCGCCCACGCCGCGTCATAGCCGAACTGCGCATACGACAGCACGTCGACGCCGAAGCGCTTCTTGAAGCGCGCCTCGAAATCCTTCCCCTGCGGCAGCTCGTCGAGCGGCCGGCCGTATTCCCACGCCATCGCGCCTTCCGCGGCCGGGCCCGCGATCTTGATGAACTCGTTGTCCTTCACGCCGCCGCCGCCGACGAACTGCGCGTTCAGCCCGAGCTGGCGCATCTGCTTGATGAAGTTCGCCGCGAGCGAATCGAGGCCGCCGAAGAAGATCAGGTCGGGATTC
Organism: Burkholderia sp. 9779_493; assembly: GCF_015712215.1. Taxonomy (NCBI): domain Bacteria; kingdom Pseudomonadati; phylum Pseudomonadota; class Betaproteobacteria; order Burkholderiales; family Burkholderiaceae; genus Burkholderia; species Burkholderia sp. 9779_493. The sequence goes on from NZ_JACCQA010000056.1 coordinate 15,336, forward strand.
TTGGCCTTCAGGCTCGTGATCTGCGCGCGGAAATCGACCGCCTGGTTGCTGGTGAACTCGCGCCCGATGAGGTTACCGCCGGCGGCCTTCACGGCCTTCTCGAATTCGTCGGCCTCGCCCTGGCCGAACGCGGTGCGGTCGTCGATGATCGCGATGCGCTTCGCCTTCGTCACGTCGACCGCGTACTTGCCCGCGTTGCCGGCGTTCTGGCCGTCGGTCGCGATCACCATGAACATGTTCGCGAGCCCGCGCGACGTGAGCGTCGGGTTGGTCGCGGCCGGGTCGATCACCGGAATGCCGGCCTTGTCGTAGACCACCGACGCCGGGATCGTCGTCCCCGAGTTGAAGTGACCGACCACGACCGACACGTTCTGGTCGACCAGCGCCTGCGCGGCCTGCACGCCGATGCGCGGGTCGGCCTGGTCGTCCTGCACGACGAGATTGAAGCGGGCCGGCTTGCCGGCGATCTGCACCTTCTGTGCGACCGCATCGTCGAGCGCGAGCTGGACGCCGTTTTGCAGGTCCTTGCCGTAGCCGGCGTTCACGCCCGTGAGCGGCGCGGCGAAGCCGACCTTCACGTCGGTTGCGTCGGCAGCCTGGGCGGCCTGTTGCGAGAGGAGGGCAAGCGCGGATGCAATCGACACCGACAGCAGGGAATGACGGAATTTCATGTTGTTCCTCTTGTTCGACACCTGCGAGTAGGTACCGCGCGCGCCAGGGCGAGCCGGGCGCGTGCGACGGGCGGGCGGTTCGACCGCTTCTCGGGATCGGGCGGGGAGGTCGGCATCGTGATCCTCGGAAACATCTCCCGTCAGGCTCCGCGAAGAGCCCCGATTGCTTCGATATATAGGTCGCCGATATGCGCGGGTCTTGGAAATTTGCCGCGCATTCGATGCGGATTTGCGCATAGCTTCCGCGCGTGCGCGGGTGGCCGGTATCGGGAGTTTCCCGTCGCGAACGCCACGGGCGGGAAGGAGGGAGAGCGGCGCGGGGCAAGGACGCGGCGCGGCCCGCCGGGGGCCGCGCCGCGCATGGGGCGACGTCAGTCGGACAGGGCGTCCGACGCGGCTTCGGCGTCGTCATGCGACGCGGTCGTGCGGATCAGCGGGTCGCTGGTGCTCGGGCGGCCGGTTTCGACGTGACCGGCGAAGCGACGCAGGAAGCCGAGCAGCCGGCCGTCGCTGACGGTCAGGTCGTACCAGCCGTGGCTGCCGCGCAGATCCCAGTAATCGTCGACGTGCGCGCCCGGCGCGAGGTCGAACGTGCGCGCGTGACCGTGGCCGTACGCGTTCGTGACCTTGAGCCGCACGGCCTTGTGGCCGCGGTTCATCAGGCGCAGCGTGATGTTGCCGTTCGCGACGTCGTAGCCGTAGATCACCTCGGGGTTCACGTTCGCGCTGCCGACGCCGGTCGCGAACGGGCCGCGGAAATGGCAGTAGAAGCCGTTCGGGCCGTACACGTCGAGGTCGTACAGGCCGAGCGACGCGGCGGCGCTCCAGGTATCGGCGACGCGTTTGCCGGCTTCGACCGTGTACGCCCACGGGCCGTCGACGCGGTTGCGCGACTGGACCTGGAACGCGGCGCCCGCGCGGCCCGTGTTCGCGAAGGTCAGCCGGAACTGGCCGTTCGCGGCTTCGACGCGGCCGTGCACGAACAGTTCGTACGGCAGCGCGCGCGCCGGACGCAGCCCGGCTTCCTGTTTCGGCAGCTTCTGCAGCACCGGCGGCACCGGGATGTAGTCGGGATGGCGCACGCGGTCGGGCGGCGCGTAGCCGCTCGTGTCGGGCAGCGTCGGCCAGCCGGCGTCGGCCGTCGCGAAGTCGAATGCGGCGGTCAGGTCGCCGCACACCGCGCGGCGCCACGGCGACACGTTGGCGGCCGTGACCGGATACTGCGCGCCGAACCGCGCCTCGATGAATTGCAGCAGCGACGTGTGATCGAAGGTCTGCGAGCAGACCCAGCCTCCCTTGGTCCACGGCGACACGACGAGCATCGGCACGCGCGGCCCGAGCCCGTACGGGCCGGCCATGTGCGACGCGTCGCCGGCGAACACCTCGTTGGTCGTCGTGACCGTCGACAGCCCGTTGGCGCGCGACTGCGGCGCGAACGGCGGCGGCACGTGGTCGAAGAAGCCGTCGTTTTCGTCGTACGTGATGAAGAGCGCGGTCTTGCTCCACACGTCGGGATTCGACACGAGCGCCTTCAGCACCTGCTCGATGTACCACGCGCCGTAGTTCGCGGGCCAGTTCGGGTGCTCGGAATACGCTTCCGGCGCGCAGATCCACGACACCTGCGGCAGCGTGCCGTTCTTCACGTCCTGCTGCAGCACGTCGAACAGCGTGCCGCCGGCGCTGATGTTGGTGCCGGTGCGGGCCTTGTCGTACAGCGGCGTGCCGGGCAGCGCGGTGCGGTACTGGTTGAAGTAGAGCAGCGAGTTGTCGCCGTAGTTGCCGATGTACGGGTTCTGCGTCCAGCCCCACGAGCCGTTCGCGTCGAGTCCCGTGCCGACGTCCTGGTAGATCTTCCACGACACGCCGGCCTGTTCGAGCACTTCCGGATAGGTCGTCCAGCCGTAGCCTTTTTCCTCGTTGCCGAGCACCGGGCCGCCGCCCGTGCCGTCGTTGCCGACGTAGCCCGTCCACATGTAGTAGCGGTTCGGGTCGGTCGAGCTCGGGATCGCGCAGTGGTACGCGTCGCAGATCGTGAACGCATCGGCGAGCTGGTAGTGGAACGGGATGTCGTCGCGCTTCAGGTACGCCATCGTCGTGGTGCCCTTGTTCGGCACCCACTGGTCGTAGCGGCCCTTGTTCCACGCGGCGTGCATGTCCTGCCAGCCGTGCGGCAGGTCCTGCAGGAACTGCAGGCCGAGCTTGTCGGCACCCGGGTGGAACGGCAGCAGCTCGGCCGGGCCGACCGGCTGATGGAACACCGACTTGCCGTTCGCGAGGCGCAGCGGGCGCGGATCGCCGAAGCCTCGGACACCGCGCATCGTGCCGAAGTAGTGGTCGAACGAGCGGTTCTCCTGCATCAGGATCACGATGTGTTCGATGTCGCGGATCGTGCCGGTACGGCGGTTCGCGGGAATCGCGAGCGCATCGCGGATCACGGGCGGAAACAGGTTCAGCGCGGCGGCGCCGGCAGTGCCGGCGGCGACGCGCAGGAAGTCACGACGGTTCGATCGGGTCATGGTCGTTATCGTGCGGTAAAGGGGAAGCCGATTGGCGGGACCTGCGGGAAGGGCGCGCGCCGGGTCGCAGGATGCGGCTGCGCCGGTTCGTGCCGCCGCGAGCATAGCGAGGAATCGGTGTCATTCATGTGAAGTCCGGAAACGTTTGCACGGACAGCGAACCGGCATCGGGATAGGCATCGCCGGCGGTCGCGGTGTAACGGGGAAAGCGGGAAAGCAGCGCGGCGGAGCAGCGCAACGCCGTGCCGGCGCGTCAGGCGTCGGTCACCCACGCGCCGAACCATTCGCTCGGGCGGGCGATCTCGTCCTGCGCGGCGACGAGTTCGAGTTCGTAACGGCGTGCGTCGTAGGTGGCCTTCACGACCGCGTGCACGGCCGCGAGCGTGTGTTCGAACGCGGCGCGCACCGAATCGCCGCGCAGCCGGCACGCGACGAAGATCGCGCTGGTCAGGTCGCCGACGCCGACCGGATGGCGCGGAAACGCATACAGCGGCCGCTGGCCGATCCACGCTTCGGTTTCGGTGACGGCGAGCATGTTGAAACGGTCGGCCGGACTGTTGCGGTCGTGCAGGTGCTTGACGAGGATGATCTGCGGGCCGCGGCGGATCAGCGCGCGGCACGCGTCGACGGCTTCGGCGACGGTCTCGATGCGCCGGCCGGCGAGCTTCTGCAGTTCGGTATGGTTCGGCGACATGCCGTCCGCGAGCGCGGGCATTTCCTGCACGATGAATTCCTCGACACCGGGCTCGGGCCGGATGCCGCCCGTCTGGCCCATCGCCGGATCGCAGAAGTACCACGCGTTCGGATTCATCGCCTTCACCGAGCGCACGATCTCGACCGCCGCGCGCGCCTGCGGCGGCGAGCCGAGGAAGCCGGACAGCACCGCGTCGCAACGCTTGAGCGCGCCGATGGCCGCGACGCCGTCGACGAGCTGTTCCATCTTCGCGGCATCGATCGCGCTGCCGGCCCAGTGGCCGTACTGCATGTGATTCGACAACTGGACGGTATTGAGCGGCCAGACGTTGATGCCGAGACGCTGCATCGGGAACACGGCCGCACTGTTGCCGGCATGGCCGTAGATGACGTGCGACTGAATGCTGAGGACGTTTTTCATGGGAATTCGCCTGCACGCGTTTCAGGGTCACGTCACACGATACCCGAGTTCGTCATACGCGCGGAAGTCGCGCGGCCCCGGAGTGTTGCGCGCCGTCGTCACGCGACCGCGTAGAATCGCGGGGGCGCGAGACCGTCCGGCCGCAACCGGCTGCCCGCGCGCGTCTCCAATCACCGTGATCGCCATGCTTTCGATTTGCAAGATGTTGTCCGTCGCGCGCGCCGCCGTGCTCGGCGCGAGTGCCGCCGCCGCGTGCGCGCTGCCCGTGGCGGCCGTTGCCGCGACGCCCGCCGCCAACGACGGGCCCGCGTACGGCCCGCGCCTGGAAGGGTTCGTGTATCCGGCGCCCGTGCACGAGTACGCGTTCGTGTCGCAGCGCGAAACCCTCGAGATGGCGTACCTCGACGTGCAGCCCGCGCATCCGAACGGCCGCACCGTCGTGCTGCTGCACGGCAAGAACTTCTGCGCGGCGACCTGGGAGGACACGATCGGCGTGCTGAGCCGCGCCGGCTATCGTGTGATCGCGCCGGACCAGATCGGCTTCTGCAAGTCGTCGAAGCCCGAGCGCTACCAGTACAGCTTCCAGCAACTCGCGCGCAACACGCACGCGCTGCTCGAATCGGTCGGCGTGAAGTCGGCGACGATCATGGGCCACTCGACGGGCGGGATGCTCGCGATCCGCTACGCGCTGATGTATCCGAAAGCGACCGACCAGCTCGTGCTCGTGAACCCGATCGGCCTCGAGGACTGGAAGGCGCTCGGCGTGCCGCCGCTGTCGGTCGACTACTGGTACGCGCGCGAACAGAAGACCACGGCCGACGGTATCCGCCGCTACGAGCAGGGTACGTACTACGCAGGCAAGTGGTCGCCGTCGTACGAGCGCTGGGTGCAGATGCTCGCCGGCATGTATCGCGGCGCCGGCCGCGACGCGGTCGCGTGGAACTCCGCGCTGATCTACGACATGATCCTCACGCAGCCGGTGGTCTACGAATTCGGTGCGATCCGCGTGCCGACGCTGCTGATGATCGGCGACAAGGACACGACCGCGATCGGCAAGGACGTCGCGCCGCCCGACGTGCACGCGAAGCTCGGCCGCTATCCGGAGCTCGCGAAGCGCACGCAGGCCGCGATTCCGGGCGCGCAACTCGTCGAATTCCCGGCGCTCGGACACGCGCCGCAGATCCAGGACCCGGACGCGTTCCACAAGGCGCTGCTCGACGGGCTGGAGGCCGTGCGCCCGCAGTGATGCGGGACAGGCGGCCGGCGGCGCGCGAGCGTGCCGTCAGCGCGCTTCGTTCGCGAGCTCGTCGCGGATCTGCGCGGCCAGTTCGAACGAGCGCAGCCGCGCGGCGTGATCGTAGATCTGCGCGGTGATGATCAGCTCGTCGGCGCCCGTCAGCGCGATGCGCTCGCGCAGCTTGTCGCGCACCGTGTCGCGCGAGCCGACCGCCGCGAACGACAGCGAATGCGCGACGGTCGCGAGTTCGAGCTCGTTCGCCTCGAGCACGTCGACGGGCGGCGGCAGCTTGCCCGGCGTGCCGCGCCGCAGGTTGATGAACTGCTGCTGCAGCGACGTGAACAGGCGCCGCGCCTCGTCGTCGGTCTCGGCCGCGAACACGTTGACGCCGACCATCGCATGCGGCTTCGGCCACGCGGCCGACGGCCGGTACTGCGCGCGGTAGATCTCGAGCGCCCGCATCAGATAATCCGGCGCGAAGTGCGACGCGAACGCGAACGGCAGCCCGAGCATCGCCGCGAGCTGCGCGCTGAACAGGCTCGAACCGAGCAGCCACACCGGGACGTCGAGCCCCGCGCCGGGTACCGCCCGCACGCGCTGGCCGGGTACCGGCTCCGCGAAATAGCGCTGCAGCTCCGCGACGTCGTCCGGAAACGAGTCCGCACTGCCGATCAGGTCGCGGCGCAGCGCGCGCGACGTGGTCTGGTCGGTGCCGGGCGCGCGGCCCAGGCCGAGATCGATGCGCCCCGGATACAGCGACGCGAGCGTGCCGAACTGTTCGGCGATCACGAGCGGCGCGTGGTTCGGCAGCATGATGCCGCCCGAGCCGACCCGGATCGTCCGCGTCGCGCCCGCGACGTGGCCGATCACGACGGCGGTGGCCGCACTCGCGATCCCCGGCATGTTGTGATGCTCGGCCAGCCAGTAGCGCCGGTAGCCCCAGCGTTCCGCGTGCTGCGCGAGATCGACGGTGTTGCGGAACGCCTGCGAGGCGTCGGCGCCGGCCGGAATGGGGGCGAGATCGAGTACGGAAAACGGTGTCATCGGAAGACCTTCGAAACGGGGTGGCGTGGTGATGCGCTGACGCAACAGACGCCAACGATTTTGCCAAAGGGTTCCGGAACGTGCTGGCCGCGCGCGGATACCCATGCGCCTTACAGGGGTGCAGGGTTGCTTGCGACGATCGTTGCAAAAATCAATCTAATCGCTGATTAATTACCAATCTTTACGGCGATTGGAAGTGAAACCGCATCGACATACAAATTTGCACGAAACGTTTGATTTTAAAGACTGCAATACGCCTGCAAAGTGCTTACGCTAATGTGAACGTGGCCGAGCCGATCCGGTTCGTCGACCGCTCAGCTTTGCCGGAATCGCACCAGTCCGTTTCTCGTAGCGCCGCGCGCGGGGGGCTGCGGACTGCTAAAATCCGGCGCCTGTCCATGTTGTGCCAATGGAGCCATTCGAGTCTTCCCGCATGCCGTCCGGGTGCTGCGCGGGGATACGCCACGCGAAGCTGGGCATGGCCGCACCCGAACAACGGGTCGTGCCTTCCCCATTACAGACGCTGCTGGAACAAGGAGTCGGGTCGTGCCCGCGTTCGTCGCTGTCGGAATACCGCATCACGCTCAATCACGCTCAAGCGTTCGCCATGGCGCCGAAGTCGCCGGGAGGCGTTGCGCATGACGCCCACCGCCACGCTGCTCGACTGGCTCCTGATCGTCTTCACGCTGGCCGCGGCCGGCTATGCGCTCGTCGCGGCCTTCGCGCCGCGGCCGCGCACGCCGCGCACGGCGGTGCGCGACGGCTTCGAGCCGGTCAGCGTGCTCAAGCCGCTGTGCGGCGCGGAGCCGCACCTGTACGAAAACCTCGCGACTTTCTGCGAGCAGCGCCATCCTCGCTATGAGGTGCTGTTCGGCGTCGCATCGTCGGCCGATCCGGCTATCGCGGTCGTCGAGCGGCTGCGCGCCGACCATCCGGCGTGCGACATCTCGCTCGTGATCGACGCGCGCGTGCATGGCAAGAACCTGAAGGTCAGCAACCTGATCAATCTCGCCGAACGTGCGAAATACGGCCGCATCGTGATCGCGGACAGCGACATCGCGGTGAAGCCCGACTATCTGGAGCGCGTGACGGCGCCGCTCGCGGACGCGTCGGTCGGGGTCGTCACGTGCCTGTATCATGCGCGCAGCGTCGGCGGCTTCTGGACGCGGATCGGCGCGCAGTTCGTCGACGCCTGGTTCGCGCCGTCGGTGCGGATTACGCACCTCGGCCGCTCGAGCCGCTTCGGCTTCGGCGCGACGCTCGCGCTCACGCGCGACACGCTCGACCGGATCGGCGGTCTCTTCGCGCTGAAGGACGAACTGGCCGACGATTTCTGGCTGGCCGAGCTGCCGCGCCGCCTCGGGCGGCGCACCGTGCTGTCCGAGGTCGAGGTCGCGACCGACGTGATCGAACCGTCGTTCGGGCCGCTGTGGCACCGCGAGACGCGCTGGCTGCGCACGATCCGTTCGCTGAACCCGGCCGGCTTCGCGTTCCTGTTCATTACGTTCACCGTGCCGTGGCTCGCGATCGGCGCGGCGCTCGCATGGCGCCTCGACGGCAGTGTCGCCGGCACGCTGGCGGGCGGCGCGGCCGCGGTCGGCGCATTCGGCCGGCTCGTGCTGCACGCACGCGGCGAGGACGGCTGGCGTGCGTTCTGGCGCGACCTGCCGCTCGTCGCGGTGCGCGACACGCTGCTCGCGCTCGAGTGGCTCGCGGCCGCGTTCGGCACGCACGTCGTGTGGCGCGGCGCCAGGATGACGGTCGTCGGCGGCGAACGCGCGGCGGCGGCCGTGGAAGCAGTGGACGGCCGCTAGGGCCGTCGATCGAACCCGGCCCGCGGGCCGAGACGCGTCGCACGGCGAAGCCACGCGGCGCGACATGACAGAGAGGCGGGCGCCGGCATGGCGGCCCGCGGTTTTTTGACTGAATCGTTGTAACGAAACGAACTATGCAGGCTACCGGAGCATTCATGAAAACGCTGTTCTTGCAGGCCCCTTCGTATGACGGCTTCGACGGCGGAGCCGGCTCGCGCTATCAGGCGAAGCGCGAAATCCGTTCCTTCTGGTACCCGACCTGGCTCGCGCAGCCGGCCGCGCTCGTGCCGGGCAGCCGCGTCGTCGATGCGCCGGCCGACGGCCTGTCGGTCGAGGAGACGCTGAAGATCGCCAACGACTACGACCTCGTGATCATCCACACGAGCACGCCGTCGTTCCCGACCGACGCGATGTTCGCGCAGGATCTCAAGAAGATGAAGCCGTCGATGCTGGTCGGCATGGTCGGCGCGAAGGTGATGGTCGATCCGCACAACTCGCTCACGGCGAGCGAGGCCATCGACTTCGTGTGCCGCGAGGAATTCGACTTCACCTGCAAGGAACTCGCCGAAGGCAAGCCGTTCGCGGAGATCAAGGGCTTGAGCTGGCGCGCGAAGGACGGCTCGATCGAGCACAACGAAGCGCGTCCGATCCTCGAGAACATGGACGAACTGCCGTTCGTCGCGCCCGTCTACAAGCGGGACCTGAAGATCGACAACTACTTCATCGGCTACCTGAACTATCCGTACGTCTCGATCTACACGGGCCGCGGTTGCAAGTCGCGTTGCACGTTCTGCCTGTGGCCGCAGACGGTCAGCGGCCATCGCTACCGCACGCGCTCGGTCGAGAACGTGCTCGCGGAAGCGAAGTGGATCCGCGACAACATGCCGGAAGTGAAGGAGCTGATGTTCGACGACGACACCTTCACCGACGACCTGCCGCGCGCCGAAGCCATCGCCATCGGCCTGGGCAAGCTCGGCATCACGTGGTCGTGCAACGCGAAGGCCAACGTGCCGTACAAGACGCTGAAGGTGATGAAGGAAAACGGCCTGCGCCTGCTGCTGGTCGGCTTCGAATCGGGCGACGACCAGATCCTCGTGAACATCAAGAAGGGCGTGCGCACCGATTTCGCGCGCCGCTTCAGCGCGGACTGCAAGAAGCTCGGCATCAAGATCCACGGCACCTTCATCCTCGGCCTGCCGGGCGAGACGCAGGAGACCATCAAGAAGACGATCGAGTACGCGAAGGAAATCAATCCGCACACGATCCAGGTGTCGCTCGCCGCGCCTTATCCGGGCACGACGCTCTACAAGCAGGCGGTCGAAAACGGCTGGATGGAAGAGAACAAGACCATCAACCTGGTGAGCAAGGAAGGCGTGCAGCTCGCGGCGATCGGCTATGCGCACCTGTCGCGCGACGAGATCTATCACCACCTCGAGCAGTTCTATCGCCAGTTCTACTTCCGTCCGTCGAAGATCTGGGAAATCGTGCGCGAGATGCTGACGAGCTGGGACATGATGAAGCGCCGCCTGCGCGAAGGCGTCGAGTTCTTCCGTTTCCTGCGCGCGCACGAGGCCTGATCGGTGGCGACGCAGCGGGCGGCGCGGGCGCTGATCTTCACCGCGGACGACTTCGGGCTGCACCCGCGCGTCAACGCGGCGGTCGAGCGTGCGCACCGCGACGGCGTGCTGAACGCCGCCAGCCTGATGGTCGGCGCGAGCGCCGCGCAGGATGCGATCGAACGCGCGCGGCGGCTGCCGTCGCTCGCGGTCGGCCTGCATCTGGTGCTCGCGGACGGGCCGGCCACGCTGCCCGCGCATGAGATTCCCGCGCTCGTCGGCCCCGACGGGCGATTCGGCGACGCGATGGCGAAGGACGGCTGTCGCTTCTTCTTCCTGCCGCACGTGCGCGCGCAACTGCGCCGCGAGATCCGTGCGCAGTTCGACGCGTTCGCGGCGAGCGGCCTGCCGCTCGACCACGTGAACGCGCACAAGCATTTCCACCTGCATCCGACCGTGCTGTCGATGATCATCGAGATCGGCCGCGACTACGGGCTGCGCGCGGTGCGGCTGCCGTACGAAACGAGCGCGCCCGCGCTGCTCAAGCCGTGGATCGCGCTGGTGCGCGCGCGGCTCGACCGCGCGGGGCTCGCGCACAACGACTACGTGGTCGGGATCGAGCATACGGGCGCGATGGACGAGGCCGTGCTGCTCGACGCGCTCGCGAAGCTGCCGGCGGGCGTCGGCGAGATCTACTGTCATCCGGCCGAGGCCGGCGACGGCCCGATCACGCCGACGATGGCCGATTACCGTCCGGTCGACGAGCTCGAGGCGCTGCTGTCGCCGCGCGTCGCGGCCGCGCTGAAGGCGGCGGGCGTCGCGACCGGCGGGTTTGCCGACGTGTTCGGCGGGCCGGCGGCGCGACGCGGCGCGCAGGCGTCGCGCGCACCGGGAGCGCAGCCGTCATGAGCAAGTGGATCAAGTGGCTCGGCTGGCCGATCGGCATCGGCATCCTGCTCGCGCTGGGGCTGCACGAAGGCGTCGGCGACGTGTCGCAGATGCTCGCGCGCGCCGGCTACGCACTGTTGTGGCTCGTGCCGTTCCACGCGCTGCCGCTGCTGCTCGATGCATACGCATGGCACCTGCTGCTCGACCGGCGCAGTTCGCTGCCGTTCCTGTGGTGGATCGCGACCGTGCGCGAGGCCGTGAACCGGCTGCTGCCCGTGGTCGGGATCGGCGGCGAGATCGTCGGCATCCGGCTCGCGCGCTGGCAGGTGCCCGACGCGAGCCGCGTGACCGCGTCGGTGATCGTCGAGGTGCTGGTGACGATCGTGGTGCAGTATGCGTTCGCGGCGCTCGGCCTCGTGCTGCTGCTCGCGACGACCGACAACATGGGCGGCGGCACGATCGGCCTCGCGCTGCTGCTGACGCTGCCGTTGCCGGTGTTGGGCGTCGTGCTGATGCGGCGCGGCGGCATCTTCCACGCGATCGAGCGTTTCGCGGGCCGCCTGCTCGGCGATTCGCACCGACTGCTGCAGGGCGTCGACGGCCGCCGGCTCGACGCCGACATCGATTCGCTGATGTCGCGCACGGGCCTGCTGTTCAGCGCCTTCTTCTGGCAACTGGCCGGCTACGTGCTCGGCGCGCTCGAGATTTACTGGGCGCTCGCGCTGCTCGGCCATCCGGTGTCGATCGGCGGCGCGATCGCGATCGAGGCGATGACGCAGGCGGTGCGGCACGCGGCGTTCATGGTGCCGGGCGGACTGGGCGTGCAGGAGGCGACCGTCGTGCTGCTCGCGCAGATGTTCGGCGTCGATCGCGAGACGGCGCTGTCGCTCGCGGTCGTCAAGCGCGGCCGCGAAGTGCTGTTCGGCTGCCTCGCGCTGGGCTCGTGGCAGCTTGCCGAGCTGGTGCGCACGCGCCGCCGGCTGGGCGGATCGCCGGCCGGGCCGCGCACGGCGCCGCCGGCGAACCGGGCGACCGAAACCCGGACCGAAACCGAAACGACGCATTGAATCCGGGACGGGCCACACGGCCCGTCTCGCGCTTTTGGCGTCGCGCGGGTATCCTTGCCGCGTGTTTTCTCGACGCGCAACCCTTCCGATGATTTTCCGTTTCCGGCTGCTTTCCGTGACGATGCTGGCCGCCGCGCTGGCGCTAACCGGTTGTGACGACCAAGGCCATCTCGACGTGCAACGTATCAGGGACTTCTTCAACGCGATCAAGCCTGCGCCGCTGCTGCTGAAGGGGCTGAAGATCGGCGAATCGACCGAGGCCGACGTGCGCGGCACGATGGGCAAGCCCGAGACCGAGCGTACGTTCACCGACGGCTCGAAGCGTCTCGAATATCCGCGCGGCCCGATGGGCAACCAGACCTGGTTCGTCGATCTCGATGCGAACGGGCGCTACACGGGCGCGACGCAGGTGCTGACCGCCGAGAACTTCGCGAAAGTGCGCCCGGGGATGGACGAGGACGAGGTGCGGCGGCTGCTCGGCAAGCCCGGCGACATCGCGCAGTATCCGCTGAAGCCCGAGACGGTCTGGAGCTGGCGCTGGCTCGAGGACGGCGTCAACACCGACGCGTTCTTCAACGTCCATTTCGGCCCGGACGGGCTCGTTTATACGACGTCGCGCTCCGACATCCTGAAAGGGCGCTGACGTTCACGCGCGGCGCTTCTTCAGCCGGTCGCGCAGCGCGTCGTTCATGCGCGTCTGCCAGCCGAGGCTGTGGCGGGCCAGGACGTGCATGTTCGGCCCGGTGGCCCGTCCGGCGCTATATCGAAAAAGCGACCGGAAAATTGCAAAAAACCCGCTTCCCGGCGTGTCATGAGACTGTCAGGGAGCGGGTTTTTTCCTTTTGAAACAGCGGCGTAGGTCGTATGCGCAAATGGTGGGATGAATTGTTGCGACGCAGCAATCGCCCATACGGTGATTTGAGGCAATCAATTTCGCTTGCGACTATCCGCGTCAACCCGGCGCGGGACAGGCAGTCGCGTCGGCATTCATTCCAACTCTGGAGACGCGCGTGTTCCTTTACGGCTTTGGTCCGGTCCTCTGGGCCGGCACCGTGCAGACCATCGAGCTGTCGGTGCTGTCGCTCGCCACTGCGGTGGCGCTGGGGCTGATCGGCGCGGTGGCGAAGCTGTCGCACAACCGGGTGCTGCGAGCGATCGCGACCGGTTATACGACGCTGATCCGCTCGGTGCCCGATCTTGTGCTGATGCTGCTGCTGTTCTACAGCATCCAGATCTGGCTGAACCAGTTCACCGACCTCGTCGGCTGGAACCAGATCGACATCGATCCGTTCGTGGCGGGCGTGCTGACGCTCGGCTTCATCTACGGCGCGTACTTCACCGAGACGTTTCGCGGCGCGTTCCTGTCGGTGCCGCGCGGCCAGCTCGAAGCCGGCGCGGCTTACGGGATGAGCGGCGCGCGCGTGTTCGCGCGGATCATGTTTCCGCAGATGATGCGCTTCGCGCTGCCGGGCATCGGCAACAACTGGCAGGTGCTCGTGAAGGCCACCGCGCTGGTGTCGATCATCGGCCTCGCGGACGTCGTGAAGGCCGCGCAGGACGCCGGCAAGAGCACGTTCAACATGTTCTTCTTCATCCTCGTCGCGGCGCTGATCTATCTTGCGATCACGACCGTCTCCAACCTCGTGCTGATCCAGCTCGAGAAGCGTTATTCCATGGGCGTGCGGCACGCAGAACTATGATCGAGATCCTCCAGGAATTCGGCAAGGCGTTCCTTTTCTGGGACGGCCAGCGCCTCTCCGGCCTCGCGGTGACGCTGTGGCTGCTCGTCGCGTCGATTTCGCTCGGCTTCGTGTGCGCGGTGCCGCTCGCGGTCGCGCGCGTATCGAAGAACAAGTGGGTGTCGATGCCCGTGCGCTTCTACACGTACGTGTTCCGCGGCACGCCGCTCTACGTGCAGTTGCTGCTGATGTACACGGGCATGTACAGCCTCGAGTTCGTGCGCTCGCACTCGCTGCTCGACGCGTTTTTCCGCAGCGGTTTCAACTGCGCGATCCTCGCGTTCGCGCTGAACACCTGCGCGTACACCACCGAGATCTTCGCCGGGGCGATCCGCGCGATTCCGCACGGCGAGGTCGAGGCGGCGCGCGCGTACGGAATGTCGCCGTTCACGATGTACCGCCGTGTGATTCTGCCGTCGGCGCTGCGCCGCGCGCTGCCGCTGTACAGCAACGAGGTGATCCTGATGCTGCATGCGACCACCGTCGCGTTCACGGCGACCGTGCCGGACATCCTGAAGGTCGCGCGCGACGCCAATTCCGCGACCTACATGGCGTTCCAGTCGTTCGGAATCGCCGCGCTGATCTATCTTGCGGTATCGTTCGCACTCGTCGCGGCGTTTCGCCGCGCGGAGCGCCACTGGCTCGCGTATCTCGCGGCCGCCCGTCATTGAATTACTTCGAGGAGAGCCAGTTGGCCGAGATCACTCAAACGAGCGCGTCCGCTTCCGTCAAGCTTGCCGCGGTCGATATCCACAAGCGCTATGGCGACAACGAGGTGCTCAAGGGCGTGTCGCTGAATGCGAAGGCCGGTGACGTCATCAGCATCATCGGCGCGAGCGGCTCGGGCAAGAGTACGTTCCTGCGCTGCATCAATTTTCTCGAACGGCCGAATGCGGGGCAGATCGTCGTCGACGGCGAGGCCGTGCGTACCAAGACCGACCGCGCCGGTGCGCTCGAGGTCGCCGATCACAAGCAGTTGCAGCGCATCCGCACGAAGCTCGCGATGGTGTTCCAGCACTTCAACCTGTGGGCGCACATGAACGTGCTCGAGAACGTGATGGAGGCGCCCGTGCACGTGCTCGGCATTTCGAAGAAGGAAGCCGAGGAGCGTGCGCGCGAGTACCTGGAGAAGGTCGGCCTGCCGCCGCGCGTCGAGAAGCAGTATCCGTCGCATCTGTCGGGCGGCCAGCAGCAGCGCGTGGCGATCGCGCGGGCGCTCGCGATGCATCCGGACGTGATGCTGTTCGACGAACCGACGTCCGCGCTCGATCCGGAGCTCGTCGGCGAAGTGCTGAAGGTGATGCAGAAGCTGGCCGAGGAAGGGCGCACGATGATCGTCGTCACGCACGAGATGGGTTTCGCGCGCAACGTGTCGAACCACGTGATGTTCCTGCATCAGGGGCGGACCGAGGAAGAGGGCGATCCGAAGGAAGTGCTGGTGCGGCCGCAGAGCGAGCGGCTCAAGCAATTCCTGTCGGGCAGTCTCAAGTAACGCGACAGGGCAGGTTTCAGCCGTGGTACCGGTGTCTCGTCCCGCAGGCGCCACCCGCACGACGCAGGTGGCGATCGTTGCATTGCCGCCCGTGTCGATGTCGGGCGTGGGGCCGATCGTCGATGCCCTGAATCTCGCGAACGAGATCGACGGGCGGCTTCTGTACCGCTGGCAGGTGTGTTCGTGGGACGGGCGGCCGGTGCCGCTCGCGGGTGGTGCGCAGTGGCATGCCGATGCGGCGTTCAACGACGCGATCGCGTGCGACTGGTTGATCGTCGTGTCCGAGCGGTTTCAGCAGTTCGCCGATTATCGGCTGTTTCTCGCGAGTCTCGCGCGGGTCGGGCAGCGCACGCCGGTCGTGACCGGCATTCATCACGGCGTGTGGTGGCTCGCGATGGCGGGGCAGCTTTCCGGGTATCGCGTGAGCGTGAACTGGGAGACGTATCAGCAGTTCGCCGAGCAGTTCGAGCGGTCGATCGTCACGCAGCAGATCTTCGAGATCGATCGCGATCGGGCGACCTGCGCCGGCGGGCAGGCGACCGTCGATTTCATGCTGGCCATGATTGGCCGGGAACATGGGGCGGATCTCGCGGAGCGGATTGCCGATGCGCTCGGGGTCGGCACGCTGCGCAGCGGCGAGGAGCGGCAGCGGATTCCGTTTGTTACTGCTCCGGGGGAGCGGCATCCTCGGTTGAATGACGCGTTGCTTTTGATGGAAGCCAATGTCGAGGATCCGCTTACTACCGATGAGATCGCCGGGTTGGTCGGCGTGTCGCGGCGGCAGTTGGAGCGGCTCTTTCGACAGTATCTCGGGGCGATGCCCTCCAAGTATTACCTCAATCTTCGGTTGCTCAAGGCAAGGACCCAGTTGCAGAGGACCAGCAAGTCAGTGGTTCAGGTTAGTCTTGCTTGCGGGTTTTCTTCTGCTGCGCATTTTTCTAATGCTTATCGGGAGAGGTTTGGGGTTACGCCTCGGGAGGATCGGCGAGCCTGGCTCGAGAAGCAGACGGGCGGGGGCAGTGAACCTCGTGGGGGGGCGCTCGTCGAGCGCGGGAAAGATTGAGGTTCGGTTTTGGGTTTCGTTGGTGGTGTGCTCACGGTTGGCGTGAAGCACCTGTGATCGTGTCGGTCTATTAGCGTCGCCCCTGCGCGGGGCAGCGGTCACTTTTCTTTGTCTTGCCAAAGAAAAGTGACCAAAAGAAAGGCGCCCGATAACGCATGACTTCCCGGTGCCACGGCCATCAGAGTGGATCGCACAAAAGTGTCCGCGCCAGTCAGGACCCCGGAGTGGTTCGAGCAATGGTTCTGACACCACTGCCTGCCCCACGGAGCGGTATACCATCCGCTAGCTCCATCCTCGCTACGCTCGGCTGCAAGGTACTTCAGGGGAGGTCATGCGATTGCGTTCTGCACAAACCGCAGACTGCCAGGCACTTTTTCTGCTCTCGCATTTGTGTAATTCGATCGTTTGACGAGCGGTGTTTTCGCGACAGCGATGTTGTTTGCCCCCCTATTTTTCTTGCGAGTGGCGAATTTCCTGCGTATCGAGAGTTGGTTCCCTGTGAGGGGGCTGGTGGTAGCGATTGGGTGGGGATGGACCTGTCGGCCGAGCGAAGCGAGGACGGAGCGAGCGGATGGTATACCGCTCTGTGGGGTAGGCAGTGGTGTCAGAACCATTGCTCGAACCACTCCGGTGTCCTGACTGGCGCGGACACTTTTGTGCGATCCACTCTGATGGCCGTGGCACCGGGAAGTCATGCGTTATCGGGCGCCTTTCTTTTGGTTACTTTTCTTTGGCAAGACAAAGAAAAGTGACCGCTGCCCCGCAGGGGGGGTGTCAGGATTTCCGTGTTCAAGGCGGGTTGAGTAATTACACGGAAGGCCGGATGAATCGATCTGCGTAAAGGATAGCGAATTGGTTCATGGCGGTCTTCCAGTCATGAGCTGCACTACCCCA
>NZ_JACCQA010000057.1:0-31214 GCF_015712215.1 Burkholderia sp. 9779_493
ACCAGCACGGCAACCGTGCGTTTTGTACTCAGTCACGGGCTCCAACACCCAAGCGCGGGGCAAACTGCACGGTCTCGTCTGGCTACCACCAGACTTTACCGTACTGGTCAGTACTGAACATACAAGCGCGCCGCGTCACGCACGACCACACGCTGCAGAGCGCGCGCGGGTGCCGTAGACTGCGGTACGCGCGAGTGCGCATTTCACAACCCCTATCGCTTTCCGCCATGTTCACGCTGTCCAACGACCCTACCGCCTCCAAGGCCGATCAATACGCGATGCTCGTCGAGCAGGCGCGCGCGCTCGTCGAATCCGAACGCGACCTGACCGCGAATGCGGCGAATTTCTCCGCGCTCGTCTATCACTCGCTCGATCGCCTGAACTGGGCCGGCTTCTACTTCTTCGACGGCACCGAGCTCGTGGTCGGACCGTTCCAGGGCAAGCCCGCGTGCGTGCGGATCGCGCTCGGCAAGGGCGTGTGCGGCACGGCCGCGCAGACCCGCGAGACGCAGGTCGTGCGCGACGTGCACGACTTCCCCGGCCATATCGCATGCGATGCGGCGTCCGAATCGGAAATCGTCGTGCCGCTGGTCGCCGGCGACGGCACGCTGATCGGCGTGTGGGACGTCGACAGCCCGGTCGCCGCGCGCTTCGACGACGAAGACCGCCAAGGGATGGAAGCACTCTGTCGCGTGTTCGTCGAACACGCTTGGGAGAAGGCGCGCGGTTAAGCGCCGCGGCGTCGCGGCGCCGGCCGCCGTGAACGACACGGGCCCCGCGAAGGGGCCCGTTTCATTGCAACGCTTCCATTGCAACGCTACGCCGCCGTGCGCGGCGCACCCCTGCCAGTGTCAGGCAGCGTGCGTGCCCGGAAGCGCCGAGAACGCCTGGGGCTTCGCGTCCTCGGTGAGCACCTCGAAACCCGTTTCCGTCACGACGACCATGTGCTCCCATTGCGCGGACAGCGAATGGTCCTTCGTGACGACCGTCCAGCCGTCGGCCAGCACGTGGGTGTCGCGCTTGCCCGCGTTGAGCATCGGCTCGATCGTGAAGATCATCCCCGGCCGCAGCGGCAGGCCGGTGCCCGGGCGACCGTAATGCAGCACCTGCGGCTCGTCGTGATAGACGTCGCCGATGCCGTGCCCGCAATACTCGCGCACCACGCTGAACCCTTCACGATGGGCGACCTGCTGGATCGCATAACCGACGTCGCCGAGCGTCGCGCCGGGACGCACCGCGCGAATGCCGGCGTGCATTGCCTCGTAGGTCGCCGCGACGAGCCGCCGCGCGAGTTCGTTCGGTTCGCCGACGAAGTACATGCGGCTCGTATCGCCGAACCAGCCGTCCTTGATCACTGCGATGTCGAGGTTCACGATGTCGCCGTCGCGCATCGGCCGCGACGTCGGAATGCCGTGACAGACCACGTGGTTGACCGACGTGCACAGCGTCTTCGGATAGCCGTGGTAGCCGATGTTCGCGGGAATCGCGCCCAATTCGTCGATGATGTATTCGCGGCAGCGTGCGTCCAGCTCATCGGTGGTGACGCCCGGCTTCACGTACTCGGTGATCATCGTCAGCACCTGCGACGCGAGCTTCGCGGCTTCGCGCGACTTGGCGATTTCCGCGGCACCGCGGATCGGAATTTCGCGTTTCGCCATCACGCCACCTGCTCGATGCCGTGCGCGGCCGTCTCCGCCGGCCCCACGTCGCCGCCCCGCGCCTCGGCCTCGATCAACATCTTGCAGATGTCGCCGTAGGACAGCGCCGGGTTGAGTTCCGCCAGCATCCCGACACGCAGCCAGTGTTCGGCCTGCGCGTTGATCGAACGGCTCAACGCCGTGCTCATCGAGCGCAGCCGCTCATGCATATGCTCGGAAATCTTGATGATGCCCATATATCCCCAATTAAACGAAACGTAGCTGTTTCGTATATTACGCTGCGCATGACGACCGGGCAAGCCGTTCGTGTCTCGCCTCCCGCCGCCCCGCTGCGGGAAATACCGTTGACATCGAATTCCAGCTTGCTGGACAATAAATCCATTATGAAAGAATCAGCGATCACCGCGGCCGACGATACCGGCATCAACGAGCGCATTGCCCGGCGCGTGCGCGGCCTGCGCGCCGTTCGAGGCTACACGCTCGACACGCTGGCAGCGCGTTCCGGCGTCAGCCGTTCGATGATCTCGCTCATCGAACGCGCGTCGGCCAGCCCGACGGCCGTCGTGCTCGACAAGCTCGCGGCCGGCCTCGGCGTGTCGCTGGCCGGACTGTTCGGCGGCGACCGGGACGACGCGCCCGCCCAGCCGCTCGCACGGCGCGCGCAGCAGGCCGAATGGCGCGACCCGGCGTCCGGCTATGTGCGCCGCAACCTGTCGCCGGCCGGCTGGCCGTCGCCGATCCAGCTCGTCGAGGTCGATTTCCCGCCCGGCGCGCGCGTCGCGTACGACAGCGGCGGGCGCGAAAGCGCGCTGCATCAGCAGGTGTGGATCATCAGCGGCCGCGTCGACGTCACGTTCGGCGACGTGCTGCACGAACTTCACGAAGGCGACTGTCTGGCCATGCGGCTCGACCAGCCGCTGATCTTCAGCAATCCGTCGTCGCATGCCGCGCGCTATGTCGTCGCGATCTGCGATGCATCCGCCGCCGGCGTGCGGAGCACGTGACGCGCGCATCGTGTGTGGAACCGATTCAGAGCCAACAGGAAGGAACCCGTATGAATTCCCCGACGCAGCGCGACGACGTGCGCCTGATCGATTGCAGCGAGGCCGAACACGCGGCGGCCATCCTCGAGATCCTGAACGACGCGATCGTGAACTCGACCGCGCTGTACGACTATCGACCGCGCCCGCCGGAAGCGATGGTCACGTGGTTCGCGACGAAACGCGCGGGCGGCTTCCCGGTTTTCGGCGCCGTCGACGCAGCGGGCGAACTGCTCGGCTTCGCGAGCTGGGGTACGTTCCGCGCGTTTCCGGCGTTCAAGTACACGGTCGAACACAGCGTCTACGTGCGCAACGACCAGCGCGGTCGCGGGCTCGGCGAACGGCTGCTGCGCGAAGTGGTCCGGCGGGCGCGCGAAGCGCAGGTGCACGTGCTGGTCGGCTGCATCGACGCGACCAATGCCGGCAGCATCGCGCTGCATACGAAACTGGGGTTCGTGCACGCGGGCACGATCGCGGAGGCGGGCTTCAAGTTCGGCCGCTGGCTCGATGCGGCGTTCTATCAGTTGAAGCTCGAGACGCCGGCGCAGCCGGTGGATGGGTGATGATGGCTTGCGACACGTCGCGTGCGCCGTGCGCGACGGCTTCAGGTGATGCAGGAAACCTCTCTTCCGGTCGTCAGGCCGCAGGATCATGAGCTCACCGCCCGGCAATCGCGCGTATGGCCTCCGCAAAGACATCTGGCGCCTCGCGCGGGACGAAATGTCCTATTCCATGCAGCAGGCGGCGTTCATAATGCCCGGAAAAGTACCGCTCCTTGTTTTCAGAAGTGACGGGCAAATTGTCACGATCTTCCGCACCCTGGAGCATGATGGTGTCGACAGGGATCATCGGCGAAGCCGCCAATTGTCGTTCTATCTGCTCGTGCTGACTCGCGCCCGGCGCATCATGCCAGCGCTGTCGGTAAGCATGAAGGCTGATGTCGGCCCAGTCGGGATTGTCGAGAGAGCCGATCATGGCTTGAAAGTCGCTCTCCCTGTCGGGCCAAGCGGGTGACCAGCTGTGCCACAAGTATCTGCACAACCGTTCGCGATCCTCTCGATAGGCCTTCATTCCATACGTCGTCGCGACATACCACTCGTACCAATACGCATTGGCCAGTTCATAGGGCATTTCGTTGGCCGGCATCGCGGTGGCATAGCCCGCCGCGGCGGTAACCATACCGTTTATTCTTTCGGGAAACAGCGCCGCGACGCCGTACGCCGCGCGCGCTCCCCAGTCGTACCCGGCGAGGAGGACGTTCGTCAAATCCAGCGCTTCCACGAACTGCGACAAATCAAGGGTCAGCGCTGCAATTGCGCCGCTGCGCATCGTGTCGCCATTCAAGAAGCGCGTCGGTCCCGATCCACGCAGATAGGGCGCGTAGATTCGGAACTGCTGGGCACTCGATCCGAGGCCCAGGATAGTCTTGTCCCAGCACTGAACATCGTCGGGCCATCCGTGGACAAGGACCAGCGGCGGTCCGTCAAGCGGGCCCGATACTTCGTAGGCCACGTCGAGTTCGCCGGTGCGACATGTCAAGAAATTTCGTGGCGATCCGCGTGTGCCCCGCTCATTCGCATCTGAAGTCATATCGATCTCCGGAAAGACGATTCAAAGATGCCGGCAAGCAGCAGCATCGCTCATTCCCGTTCGACATGACTTCCGACCGAATTTCGCGCGCAACGATTCGTCATGGAATCGTGCGTCTACGTAGACGCACCGACATACCCGAGCCCAAAGTAACGTTGAGACTCCTGCTCGGGTCCAATCACCGTCAAATCGACGACTGGAAAGCGGAAACCTTGTTCCGACCGGCTGCCTTCGCGTAATACAACGCCTCGTCGGCCGCCTTGATGACCGCACCGGGATCGCCGTCCTGATCCGGTGTCCAACTCGCCAACCCGATGCTGGCAGTCACACGCCCGTATTCGCTTCCGGCGTGCTCGAGCGCCAGTTCGTTGATCGCCGCGCGTATTCGTTCAGCAGTCTGGGCTGCCCCCGTCGGTGGCGTGTCAGGGAGCAACACGACGAATTCCTCTCCGCCGTAGCGAGCCGCCGTATCGGTCGGTCGGCGAATGTTTTCGCCGATGCAGCGCGCGACTGCAGCCAGCGCATCGTCCCCCGCCTGGTGACCATAGGTGTCGTTGTAGGCTTTGAAACGATCGACATCGACAAACAGCAATGAAAAAACGGAATGGGCTCGTCGCGCACGGCGCCACTCCCGGTCCAGAACTTCCCCAAAACTGCGGCGATTGTTAAGACCGGTGAGCCCGTCGGTGCGTGCCAGCAACTCAAGCTCGGATTCCGCGCGCATCCGACGCCGCAGTTGCACACCGAGAAACACGGATAGCGCAATGAACGCTGCGCCGAACGTCGCAACCAGCAGGCCGATCGTCTCCGCACGACGTCGCCACGCAGCATAAATATCCTGCTCCGCCTCTGCGACCATGATGATCAGAGGCAGCGTCGGCAAATTCTTGAAGTAGTAGAGACGGCGCACGCCGTCGATCGATGCCGTTTCCGAGAATGAACCCTCGGGCGCGCTCCGGAAGCGCTGGAAGGTTGCCGCTTTGCCGATATCGCGACCGATGGTCCGGACGTCGTACGGCTGCCGCATGACCATGATGCCGTCCTTTCCGATCAGCGATATCGAGCCGTGTTGTCCCAATGACAACCCTGCGAACAGCTTGTGGAAATATTCAAGGTTGATGGCGATCAGCGCGATACCGGCAAACGAACCATCCGGATTCGATATGCGCCGCGACAGCGCAATGCTGAGCATACCGGCGCGCAAGCGCGACACGAATGGATCGCTGACGTAAAGCCCCACGTTCGGATTGTCGCGGTGGATCGTGAAGTATCTGCGATCGGCGAAATTGCCCTTGCGCGGCACGTCGTTGGCCGAATCCAGAATGATATTCCCGCCGGCATCGAGCACCAGTTGCGAACCGATGAATTGCGCCGTCATTGCATGATCGAACAGCGCTTCCCGCCGCAGCGCGGGCGCCGCAGCCATCACGTCAGGCCGCTGCAGGCCATGGATCAGCGCCTGCAAGGACAGATCGTAGAGTTCGAGGTTGCGCTCGATGTCGCGCTCGGCCATCAGGCCGAGATTGCGCGAGGTTTCGCTGGCCCGCTCCAGGGCGTCGTGACGGCTTTGGAATAGCTGTAGCACGCACAGGCCCATCAGCGCGCACGCGATCACGATACCGACTGCCACAACGAAATAAGGGGCTGCCGTCCGGTGTTGCATGGATCTCCTCGCTGCAAATTGTGCACATCCGGGTCGGACGTGATTTCGCATACAAAGTCTCGGTCTGGCGCATTGACATGTGCTGCACCAAACTGACCGCAACCGAAAACGGCTGGAGTCTATCGAACGTGATGCGCCGACAACCCGCTACCGGTCGCGCCCTCCTCCGAAATGATTAAATTACATGAGGAAACCACGCTTCCGGGAGAATATGTGAGGCGCGCCACGATCCGCACGCCGATCAAGATCCCGCCAGTTTCTGCTGACGGGCGAGCGAGGATGCCGCGACGATAGTCCCTGCCGGCATCCTCGGTGGAACTGCCCCACGGGCTGTGCGGCGTCATCCCTGAAGATGATCAGCCCGTTTCGTTCAGCCGCCTTTCCGCGCGCATGCTCAGAATGTCCGCGATGCTTTGGCGCCAGATGATCGAGTCCGCCGCATCAGTCGGCCCGTGCGTCGGGCAACCCGGTCGCGATCTCGCCGGGATTCGACCGGCCAGAGCCACCGCGCCACGCCGTGTCAGCTGGGCGCGACGAACGCACCCGCGGTGCCCTCCCAGAGGGCGCCCACAGCGCGACCTCTTCGTCCACGGGGGAAAGCGACGCAGAAAAAAGAAAAGCCCCGCCGAAGCGGGGCTTTTTCTGGAGGCGCGAGCCGGAGTCGAACCGGCCTAAACGGCTTTGCAGGCCGCTGCATAACCGCTTTGCTATCGCGCCAAAAGCGGACTGTCCGGATGCCGTGAGGCAAGCGACAGATTTTCATTCGAGGACCGGAGGTCCATCAAATAAAAAGGGAAGCGTGGCTTCCCCATTACTTGGAGCGGGAGACGAGACGTGTACTAGGACAGTAAGTCGTTGTTTCCCAAACACTTTCTTCGTTGGGCTGGCCAGCGAAGACCTCAATTGTAGCCTTGTTTTTCGTCCTCGGCAACAAATTCGTCCAAAGAGTTCCACGGACGTCCATAGAGCTGCACTCAGCACACCACACCCACGATCGGTACATCGTCGTAGGCGACTGCCTCGAACTCATCACCCACGCCCGGTTGTCTGCCCGCATCCATCATCGCGAAGACAACCCAGGTAGATGGTTCTGGTGATGGCACAAGTCGGATGCCACCTGGAAGCGCCAGCACCACAACTCACAGGCGACCTTCTGTCCAAGCTCCTTTGGAAGAACGCTCACGCTGGCCACCGCGTTCCCACACACGATTCTTTATCGATATATCAGGATGACGGGGCAAGCATGACAGGTGCGGGTTTGCTGCGTCCGGCTGGACATTGGGCGACGATTGCGGCCCCCTCGCGCTTCCTAAGACCGCTGGCATATCAGGTCATACCTAGACGGTTTTGCAGAAACCGTAACTTCTCACGACCCTGATAGCGTGAGCGTCGCTGTCGAGCCTACGTCCCGATGCTCGACCTTCTAATCGATGATTTTTGCACATCGAACACACGACGACTACCAGTTGCGCGAACTGGTGAGAAGTATTCAAACCACATGACGAAGCGGCCTTCGGGACCCACTTCCTACACAAGCGACAGGCCGACCATGAGGTCGGCGACAAAGGAGTCGGTCATGTAGTTCTTCTCCTGGAAGGAGACGGAGCATGCACGAGAACAAGAATGATGCACCAACATCAAAGGTGTTCTATCGCCCGATCGAAGCGTCCATCCGCTGGGCCGGGCTGCTGCGATACGAGCAGGTGATCCTGGCTTCGATTTCGTCGCCAAGGCGCCTGCCGCAGTCGTTGGACTGTCCACGTTGTGACGAGCTGCGGCTTTGCACCGAACGCATCTTCGACGGCATCCTCAATGGAGAACTGCCCTTCGGACGGAACGGCATCACGACGCGCGATTCCGCGCTGATCGACTCCCCTGATCTGACGGTGCGCCACGTCGATCTGAAGAGCTGGATGCGCCAGCACTATCCCGAGCAACGACCGTGCTTCCTCTTCTCCCGGAGCGAGCGCATCGCCCATCCCTTCATCTCGGTGGAAACTGGGCAGGCGATGCTAGTCGAGCGCCTGGCCCTGAAGTCCACCTTGGACCAGTACAAACGCCAACTGCATGAGTTGCAGGAAAAGCACGGGGCGCTTCTCAAGCAGATGGCGCCCTCTACTGGCGCACAGTGCCTGATCAGTGATCGCGCCGAAGCCACCTACCTGAACATTATCGGCAGCATGCTGGACCTGATGCTCGGCCAGTCGCCTTCGGGCGTGCCGTACTCCAGCTTCAAGACGCAGGAGGCGGTGGTCAGTGCATTGGTCGCCCATCACAGCGGCGCAATGGGGATCGCGGAGCGGACGCTAAACGGCAAGTTCGCCACGGCCAGACGCCGGCTGCGTAGCGCAACAGTCTGAGGTTTTCCATCTTGTATGTGCAATCGCGGAGATTGCATTTGCAATGTCTTTTCCCATCCATGTCTATTGAATGGAGGTCACGCCAACAAACGCCACTGAGCGTTCAGGAGTGACCGCCATGTCGCAAACACCTGCACTGCCCGCAAGCGAGCGCCGCATCCTGCGGCTTGATGAAGTCGAAACCAAGTCGGGTTTCAAACGCGCCCACATCTACAACCTGATGCGCAAAGGCCTGTTCCCGAAGGCGCTGCGCCTGGGCGTGCGCGCGGTCGGTTGGGACTCCATCGAGATCGATCAGTGGATCGCCGAGCGCGTCAACAACCGGGCCTGACCCGTTCTCCAGCGGACTTCCCATCCTCACACGGAGAACGCCATGCAGGTCGTATCCATCATTTCAACCAAAGGTGGCGTCGGCAAGACCACCACGGCCGCGAACCTCGGCGGGCTTGCCGCGGACGCGGGGCTGCGTGTACTGCTGCTCGACCTCGACGTGCAGCCCACCTTGTCCTCGTACTACGAGCTAGGCCACCGCGCACCTGGTGGCATCTACGAGTTGCTGGCCTTCAACGAGCGCGACCTCGGGCTGCTTGTGTCCCGCACGATCATCGAGGGCCTGGACTTGGTGCTCTCCAACGACCACCGAGGCGAGCTGAACACTTTGCTGCTGCACGCGCCGGATGGGCGCCTACGGTTGCGCCATCTCTTGCCGGTCCTGGCGCCTCTCTATGACCTGGTGCTGATCGACACCCAAGGTGCGCGCTCGGTGCTGCTGGAGATGGCGGTGCTCGCCTCCAACCTCGCGCTGTCGCCCGTGACCCCGGAAATTCTCGCGGCGCGCGAGCTGCGGCGCGGCACCATGCAGTTGCTCGAAGACATTGCGCCCTACCGGCACCTGGGCATCGAGCCTCCACCTCTGCATCTGCTCATCAATCGTGTCCACCCTGTGTCAGCCAATGCACGGCTGATCCAGCAGGCCCTGCGCGATCTTTTCCAGGACCACGCCGGCATCCGCGTGCTGGCTACCGACGTGCCGGCCATCGAGGCGTATCCGCGTGCAGCTACGCGCGGATTGCCAGTGCATCGGGTCGAATACCGCCAGCCGCCGGGCAGAGTCGCCCCCGCCGCGCTCGACACCATGCGCGGCCTCGCAGACGAACTATTTCCGCAATGGCGGCACCGATTTGCCATGGTGTCCGGCCGTCCGCCACACCCTCTTGATGCCGGGAGGTCCCATGGCGAACGCACATGAGCTTGCCCGTGGCCACAAGCGGCTTCGCGCCCTGATCGAGTTCGCGGTTGGCGAAGGTTGGCACGTCAAACGCACGCCTGGCGGCCACCTCAAGTTCACCAAGCCTGGCTGCGCCGCGATCTACACCAGCTCGACGGCCAGCGACCACCGGGCGACCCTGAATGCCCGTGCGCAAATCCGCCGCGCCGAGCGCGAGGCCCGATACCAAGCGCAGGGAGGCGGCCATGGCTGAGATCACCTCCCAGCAGATGGCCGGCAAGCTGCTCGCGGCCGGGTTCGAGCGTAGCGGCCCGTCAGCCTCGACCTTGAGCGACCCGATCGCCGACACACCCATGGTCGTGACCCTAGATCAGTTGCGCCCCTACGACCACGATCCCAGGAAAAAACGCAACCCGGCCTACGAGGAAATCAAGGCGTCCATCCGCGAGCGCGGTCTGGACGCGGCGCCGGCCATCACTCGCCGACCAGGTGAGGACCACTACATCATTCGCAACGGCGGAAATACGCGGCTGGCGATCCTGCGCGAACTATGGTCAGAGACCAAGGACGAGCGGTTTTTCCGTGTATCGTGCCTGTTCCGGCCGTGGCCCAGCCGCGGCGAAGTCGTCATGCTGACCGGCCACCTGGCCGAGAACGAATTGCGCGGGGGCCTCACGTTCATCGAGCGCGCCCTCGGCGTCGAGAAGGCGCGCGAGTTCTACGAGCAAGAAAGCGGCACTGCCTTGAGCCAGTCCGAGCTGGCCCGCCGCCTCGCCGCCGATGGCTTCCCGGTACAACAGTCGCACATCAGCCGCATGAACGACGCGGTGCAGTATCTCCTGCCCGCGATCCCGACCGTGCTCTATGGCGGTCTCGGTCGCCATCAGGTCGAACGCCTGTCGGTCATGCGCAAAGCCTGCATGCTCGCGTGGGAGCGCTACGCCAAGGGCCACCCACTGGTTCAGGACTTCGACGAATTTTTCCAGGACGTGCTGTCGCAATTCGACGTCCAGGCCGACGAGTTCTCCGCGCAGCGTGTACAGGACGAGCTGATCGGCCAGATGGCCGAGATGCTTGGTGTCGATTACGACGTGCTCGCCCTGGACATGACCGAATCCGAGAGCCGGCAGCGCGCCTTGGTCAGCGACCCAACGCCGCCCTCGACGCCGCCTGCGTTGCCGGAGCCGGGAACCATCGCGCGCCCACCTGCCAACACTGCGCCACCCATCGCAGGGGCTGCATCCGCAGCGCCGCCTGCAGGCCGACCTGCGGCAACGCCCTCGACGCGCGAGAGCGACACGGATGCCAGTCAGGCAAGTCCGGCCAACCCTGCGGTGGGTGGCGATCTGCTTCGGGAGCACATCGTCTCGCCGGCACCGACGACCGAACGGCTCCAGTCCATTCAGCGTATGGTCGCCGACCAGTTGGGTGATGCGCTGCCGCCAGACTTCTCGGTGAGCGTCTTGCAGTCCATCCCTGTGCAGGCTGGCGGGCTCTATCCGATCTCCGATGTCTGGTACATCGATCCCGGCCTGGACACAGCCGAGCGCCTGCGCATCCACATCGCACAGTTCGCCCGCGAAATCGCGGGCGAGGCAGACCTGGACGAGTGCATTGATGACCGTGCAGAGGGTATCGGTTTCGTCTGCCGGGCCCGCACCCAAAGCTCGGCGCCGCTGGGCCGTGCCGTCCTCGCGCTGTTAGCGTGCCTGGCCGGTCAGCGGCCCGCCGACGTCGGCCTGCACGACGGGCAAATCGTCATCGAACTGCCGGCGCTGCTGCACGGCCAGGGTGATGCGGCCCAGCGATTGAGCGATACCTCGCTGGTCAAGCTGTTCCGGCTGCTGCGGTTGGCCCGGCACCTGCTCGACCTTGAAGCCGGCGCTGCAGGCGTTGGAATTTGAGCGAGGGAGGCCAGCATGTCCGCACCACACCCACTCAACCAGGCCGTCATCGCCCAGGCCCTCTATGACTTGCGTAATGGGCAACTGCGCCGGTGCAAACTGATGGGGTTTGGCGAGGAAGAACTGGACGCCCTCAAGCATCCCGCGCTGATCAGCGTGCTCGCCAACGCTAACGTCTCCTGGTGCTCGGTGACGGTCAACCGCGAAGTGCTCCGGCGACTGCTCAAGCAGGCGCAGGACGTGGAGAAGGAAATCGCCACGGTCGATCGCATGCTCAGGCTGGGCGCGAGCACCGAGATGGTCAGTCGGTTCTATGGCCTGACCCATCAGGAGGTGGCGCTTCGCCGCGAAATCCTCGGCCTGCCGAAGCGCAAGGGCCGCCACCCCGTGCTGGATGAGAAACAGGACACGGAGCTGTGGCGGCAATGGAAGGCCGTGACCGGCAGCAGAAATGTCGATCTCGAAGACGAAACCTCCATCCTCGACGCCACCATGGACTTGGCCGAAGGCATGTCGCTGCCTCTGTCGGTGGTCTGGGCCTCGATCAAGAGCTGGGTCGATCAGGGATTGGGTTGAGCCATGGCCGTGGACAACACCACACCACGCCGTGGCCCCGTCGCACTCGCGGACCTGTTCGACGCCGCCTTGAAAGACCTCGTGCCCAAGCCCAGCCCCAGTGCGCCAGCACCCATGCCTGCGCCGACGCCCGCCACGTCCGGCGATGCCTTCCTCTTCAGCGGCAACCGGCATGAGACCGTGCCGCGGCGGCTGTTCCTCGACCGTCGCCTGACGCCGCTGGAGCGCAACGCCTGGCAGGTGTTCCGGCTGATGCTCAACGACGATGGCGTGACCGCCTTCCCGACTTATGAGCAGCTTCGCCCCTGGCTGGCGTCGATGCCCTGCGCCGGGCAGGCCTCGCATGAAACCGTGGCCCGAGCGTTGACACTGTTGCGCCTCACCAGATGGTTGAGCCTGGTGCGGCGACGGCGTGACCCCAAGACCGGCCGCATCCTCGGCAACCTCTATGTTCTGCACGACGAACCACTGACGCCCTTCGAGGCCATGCAGCTCGACGCCGACTACCTGGCACTGGTCAGCCAGTCCCTTGGCCATTCGGCCAAGGCCGTCCAGATGGTCGGCCTGAACACCCTCAAGGAGATCGCGGAAGATCCGCTGCTCTCTGGGCGCACACTGCCGTCGCGGCTGCAAGTCCTGGCAGAACGCCTCGCCAGCCAAGGCATCACGGCCGCCGAGAGTTATCCACAGGAGGATGCCGCCCACGAATCCGAAGAAGGAGCATCGAGCCTTCTTCGGAATGCGGATGACCCATCTTCGGAATCCGAAGCAGGGGCGAAACCCGCGCCAGACGCCTCTCTTCGGAATCCGAAGCAGGCCCGTACAGTACGTAGTAGTCGTATTAATGAAGTACGTACTACCGCGCAGGCGCGCGCGCTGGGCGATTTGCAATGGCCCAAGCGCTTCACGGAACTGAAGGCAGAGCAGCAGACAGGTGCCAGGGTGGCATTGCAGCAGGTCGATGCCGCGCTGA
Source organism: Burkholderia sp. 9779_493 (assembly GCF_015712215.1). Taxonomy (NCBI): domain Bacteria; kingdom Pseudomonadati; phylum Pseudomonadota; class Betaproteobacteria; order Burkholderiales; family Burkholderiaceae; genus Burkholderia; species Burkholderia sp. 9779_493. The sequence goes on from NZ_JACCQA010000057.1 coordinate 12,993, forward strand.
GACAGGCCGTGCTGGACGAATGGGCCACACGATGCAGCAATCATGGCATCCGCAATCCTGCGGGGTATCTGTTCGGCATCATCCAGCGCGCCATCCATGGCGAGTTCAATGCCTGGGCCAAGAAAGACGCGCCATCGGCATCCGTCCCGCCAAACGAGCGGCCACCACCAGCACCGCCACCTCAGCCGCAGGGTAAGCCAGTGCCACCGGAAGTCGCCAAGCAGCACATCGAGCGGCTACGCAATCTGCTCGCCAGCAATTGAGTCGGCATGCAAGGTGGTGAAAGTAGATGTCCATGGCCGCCAGTAGAGCTATCCCCTGGGGATAGTTCCGCTGCTGGGCACAACACCAGGCTGTCGCAGGCCTGGGATCGACCCTCTGCCGCAGCATCGGTGTTGTCCCCCCTGATCCCGGCGTGCAGCGTTCGTTGGCGCTCCATGGAGCTATCCCCAGGGGATAGCTCATGCCGCATGCAACCGCCACGCCCTAAACCGGGGCCGGCCGGGATTCGGATTCTTGACTGACTGCCTTCCGCTTCCTGCCGAAGCTGGCCGCTCCTTTTCCAACAACGAGCGGACACCATGGCAACCAATGAACCTCTGCAACTGAATCTCGGCTCCCTGCGCAGTGCGATGTCGCTGACCCTGCACACCCACCACGCTTCCCGCATCTGGCACGGCCGCGCCGCCACCGAGGGGCGACCGGGCATCGTCGGCCTGAACGGCTACATCGCTCAGATGAACAAGATGCGGCGGGGCTCGGAGCAGGACGACCCGTACAGCGACTTCTGGATGCTGCGCATCGAGGAAAAGCTCGACCACACCAAGGCCACGCTGCAATCGCTGCGCGAGCAGGTGGACCAGGCGCTGGCGAGCGTGCCGCCAGCGCTTAGCCTGGGCGAAAACCTCAACGTGCAGCCGGTCAAGCTGCCGCTCTTCGTCAACGCGCAGCTCGGCTTTGCCGCGGTCTATCTTCTGGCCGACTACGACGACATCGCCCGCAAGCTGATCCTCGCCCATCACACCGCGCTCATTGACCGCAGCACCTTGGAACGCTGGCTCAACGAGGGCGCACATTCACTGCGCAGCCTGTTCTCGCTGGCCCAGCAGTACCGCTATTCGGGCTGCACACGCGATGATTTCGCGTCGAAGAATGCCGCAGCGCGGGCCGCGCTGGAGAAGTACGGCGAACTGCCGCAGGACGTGCTGGAAGGCACTCGCCGCTCGAAGTTTGCGCCGCCCATCGTGCGCCGTGGCCTGCAGCAGCGCAGCGACGGTCCTGCCGAAGCACCTCCGCCCGGAGATGAAGCCACCACCGCAGAGCCGCCCGAAACCGCAGCCGACGAGGACGAGCCGGCATGAGCGATCCGAACCAACCGACCCGCTACTTCCGAGGCCTGCAACAGGGTGCCTTCATGCGGCTGGAACACGCAGCCTCTCTAAAAGGCCTTTTAAAGCCTTTTAAGGGTAAAGGGGACTTCGAGGCCTGGGCCAGCCAGTGCTTCGCCATGCGCGACGAGTTGATTGCCCTGGCACAGCGACAGGTGCTGGAGCAGGCATGCGGGCACCCCTTCCACCTGCTGTCCATCGAACTGGCCCAACAGACCACCGGCGCAGGAACCGTCTTCTTGCGCTGGCGCAGGCACGACAGGTCGGCCATGGGCGTGGCGCTGTGGCGGGAGCTGATCGCCAGCACCAGCACGCCCGTCAACCTGCTGGCCGACCTGCACGCGATCGAGCTGCAGCGCATCACGTTGAACATGCAGATCAGCCTGCTGCACACCTTGGGCAGGCAGGCGCAGGAATGCGCCAGCAAGGCGGCCCAGGCGGACGACGCCTACCTGCGCCGACTCACGCCCATTCCCGCCGCAATGCGCGATCGATGATTGCGCCGGGCATCCAGCACGCTCCCGACGCCGACGAGGCACGGGTATTCAACCACCACGGAGATCACACCATGAGCACGCATTTTTCCGGCGAAGGCAACATCGGCTCGCCACCGGAGTACCGCGAATTCCCCAACGGCAACGACGAACCCAGCCGCCTGCTGCGCCTGAACGTCTATTTCGATAACCCCGTACCCAAGAAGGATGGCACCTTTGAGGATCGGGGCGGCTTCTGGGCGCCGGTGGAAATCTGGCACCGCGACGCCGAGCACTGGAAGGACCTGTACCAGAAAGGCATGCGCGTGCTGGTCGTCGGCCGCATGGAGCGCGAACCCTGGACGGACAACGAGGATCAGCCGCGCGAGACCTGGCAGATCAATGCGCGCAGCGTCGGCATCCTGCCGTTCCGCATCGAATCCGTGACCCTCAGCCCAAAGCTGCAGGAGGCAGAGCCCAAGCCCCAGGCCGCGCAGGAACCGGCTGCGCCGAAAGAATCCAAACGCAGGAAGTGAACCAGCTTGGAGGGCGGTGGCACGTCTTCGCCGCCCTCCATGCGCTGGTGGAGCTATCCCCAGGGGATAGCTCCACCAGCGTCCACTGAATTCCACGCGCTCCCGCAAATCGCGGCTCCCGATCCGCACACCTGCGGCCACGCGCGCCTCCCGTACAAGCGATTCCATCCCGTGAAAGCGGTCGCCGCCGCATGCGGCTTGTTTGCTGCTGCCCCAGGCGGCGCTCGGCATCCTCGATTCCAGCAACTCCATGAACAACGGGAATCGGGATGGACGGACATGCGGCTGTTCTTGTGCGAGAAGCCCTCCCAGGGCAAAGACATTGGCCGGATTCTCGGTGCCACGCAGCGCGGTGAAGGCTGCCTCAACGGTTCCGGCGTCACCGTCACCTGGTGCATCGGCCATCTCGTCGAAGCGGCAGCCCCCGAGGTCTATGACACGGCGCTCAAGCGCTGGTCGCTGGAGCAGTTGCCCATCATTCCTCAGCACTGGCGGGTCGAGGTCAAACCGAAAACCGCCACGCAGTTCAAGGTCGTCAAGGCGCTTCTGGCGAAGGCGACCCAGCTTGTCATCGCCACTGATGCCGACCGCGAAGGCGAGTTGATCGCCCGCGAGATCATCGATCTGTGCGGCTACCGCGGTCCCATCGAGCGGCTGTGGCTGTCGGCGCTCAACGATGCGTCCATCCGCGCCGCGCTCGGCAAGCTCCGGCCGTCGGCCGAGACCCTGCCGATGTACTACTCGGCACTGGCGCGCTCTCGGGCGGACTGGCTCGTCGGCATGAACCTCAGCCGCTTGTTCACGGTGCTGGGACGACAGGCCGGCTATGACGGCGTGCTGTCGGTCGGCCGCGTCCAGACCCCCACGCTCAAACTGGTCGTGGACCGCGACCGCGAGATCGCCGCCTTCGTGTCCGTGCCGTACTGGGCCATCGACGTGTCCCTGTCCGCTGGTGGCCAGACTTTCACCACGCAATGGGTTCCCCCGAAAGCATGCACCGACGACGCCGGCCGCTGCCTGCAGCAGCCCATCGCGCAGCACGCCGCGCAGCAGATCCGCGTCGCGGACAGCGCCCAGGTGGTGTCGGTCGAAACTGAGCGCGTGCGGGAAGGCCCGCCGCTGCCGTTCGACCTGGGGACCTTGCAGGAGGTGTGTTCCAAGCAGCTTGGGCTGGATGTGCAGGAGACCTTGGACATTGCTCAGGCCCTGTACGAGACGCACAAGGCCACGACGTACCCGCGCTCCGATTCGGGATACCTGCCCGAAAGCATGTTCGCCGAGGTGCCAACGGTTCTCGACAGCCTGGTCAAGACCGATCCGTCGCTGCGACCGATCATGGACCAGCTCGACCGCACTCAACGCTCACGCGCCTGGAACGACGCAAAGGTATCCGCGCACCACGGCATCATCCCGACGCTCGAACCGGCGAACCTCTCGACCATGAGTGAGAAGGAACTGGCAGTGTATCGGCTGATCCGGGCGCACTACCTGGCGCAATTCCTTCCTCACCACGAGTTCGACCGCACCGTGGCGAACCTCTCCTGCGGCCAGCAGACGCTGGCGGCCACCGGCAAGCAGGTCGTCGTCAAGGGTTGGCGCCTGGTGCTGGCCGAACCGCAAATTGAGGAGGATGGCGCCCCTGCGGCGCGCAGCCAGGTACTGCCCGCGCTGCGCGAGGGGCTGGCATGTCAGGTGGCCGACGTCGATCTGAAGGCGCTCAAGACGCTGCCCCCTCGGTCTTATACGCAAGGCGAGTTGGTCAAGTCCATGAAGGGCGTCGCCAAACTGGTCTCGGACCCGCGCCTGAAACAGAAGCTCAAGGATACGGTCGGCATCGGAACCGAAGCGACGCGGGCCAACATCATCAGTGGCCTGCTGACGCGGGGCTACCTCGTGAAGAAGGGCCGCGCCATCCGTGCCTCGGATGCGGCCTTCACCCTGATCGACGCGGTACCCACAGCGATTGCCGACCCAGGGACAACCGCCGTCTGGGAACAGGCGCTGGACATGATCGAAGCTGGGCAGCTCACGCTGGACGTATTCATCAGCAAGCAGGCTGCATGGATCTCACAGTTGATCGCGCAGTACGGCAACACGTCCCTGTCCATCAAGGTTCCCCAAGGGCCGGCTTGCCCGCAGTGCGGCGCGCCCACGCGCCAGCGCACCGGCAAGAGCGGCCCGTTCTGGTCGTGCAGCCGCTACCCCGACTGCAAAGGCACTCTGCCGGTCGAATCCGGCACGTCCAAGCGTAGTGCCTCGCGTCCGCGCAGTGGCGGCCGCAAAGGCTCCTGACCGACCCCGTTCCCCGTGAGCCGTGCCCGCCATCGGCGGCGCGGCCTGTGTCCCGCATGCCCTGCGGGACGCCCAGCGCGCAACGCCTTCTTGTCCGTGTGCGCGTCCCGCTTGGTCATCCCCGGCCGCGGGACCTGAAGGTAGCTTCTCCGCGAACCGCCTCCCGCGTTCTGCTGATCTGCATTTCTCCCGCCTCTGCGAAGGGTCCCCCGATGGCTTGCCAGGCTGCGCGAGCCACCCGGAGACCCTTCGTGGTCAGCGGTATTCGGTGCCGGTGCCCGCCGGCGCAAAAACGGGCTCCCTTTGTGCGCGGATGTGCGCCAGACGATGCCGGCGCGAACCACGACATGCGCCGGGTGTGATTGCTGATGAGCAGACGGTTCTAGCGACGACCGGGCCTGCACCAGCCCACGGGTGGTTCTTTCCTCCCGAGCCGAAGGCCGCAAGGCCTTCGGCGCCTTTCTCCTGCCTATCAACGTCCCGGCCCGCCCCGGGCCACACGAACAGGAGACCCGACATGAACCCGCAACCTTGCACCCTTCGCGGTGCGCCCCAGGCCGCGCCACTGCTGTATGGCAGCGTGTGCAGCGGCATCGAGGCCGCGAGCCTCGCCTGGCAACCCCTCGGCCTTGAAGCCGCGTGGTTCGCCGAGATCGACCCGTTCCCGAGCGCCGTGCTCGCTCACCGTTACCCCCACGTGCCCAACCTGGGCGACATGACCGCGATCGCCCGTCAGGTGCGCGCCGGCACCGTGCCGGCGCCCGACATCCTGGTCGGCGGCACGCCATGCCAGTCGTTCAGCGTTGCCGGCGCCCGCCAGGGACTGGATGACCCGCGCGGCGCCTTGACCCTTGCCTATGTGGAGCTTGCAAATGCCATCGACCAAACCCGCCACCAAGACCGCCGCCCGCCGGCAACGCTCGTCTGGGAAAACGTCCCCGGCGTCCTCAACGACCGCAGCAATGCCTTCGGACATTTCCTGGGCGCACTGGCCGGCGAAGGCCGTGCGCTCCAGCCGCCAGGGGAAAAATGGGCGCACGCTGGTTGTGTGTCTGGACCCCGCCGCCGCATCGCCTGGCGCGTGCTCGACGCTCAATATTTCGGTGTCGCCCAACGCCGCAAGCGCGTGTTTCTTGTGGCAAGTGGTGGAGATGGTCTCGATCCCACCGAAGTACTTTTTGAGCGCGCAGGCCTGCTCGGGGATTCTTCTGCGGGCCGCGCGCCGTGGCAAGAAGCTGCCCGCGCTACTGAACCGGGTGCTGCAGCAGCAGGCGGATACGCAGGATTCGCCGGGCTGACGCAGCCCTACGGCAAGGTCACCACGATGTTCGGATTCAGCGGCGGCACCGGCCCCGTCGATGTTGCGGCATGCCTGATGGCCGCGGGTCCCAAGCACGACATCCGCACCGAGACGTTCATGGTGCAGTCCGTCGCCGGCAGCATCGCCCATACCCTCGACACCGCCAACAACGGCAAGGGCAGCAGCGAGGACGGCACCGGCAAGGGCGTGCCGATCATCGCCTTCACCGCCCAGGGCAGCGGCGCGGATGCCACGATCGACCTGACGCCAACGCTGCGTGCCGGCGGGCATCGCAACAGTCATGCAAACGCCGGCGTCGTACCCGCCATCGCCTTCGCGCAGAACAACCGCGGCGAAGTGCGCTTCGAGTCAGGCCATGGACAGGTAGCTTGCACCGTCCTGTCCAACGGCAAGCCGGGCTACGGCGTGCCCATGGTGACCTGCGTTGCCCTCCGGGGACGGCCGCAGGGTCTTGCCGCCGAGCTGGGCGGCAGCGTAGCGGCCGCGCTGCGTACCAGCGGCGGCGGTGCTGACAAGCCCCATGTGCTGGCCCCCGACTTCGAGGCCCATTTCCGCTACGACTGGAACGACCCCGGCCCCGGCGACTGGTCGCAATGGCGGGTGCGGCGGCTGATGCCGATGGAGTGCGAGCGGCTGCAGGGCATGCCCGACGACTACACGCTGATCCCGTATCGCGGGAAGCCTGCCGCTGACGCTCCGCGCTACAAGGCGATCGGCAACTCCATGGCCGTCCCATGCATGGCTTGGCTGGGCAACCGGCTGGTGCAGTGCCTGCACAAGACGGGCTCGACCGCTTCGGATTGATCGACGACGCAGCCTGCGCGCCGCGCCATTCTCGTCCCTGCATTGCCGATGTATCGGCAGCAGCCCGCAGCCAGGGTGTCAAGGCTGCCGTGGGTTCCGCCCACGCCACCCGCCAGTTCGCTTCGGCATCTCACCGGCGAACGCTGCCCACCGGGGCATCGATGCCTCCTTTCTCTAACCCACGGGATGGTCGCCACGTCCCGTCAGGGGCATGTCGCCACCCGGTCGATTTCAGGACTTTCCATGGACACCATCACCAAGCAAGACCGCATCATGCTGAAGAACCTCAAGGTCGCCGACTTCGCCAGCGAGGAAACGCTGTGCTTCACCGCGACCGTCGTGTTCGACGGCACTCCCATCGCCGAGGCCCGCAACGACGGGCATGGCGGCTCGACATTCCTCCGCGCGCTCAATAACAAGACGACGCTGCTGGCTCAGGCCGAAGCCTTCGCCAAGGAACTGCCGCCTGCGCCGCTCGATCTCGGCCAGGAGGGTGAAGACCCCCATTACATCGACATGACGCTCGACTTCCTGGTCGATGAGCTGGCCGATGCCATGCACGCGGAACGCAAGGTGCGAGCCGCTTTCAACCGCGACATCGGCAACAAGGTGCTGTTCATCAAGGACGGCAAACTGCTGTTCATCAAGGGCATCAAGCTCAAGGCCATCGCCGACCGCAAGGCGTACTTCGCTTCGCTGCGCGCCCGGCAGGCCCAGCCCATCGTCATCCTCGCCGAGCTTCCGCCCGAGCAGGCATTCGACCTGTGGAAGCAGCATGTCCTGGGCGACAAGCCCGATTGACCCAGCGCCACCGCACCCTCCTGACAGCCCCGCACTCGATGCGGGGCTTTTCTTTTCTGCGCCCATCAATCGGGGCTGGGTCGGATGCCGTTTTCCCACTGACGCCGAGCGGCCCTCGCACGAAGCTGCCCGCATGTTCGCTGATTCGTCAGCACATGCCAGCAGCCAGGGTTCCAGGCTGCCGCGGGTCCCTCCCGCGTTGCCCACCAGTCCGCATCGCATCAAGTCTGCGGACGCGCGTCCTCGTGACGTCGATGCCTTTTATCAACCGCGTGCGGGAGCTGCCATCCCGTGAGGGACAAGGCCCCGCTTTTCAAAGGAGTCCGTCCATGTCCCAGCAAGCCTCTTTCGGCCAACTGGCCTCGACCTACTGCGGCAAGTTCCTGCCGCTCGAAGTCCTGCAAAGCGCCGCCGGTCACTACATCGGCACGCGCGATACCGAAGGTCCCGTTTCGCGGGAATCCCGCGAGTACTTCCGCAGCTACGCCGCGGCTCAACGTGCGCTCGAAAGAGGCGGCTGGACCCAGCTCGCCACGCCCTGATCCAACTGGAGGAATCACGTCATGAACCAGCTTCTGCCACAGGAAGTCGTCGATCAGATCATGCGGGAAGAGCAGCATTTCGCTGCCGCGCCCCAAGCCTTCTTCGAGGCCTGGAAGCGTGGTGTCGAGATCGCCGGCCCGCAATGGTTCGGCGACGGCACCCGCGAAGGCCTGAACCAGGCCAACACCAAGTGGGATTTGCGTCCCGACATGCTGCGGCTCAACGATGCCCTCGGCGTCCTGAGCAGCGGCGAACGCATGTTCCTGTCCGCCATGGTCAGCTTCTACAACGCGCGCGAGGGCGGTGCCATGCTCAAGCGCTGCCACTTCGACGGGCTGTCGGACTTCGACGGTCTCGACCTGGAACGCCGCAAGGTCATCGCCGACCTGCTGGTGAACTACAGCGGCTGGTGAGCCGGTCTCCGGCACGCCACTGTCCTCTCGATCCCACGTGAGGGACATGCGCCCATGAGGCCATGTCCCTCAATTTTTCTTACCCATCGCCCGGCGCCAACGGCCTTGGGCTATTCCCGCGGATGCCATCGTCCGCATGGGCTGGCTCCGCTCACTTCCCCGAAAGGAGCCACCATGGCAAACAACTACTACGAAGGCACGGGCGTTCTCGTGCTCGACCGCGTTACTCCCGTCATCAAGGCGCTGTTCGGCGCCTTTGCGCTGGATGAAAACCATCCCGGCAATGGGCAGGCTTACATCGCCCAGATCGCCGAGACCAATGACCCGCGCTGGACGGATGTGCTGGATGGCCTGGAAGACCTGGCCACACAACTCGGCATCCCCATGCCCGACGACGAAGAACTGTCGATTCCACCTCTGCTTGAACGGCTGGCCGCGCACTTCGGTGCTGACCAGGACTGGGAGCTGGAGAACCTCATCGAGCACCACCAGTTCGAGGACAGCGCCGACCTGGAAGCCTTGTTTCTGATCGCCTCCTGCCTCGATGACGGTCATCACCTGACCGCCATCCAGTTCGAGGGTTGCTGGCATTGCAGCAAACCGAGGCTGTTCGAGTTCGGCGGCAACGGCTGCTACCTGAGCCGCGAGGCCCAGGTCTTCAGAACGTCCTCGCAGGCACTCCAACTCGGCGACCAACTGCGCAAGACCATCGTGGCCACCGACATCGAAGAGGCCTCGGCGTTGATCGCGCTGGAGGCCGCCAACCTGCTTGCCGGCATCACCGACGAGCATTTCCGCCTGAATGTGCGCCATCGCATCGCCGAACGGCTGGCCCAGACGCCAACGATCAGCGCCGACTGACGCATTTTCCACTTTCAACCCACCGGGTCCAATTCCCGGTGGCGGGGATTGGCTCCATTATTCAAATCTGGAGAGTTGCCATGTCCCTGAAACCCAATCCATTTCTCCGCGGCTACTGGAATCTGAAAATCGTCCGCACGCTGTGCATCAGCTACGAGGACGGAAGCCCGCATGTTTGGCGAATCGTCCACGCGAGCCAAAAGCACTTTTCCGACGAGGAACTGATTTCATCCTCGTGCATCATCACCAGCGATTTCGCCGTGGTCAAAAATGGTCCCCAACCCGTGAATGCCGAGGTACTGGCCGAATGCGATGCCGGAGAAGGTGTCAGCGGTGAAGGCGTAATCGGCGCCGTGGTCTATGCCATCCATGGCGACGACTTCGACGGCCGCCCCATCCACGTCGGCGATACCTATTCGGCTGAAGCGGCACGGGAAGTCGTGCAGCGCCTGAGTTTCGAGACCGGCTACTACAGCCGGTGCTGGGAAATCAGCAGTGCACACATAAGCGAGGAAACCGGCCAATACCTCGCCAACCTGGCAGACCTCGCCACGCCGGAGGCATTCCTGTTCATCGCGTTCCGGGTTCCTTACAGCCCGGCGATCGGCATCAAGCTGATCTCCACCCCCTGGACGGACAAGAACCTGGAGCGCGTCGAGGGGATCAGTGCGGAGCAGCTTCGCCAGGAGCACCGAAGCAAGGGCATGCCGGATGACCTGGCGAACGTCATTGAACTGGCCGGCCAGGCCGATGTGCGCATCCTGATTCTCGACGCCGACGCACCCGTGCTGTTGGGCCTGCCGTTGGCCGAGTCCTAGCAGCCACGCGACACAACATCCTTCCTCTTTGTTCTCCCCATACCAGCCCGTCTCCCTCCCGGAGCCGGGCTGGTTCATTTTCATAGGAGCAACCTCATGTTCCCCAACCTCATCCCTAGCACGTCCGACTTCGAGTACCAGCTCGGTTCCTGCGTCAATGCCATGGGCCAGGACGACGCCATCGGCCAGATCCTGGTATTCGAGCGCATGAGCGGCACGCTGCACATGCGCCATGTCGCCAGCGTCGAACTGGTGGACACCGACATTGACGACTACGAAATGGTCGTCTTCGACGGTGGCAACACCAGCGGCGATACATGGAAACATGTCTTCTTCCCACGTCAGCGAGAACACTACTTCGTGTACGAAGCCTGACCCAACCAAGCCCCTTTCGAGGGGCTTTTTCTTGTCCGAAGCGCTGGAAAGCGGGTGCGACGCTGTGCGATTTCTTGCGGGCAGGCCGCCCATTTCAGAGCCATCCTTGCTCCATGTTCGTCGGCGTTGCCGACACATGCCCTGGCAGCCGAGGCCTTCAAGGCTGCAAGTGCGGGACACCGTGCTGGTCGATTCTTCCTACGGACGTACCGCGTCCATCCACCCACAAGGGACCTCTCCCTTGTGGGCGGGGAATCCCTTGTTCTTTCTCAAGGAGATTCCCATGGATCGCTCTCTCATCAAGACCCTGATGCCTTCGCTTGTCGCAGGCCATGTGCCCCGCAACGTGCGGTCGTTCAAGTACCGCGTGTTCGATGATCAGCCGCAATCCTCGACGCTGGGCTTCGCCATCGATCCCCAACCCTTCGACGGCAAGGTGGTCGCGGCGAATGACGATGCCATCGTCGTCAAGCTCAAGCCCAGCGAGTTCGCGGTGCTCGACCCCAACCTGGTGACCACCGTCCCGAGCGAGGGCGCCAAGGTTCATGTCCAACCCTACGCCCGGCGACGTTTCGACGGCCTGCGCGCGGACACCCCGGAAGTCGTTACCGAGAAGACTTCGGATGGCACGCCTTACACCATCACGAGGCATATCCTCGGCAAAGCGCCCGCCAAGCTGCCCATTCCCGAGCCGCAGTGCATGGAACTGGGCCAACTCATCGAGCAGTTGGAGGAGATGCCCGCGCCCGACGGGTTCCGGTGCATCACCCACATGCTGGTCGATGCAGGTGCCCGCGACTTCGTCTGGGTCGATCCCAAGCCCTCCAAGATCATCGAGACCCCGCCGGCGATCAGCTTCACGGTTTCAACCACCAAGTTCGAGGGTCAGGTGACGATCCTCTACGACCGTGGCGGCGACACCTACGTGGTGGAGCTGCATCGCGACGGTGAATTGATCGATCGGCACGACGAGGTGTATTTCGACATGCTCGGTGACGTGCTGGAGCGGCTCATCGACGACGGGCGCTGGCGCCTGATCGACGTCAGCGTGATCGACGCCAAAGCTCCTCGGCGACGTCAGGCGGTTCCAGCCTGACATGCCAGACAGGAAGCCCAGCGGCACGACTGACCAGTCCATAGCCTACCGGCGACTGCCCCACAAGCCTTCCATCCGTTTGGGTGGAGGGCTTTTTCTTAATCCATACAGGAGATTTCAACCATGTCACTGCGATTCAGAGGCTCCGACCTGCGCCCCGTGCTTGCCGAGGCCATCGCCAACCAATGCCGCGTCGCCCTGGCCAAGGACCAGGGCGTGTACTTCCTCGCCGAGCGCGGAGAGCGCCGCCCCGATGGCCGCGTGAAGCTGCTGGCCTATGCCGTCGGCTGCAACCCGGATATCGACCCGTTCGATGACTGGTGGGAACTGGCACGCGCCGAACTTGGAGGCGACGACTTCGGCGAGTTCTTCGACCCGAAAGACAGCGTTTTCACTCGCATTCTGCAAAGCTCAGATGATCTGGAGCTGTCCGCCACCGCTACGCATCTGTCACTGGCGGCGGTGGAATCGGCGTAGTCAAAAATGTCCGCATACCCTTTGAAGCCCCCATTTTGGGGGCTTCTTTTTGGGCGGAACTGGGCAGCCTGGAAAAAATGGGAAGCGCCCGGATGCCGATTGATTGCTGTCGCACGCGCGAGGCCCGGCGATGCTGCCCCCATGCCTGCTGACGTCGTCAGCGACATGCCAGGCAACCATCGGTCTTCGAGGTTGCGGCGCAGTTTCGACTGCGTGACCGAGCCAGCTCGCACCGCATCCATTCGCGAGCGGCCACCAGTCTCTGGTGGCGGATGCTTTCGCCTTATCAACCCACCGCGGGGTTACGCACCTCTCCCCGCATGCGTGGGCTGGTGTGTCTCCGCTTCATCCCTATGGAGATTCACCATGAACACCACTTCAAACGAGAAATCGTATTTCGACCTCCACACTTCGGGCATCGGCTACATCCAGCGTGTCCGTGAAGTGCCCGTCAGGGGCGGCCGCCGAGCGCAGCCTTTCCTGGCATGCACCATCGCCGCGCTGGTCGGCCCTGCCAGGGACCCCAGCTACCGCTACTTCGACGTCAAAGTCTCGGGTGCCGAGGCCAAGAAGCTCGTCCAGCGCTACATCGGCGTTGACGATCCCAAGCAGCGCCCACTGGTGCGCTTCCGTACTGGCGATCTGCGCGCCGATCCCTTCATCCGCGACAAGGGTGAACGCAAGGGCGAAGTAGGCGGGTCTCTCAAGGCCCGGCTGCTCAAGACCGAACTGATTGACCGGGCCGAACTGGCCTCGATCAAGCAGCACGAGCTGATCACCCGCGGCATCGGCTACCTCAGCCGCCCGAAGGACGTCACTCCCAAAGACGGTGATCCCTTCCTGTCGTGCTGCATCGCAGCGCTGACCGGCCCTGTCGATGAACCGGAGTATCGGTATTTCGACACGATCGTCGCCACCCCTGAAGCCGAGCACCTGGTTCGCCGGTGCGTGCAGGCCATCGAAGCGGATCGCAAAGTGCTGGTCGCCTTCCGTCTGAACGACATGAAGATCGATCCGTACATCCGCACCAAGGGCGAGCACGCCGGGGAACCGGCCGCGAGTCTGGAATCGACGCTGGTCCACATCGGTCTGATCAAGATCGATGGCACCCAGGTCTATCCCACGAGCCAGGCGCAAGCCGAGGCACCGCAGGCCCAGGACGCATCCGCGCCCGAAGCCGAGGACGCTGCCGACACCGCTGCCGAGCAGCCTGCCGAGTCCGCCGAGCGCGAGCCCGCAGGTGAAGTCGAGGAGCAGGAGCCGGCATTGGCTGCTTCGTTCTGATCCGGCATGGCCCCTCACGGGGCCTTGCCTTTTTCCTATTTCTCAAGGAGAAGCATCATGGCAGTCACATCGGCACCCGAGAAATCGGCCACGCCCATTATCGTCCCGGGCCAGCTCGCGCTGCGCACCATTCACGGCCGCAACGGAAAGTTCAACGTTGGCAAGCTCGAATGCCAACTCGGCAAGTTCACGATAAAAGATGCCGAACTGGAGCAGTACCCCGAGGGCAAGTACCAAGGGGAATTCGTCCTCCGCTACATCTTCCTCAAAGGCTATCCGATCAGCGACGGCAGCATGCGTTTCGAGATGCGCGCCAACCTGGACGGCATGACACTTTTCGGCATCGACAAGCTGAGCAAGGCCGAAGCACATAGCTTCGCCCCACAGGAAGTCGATCCGCTCGATGAAGAGCAAGGGCCGCCGCCTGCGGCAACGCCGGTCAAGGCCTCCAAGGCATCCAGGTCCGCCAAATCTGCACCCGTGCAGGCCTCCGCGGACCCGCTGATCGATACGACGCCCTTCGGCGTGGACGCGCCGCCGCCTGCTACGGCTGCTGCCCCCGGCAGCACCGAGGATGGCGACGCCGCACTGTTCGGCCTGTTGTGGCCGCTGGGCGAGTCCGTGAAGCTGGATTCGACCATCGACCGCCGCGCCCTGCGCGCGCAGATCGCCCGCCTGGACGAACTGGGCTACGCGCTGGACTTCAAGACGCAGGAGTGGAGCCGCCGGGCCGAACTGCAACCTGCGTAACCATGGGCGCCGCATCCGCGGTGTCCTTCATCCACCCGCCGGGGTTCCTTCCCCATGCGGGGGAGGCCTCGGCTCCTTTTTGGAGGTCTCCATCATGTCCACCATCGCTTGCGATTCCCCTCGCTCCGCTCTGGATGAACCCGCTTGGCGGGCTCTCTGCGAGACGGAAGCCGCACAAGCCACCAAGGGGTGCGGACTGTCTCACGACTACTACGTCGAACGCTTCAGTTCCGCGATCGACGAGCAAGTTGCTCGATTGCCCGAAGACCAACGCGCACAAGCGCTGCAGATCGCACAGGAATGGGACTACGCGACACCGGCCGAAAGGCAGGAAGCCCAGGACTGGAACGCTGAACACGGCTATTGCTCGCACGGAATCGAACTGGGTTATTGCCCGGCCGGTTGCGATTCGGACTACTGAGGTCCGGCACACGTCATCGCCGCTTGATCGGCTTTTCACCACCCGTCGGGGTTCTCCCCCTGCGGGAGGCCTCCGACTCTACTTTTTCCAGGAGGCCTCTCATGGGCTGGTATTTCTCTCCCCAATCGCGGTCTGAGCTGATCGCGGAATTGATCGCACCGCAGCAGACCGAGCGCGTCAGCGCGAAGGTCATCGCTCACGCACTGCGCGGCAACGTGCTGTGGTCCGTGGTCGAAATGACCGCCAAGGTCGAGGGTGTGCATCGTGATCTCGCGCCGGGCCAGTCCCTGCGCTACATCCGCTGCGATCTGCTGGAACGCAGCGGCAACCAGTGGGGCTACAAGCCGCTGGAAGAGTCCATGCACCCGTACTACTACTCGTGCCCGCTGTCCTATCTGGACCTCGCACCGGAGCAGTCCGCCGACTGGCGTGCAGGCGTTCGCGCCTACCACGCACGGCGACGCACACCCACGGCTGTCACGGCTCCCGCCGCGACGCTGATGGCCTGAGCCAGGAGGAACCAACATGGACCCGATCCTGGCTGCGCTCTCACCCTCGCTGCTGGCACTCGTTGAAGGAAGTTTGTCCAACGACGAAGTGTCCTCCGACGAGGAGATGCTGGAGTACTTCATCAGCAACGGCCTCACCGAGGAACAGGCACGGCAGGCACTGACCTACCGCGACCAGTACCTCAACAACATCTACCTGGACGGCTTCACGCCGATCACGGCGGTGGACGAGGCGCTTCACTTCAACCCGCACACCCGGCAGTTCGAGCCGGACTGAGCGATTTTCTTCCCACTGGGGCAGTACTTGCCCCAGGGGGCGGTGCTGTTCCCGTTCATCCGAGGACACCACCATGCCCGCAAACACTTCTTCCACGCTGTACCGCATCGACGAATGCCCGGACGTGATGGCCGACGCCTGTGTCGGCGATGACCAGGGCAACCTGATCTTCCTGTCCATCTGGGCGCGCGACACCGCCGTCCAGCAGTTCCTTGCTCGCCTGACCCTCGGGCGCGACGAGCAGGGACTGGACCAGTTCCACATCATCACCGATCAGGGCGGCAGCGTCCCGGTGTTCGTCGGCAACGTCGATCGCCTGGAAAAGCGCATGACCCGCGCTTACCGGCGAACGCTGTTCGGTTCGCTGTCCAACGTGTGGCTGTTCGACCGGCGCTGCGTCAAGCCCGACAAGGCCAACGCCAGCGCATTGGCATTGCTGCCACGCGACAGTGCCCACCGGCTTGACCGCCTGTGGATGCTGGTGCGGGACACCTGCCCGTTGCCGCTGCTCGACCACTGGCGCGAGACCGTGCTGGAACTGCTGCAAAGCCGCGAGATGCTGGCCCGCCTTCCGTTCGCCCTCGGGCCGCTGGAAGGCCATCGGCTCGCCATCGACGTGCCGGCGCTGACCTTGGCGCTGGGTTCCCTGATCCGCAGTGACGTGCTCACCGCCTATCCATACCCGGCCAAGATCTGGACGCCGGAAGTGGTAGCGGCCTGACCCACCCACGGAGGCACGCCTTGGCGTGCTTCCGTGTTTCATCCCCGCCAACCAGGAGACTTCCATGGCCCTCATGTTCCCGCGGCTCGCCCGCAATTTCGCCAAGAACGGGTACTACCCGACCGACGAACCCACGCTCGAAAGAGCCCTCAACGCACTGATGCCCAGCGACGGGCCGATGTGCATCCTCGATCCCTGCGCCGGCGAAGGCGTGGCGATCGCCGAAGCCGCCCATGCCCTCGGGCGCGAGCAGGCCAAGGCGTTCGCCGTCGAGTTCGACGCGGAGCGGGCACGCCATGCCCGAGGTCTGGTCGATCACTGCCTGCACGCGGACCTGATGGACACGATGGTCTCCAAACAGTCCTTCGGGTTGCTCTGGCTCAACCCGCCGTATGGCGACCTGTCCAAGGACGTCAACGGCAACATCGGATACCAGGGCCAGGGCCGTGCCCGCCTCGAAAAGCTGTTCTATCAGCGTTCGCTGTCGCTGTTGCAGTACGGCGGCGTGCTGGTCTTCATCGTTCCCGGCTACGTGCTCGACGCGGAGCTGGTCGGCTGGCTGACACGTCACTACACCGATCTGCGGATCTACCGAGCGGTGGAGACGCAGTTCAAGCAAGTGGTGATCTTCGGCCGAAGGGTGCGCCAGCGCGAGCAGGCCCCCGATGGCGTCAAGGCCGTGCGCAGCCTGCTGCTGCAGGTTGGGCTTGGCGAAGTCGAAGCCGAGGAACTTCCGAGCGAGTGGCCGTTCTTGCCATACATCATCCCCGCCAGTCCGGCCGAGCCGGAGCATTTCTTCCGCGTGACGATGGAGCCCGAACAGTTCGCCGACGAGGTTGGCAGGCTGCAAGGCCTCTGGCCGTCGCTGGACACGCACTTGGGGGCCGCGCAGCAGTCGCTGCGTCCACCGGCGCGAGCCTTGTCCCACTGGCATCTCGCCCTGGCCTTGGCCGCGGGCGCGATCTCCGGCGTTGTGCGCTCCCAGACGGGGCGCGTGCTCGTCGTCAAAGGTGACACCCACAAGGACAAGACGCTCCAGCGGGAATTCACCGAACGCGAAGACGGCTCCATCGCCGAGACCCGCATCCTCACCGACAAGTTTGTGCCCGTCATCCGCGCGTGGGACATGACGCCTGGCTCCGCGACACGGGGCGAGGTGTTAACCATCCGCTGATCCACCGGACGCGCTGCCGTCCTGCTGTACCACATCGAAGGAGAAACACCATGTTCCCCAATCCGTTCAAGCGGCCAGCGCCGCACAAGCAACCGTTGTTCGCACCGAGTACGTTGAAGTTGAGCGAGAAGGTGCATTGGCTGGCCCGAAGAGGCCTGATCGACCCCTTAGCCTATGTCCAGCGCCATGTGCGCGGGGACTGGGGCGAGATCGATGAGGCCACACGCCAAGCCAACGACGTGGCGATCCAACAGGACAACCTGATGATCTCGCAGTTCAGGATCACGCCGGACCTGGCGCTAATCGTCAAGACCAGCGAGGACCACGAGACCACGGTGATCCAGCTTCCCGAAGAGCGGGACCTGATCTGACGTCCCCACATCGTCATCCTCATTTTCCTGACGGAGCCACTTCACTCCGGCAGGGGTGTCGTGGCTCAATGACTCATCAAGGAGGAGCCCATGGCATCACATCGCATCGAAACCTACTGTCAGAGCCTGGCGTTCCCCATCGGGGCGCTTATCTTCAGCAAAGGCATTGACCGCCTGGTCCGCTCGGGTCGCCTCGACCCGATCCCGTACTTCAGGCGCCACACCCGTGGCGACTGGGGCGACGTCAACGTCCAGCAATGGCAGGCCAACAGCACCGCGCTTCAATCAGGCGCATCGCTGGCATCGCACTACGTGATCCATCCGGGGCTGGCCATTCGCATCGTTACCGACGCGGAGCGCCACGCCACCGTCATCGTTCTGCCGTCCGAGGACTGAGTAACCGTCTTCCGAGTCAAGCCCGATGAAGTGAATCGTCCCAAGGCGTGTTGGTTTTGACCATGGCATTGAGCATGGTTAGGAGCTTGCGCATGCAGGCAACAAGCGCGACCTTGGACAG